>NZ_CP022529.1:4691509-5013019 GCF_002237595.1 Labrenzia sp. VG12
TCTAGGGTCTTGACCCTGGACGGGTTCAAAAACCGCCTTTTTCGGCTTCAGGGCAAGGACCCAACGGTGCGGCGTCACCGTCCAGGTCTTCAGCGGCCATCAGTTCCCGCAAGTCGGCATCCTTGAGCAGCGGCACAAAGCCTCCAAGTTCCGACGCCTTGAGAAAGGTGCTGACAAGGATCCTGTCCGGCCTGGTCGCCGAGAGAAGACAGGCGTCGACACTGAGTTCCATGCTGCCGTCGACTTTCTCGCGGTCTCCCTTGCTCATGTCCGTCAGGTGCGATTGAAACGCCTTGAATGCGCCGATCCTGCCTGCAGGCAGCCGATAGACCTCGACGCGCCAGCCCGATTGCAACGCGCCGGCCAGTTCGGCTTTCTCGGCGGCCGTGTCCACGCGGGTGAAGGCGAACTCTTCCTTCAGTTGCACCTCGCCGTTGGACTTCTCCGTAACGGTCAGCCGCATTTGCGCGCCGCCGTCAGGGATCCGGATGCTGTCGGGATACTTGACGGCAATCCGAAGACCATCCGGAGCGGTTTTCAGGAGATCAAACCGGCTGAGTTTCACCATGGTGGTCAACGGCACATGACTGCAGGCCGCAACACACCAGGCAAGAACCGCAGCGGCCAGCAATCTTGCAGCGCTGCTGCCGCTGCGCCAGGCAAAGACTGTTCTCATCGATCCTGACCGGGTCAGTTCATCGCCTGGCAGGGCTGGACCGGGTCCCGGCGGCCGGTCTTGCCGGTGTCTGGAACATTGCGCAGGTCAAAGTCCATTTCCAGGGGCACATAATCCTGAAACTCGGAGGTTTTCAGATAGGTCGAGATCAGCATCCGGCCATTGTCCTCCGGGTCGAGCTTGCATCCGGCAACGTCGATGGTGAGCGACCCGGCCATGTTGTCCTTCCGGGTTTGCGGCAAGGAGAGATACTTGGCCTGCAAAGCCCGCAGCTCGGCAACTTCCTGCTCCGGAATGCGATAGACAGAAACCTGTTCGTCTGTGCGGCGCTCTGACAGCACGCTTTCCAGCCGGTTGGGCTGCACTGCTTTTTTCAGGAGCACCTCCTTTTCGCGGAGCACCTGGCCGGTCTGCCTGTCGGTCATCAGGATCTTCACACGTGCCCCGCCTTGGGGCACTGCCAGCCGTTCGGAGTGACGAACCGCAATGCGGAATTTTGACGGGTCCGTGGTGGCAGGGTTGAAACTGTCGAGGTCGGACGCGAACACCGCAGGGGCCGCGGGCAGGGTCAGAACAAGGACAAGCCAGAGGGAATTTACGCGCAGAAACGGCCGGGTCCGGCGGAGGGCAGGTCCAAACATTTGAATCTCCATCTAAGAAAGCAGCGATTAATTATCGTAAAACAATAAAAAATGAAAGTGAAAATAATGTGGCAGGCACGAATCTCCCTCCGGAGGCGCTTCAGCGCCCGCGGTTTCGTCTGTTCTAGCTCATGAATTCCGTTCAGGTTTCAGGGGGAGGAAACGGTTTCAGCCGACCCAACAGGTAGCGAAAAAGCCGTTTTTCTCCTGGTCCTTGCCGATGGAGCGTCGGGTCTTGAAGCCGATCAGGCCATCCGCACCGCCAACATCGTGTCCGAGGCCTTCCAGGCGCAACTGCAGATTTCTGACGGCGCCGCGGGTGGTTTCCTTCATGGGTTTCCAGGCGCCGGCAAATGCCTTGTTGTTGCCATAGCGGTCCGCCAGATGACCGACAAAGAGCGCATAGGCATCGCTTTCGTTGTATTCCTTGATGACGTAGAAATTTTCCGTGGCAATGAAGGCCGGACCATACCGGCCCGCTGGCAACAGGATATTGCCGGGCCGGTTGATCTCGTGGTCGGGGAACGGCCGGCCGCTCACGCGTTTCACGCCTTCGCGCACGAATTCGGAAATCTTCTGCCGGTTGTCCGGCCCTTCCCGTGTGCATGAGACGGTCTCCGGCAGTACCACCTCATAACCCCAGTCGCGCCCCTTCTGCCAGCCGTGCTCGGCGAGGTAATGCGCAATCGAGGCCATGGTGTCGACCTCCGAGGTCCAGATATTGCGCCGGCCGTCGCCGTCGAAATCGACCGCGTATTTCAGATAGGAGGAGGGCAGGAATTGCGGTTGTCCCATCGCGCCGCCCCAGGAGCTTTTCATTGCCTTGCGGCTGATGTCGCCATTTTGCAGGATTTGCAGGGCTGCAACGACTTCGCCTTTGAAAAAGTCGGCGCGCTGGCCCATGAAGGCCTGGGTGGCGACGACCCGCAGGGCATCGTGCGGGATCTTGGCACCGCCATATCCTGATTCCCGAGCCCAGATCGCCAGAATGATCCGCTTGGGAACGCCATAACGCGCCTCGATCCGTTGCAGGGTGGCCGCATGCTTCTGCATCAGGCTGCGGCCGCGGGGAACCAGAGCATTGAACTGGCCGGCGCGGAAATATCGCGCCGGTGAGCGGAACTCCGCCTGGAAATTGATTTTGGGCGGCGCTCCCTTGCCGCCGGGGCCGACCAGTCCGGGCAGCGACGTATCTGGTGTGAGACCGCTCAGTTCCCGGTCGATCACGGCCTGCGAAACGCCGGCCTTGCGGGCGGCCGGTGCGATCTGCGAGGCCAGAAACTGCCGGAACTGGGTATCGTATTTTCCGGCCTGTGCCGAGGGCGCAAACGCGGCGACAGCGATTGTTGCAAGCACAAGGTTCAGCAAAATTCGGATCACGGCTCGCTCCCGGGTCAAGCACTGGTTCAAACACGCCTTCATCCTGTGAAGGCGCGACGCGTTGTCTCGAAGGTTGGGCCGGTTGCTTCGGTATCTGCCGCAGATCCTTCGAGACGGCCCGAAGCTTCTCCTCAGGGGGAGGCCGAACTGTGGCGTGGCCCATTCCGTTTCCGGAAGACCGCCAGGCACCAACTCACGAGAGCCGCGTTGGCGATAACCTATCATGAAGTGTTGCGCGGGCCGACCGGCTTCAGAGTTCTATCCAACTCAAATTCCGGCCCGCTTGTGTCGTTAGCCACGCCTTGTCGAAACGGTACCAGCAGCCACCGCGGGTCTGGTCGTGCTCTCTTGAGATCGGCACCGCCATCAGGTGACACATCAACAGCGTGCCGACCGCACCGTGGCCGGTGAAAAGAACCGGCTGCTCGTCCGGGATATGACGCAGCGCGCTGCTGATCCCGGTGACAACCCGGTTCTGGGCGTCGATGGCCCGTTCCCAGCCCCGAACGGACCGATGGGGATCTGCAAAAAAGGCATCCGCGGTTTTTTCAAACTCTTCCGGTGGCAGGAACCCGGTCGCACTGCGATCGTTTTCATGAAGGAAGGGCAGCACCCGCTGAAAGACGTTCTTGCGGCCGGAAAACACCTGGGCCGTTTCAGTGGCCTTTTTCTCGGCGCTGGAAATGACCTGCCTGATCTCGTCGGCGAAGGGAAGTTCCGTCGCCTTTACGGCGCGTTCACGGCCAAGATCCGACAGTCCCCAGTCCGGCACCGGGACGTCCGGATCAACGACAACTTCGGGATGGGTCAGGTAGATGCACCAGGTCATCAGAGTTTCTGCTCCAGCCAGCCAGTGATGAGTTCAAACGCAATGGAAATCGACGGAGGGATGAGGTGGCCTTCCGGGTGGGTTCCCGCGACCATCTGACGAACTTCCTCCCGGTCGCACCATTTGCAGGCTTCCAGTTCGTCATCTTCGATTTCAATCTCGAACGACGTCGCCTCTCCGATGCAGCCGAGCATCAGGTTGGCGGGAAACGGCCAGGGTTGATTGGAGATCAGCCGGACGTTGCCGACCCTGATCCCGGATTCCTCCAGCGTCTCCCGCCGGACGGCCTGTTCGATGGTTTCACCAGGCTCCATGAAACCGGCAAGGGTGGTGTAAATGCCCTCCGGCAGCCGGGCCGGCCGGCCGAGCAGGGCCCGGTCTCCGGACTTATCGGTGATCAGCATGATGACGCAGGGGTCGGTGCGCGGAAAATGCGGGCTTTCGCAGGCGGGGCAGTCACGCCGGTAGCCGGCCTCCGCCATGACGGTCTTTTCCCCGCACCGGGAACAGTGCCGATGGGTCCGGTGCCAGTGGATCAGGGCACGCGCCTGCGCCAGGGCGCCGAGATCTTCCGGATTGAACGCCTTTTGCAGCGCCAAAGTGCGCAGATCGATCAGTTTGAGACCACCTTGGTCGGCCAGGTCCTCGTCGTCTTGCGGGAGTGTTGTCGCGAACACCGCCCGGCCGCTTTCCGCCCGCAATCCGAGAAACACGAGTTCCTTCGGGTCGGCGCCGAGTGCCTTGGCAGAGGTGAGATCATGACCGGGTTGCAAGGGCTCGCGATCTTGGAACACCAGCGTTCGGGCCGTCGACAGGACGATCTCCGTGTCCGGCTTTGCCAGCAACTCCTCAAGATAAGCCGTGTCGCCGCGCCTGGTCGATTGCCGGTCGAGCGTGTTGCCGAGAAAACTCATCTCCATCGCCTGGAGGCCGGCGGTGGTGGCGCGCATGGGAAACATCCTTGATTTTCAATCTGGTGTGCAAGCAGTGGGGTTGGAGACTAGTGGAAGGGGGGCGACCGCGAAAGCGTCTTCAGGCAGGGGGCCGATCAACTCTCGATGCAAAATAAGTCAACCGGTTCTCAAGTCAGGCCGCCCCCTCCAGCAGGACGTCGCGCAATTGCTCGATGAGCGTTTCGGCTTTCTCCGGGTCATAGGCCTCACCGGGCACCACACCCCACACGGGGCCGGGCCAGGCCTGGTCTTCGCGAAACCGTGCAATGACATGCACATGCAGCTGCGAGACCTGGTTGCCGAGGGCGGCGACATTCAGTTTCTCACAATCCGTGACTTGCCTGATCGCCTGGCTGGCCTGGGCTATTTCGCGCATCAGCTGCAGCTGGTCTTCTTCCTCCAGGTCGATGATCTCCACCAGATCGGGCTTGCGCGGGATCAGGAGAAGCCAGGGGTAATTGGCGTCCTTCATCAGCCGGACGGCGCAAAGTTTCAGGTCGGCGACAGGATAGCTGTCGCCTTCCAGGCGGGGATTGAGATTGAAAAACGTCATGGGGCATATCCCGCTGCTGGAGGGACGCGCCTGTGTCAAAGGCGGTTTGCTTTTGCCAAGCATATGTCTAGAGTTGGGCCACTGTGAACCCGTATTCACATCTGCCTGCCATCCTTTTCTCCTGCCGCGGAAACCCTGCCATGTCTCTTGAAACGGTTCTGAGCTTTCTGCTCGTCGCCAGCCTGCTTGTCATGTCGCCGGGACCGAATGGCGTCCTGATCGCCAAGACCGTGCCAACATCCGGCCGACTGGCGGCCGTGTCCAATATCGGTGGCTTCGTGACCGCCTTCTTTCTGCATGGCGCATTGTCGGTCCTCGGCATATCCGTGATCCTGGTGCATTCGGCGGAGGCCTTCTTCGTGGTCAAGATGCTTGGTGCCGCCTATCTCTTCTGGATCGGCCTGAAAGCGCTTCGTGAAGCAATGAAAGGCGGTGCACTGACGCCTGAAGTAGCCCCGGCGAGGCGCAAACGGACGCTTGCAAAGGCCTTTGGCGAAGGGTTCCTGACCAATGCCCTCAACCCTAAGGTCTCCATGTTCTATCTCGCCGCCTTTCCGCAATTCATTCCGGCAGGCGAGGGAGCGGTCTCGGCCGCCTTTGCCCTGGTGGCCCTGCACTCCGTGATCAACGCGGTCTGGTTCGGCGCCATGATTGTTTTGCTGGCGCGGGTCAGCCGGGCGGCACGGAGCCCGTCGTTTCAGCGCTGGCTGAAGGGTGTGACCGGCCTCGTCTTCATGGGTTTCGGGCTCAAACTGGCAACCTTGCGGCCCTGAGGGGTGAAATTTACCGGCAAACAAAAAAGCTCCGAGCCCCCTTGCCAAGCCCCGGGGGGGATCTGATATAAGGCGCTCGGGAGGTTGGTGGTGGACGAGCCACTCGCCAACCGGGTCAGGTCCGGAAGGAAGCAGCCCTAACGAGCCTCGGCACGGGTCGCCGTGCCAGCCTCCCACCCAAAAGCAATCTGCTTTGATGGAAGCACCGCTGGATTTCCGCGGTGCTTTTTGTTTTTGGGCCCGGTCCGAAGCCGTCCACATCTTCCACACAGAAAAACTTCCGCTAGCCCGTCCCACTTGCTGAAAAAATCGCTATGGTGCGGCTCATGGATGAGACTGGTTTTCCCGAAGAGGGCGCATCTGGCGCGCCCGGACTGACGAGCGGCGGCGCGGACCCTTCTGCGGCAAGTGATGGTGCCTATCGCGTTCTCGCGCGCAAGTACCGGCCCAAGACCTTTGAGGACCTGGTTGGCCAAGAGCCGATGGTCCAGACCCTGGAAAACGCCTTCGATACCGGCCGCATTGCCCAGGCATGGATGCTGACCGGGGTGCGCGGGGTCGGCAAGACCACCACCGCCCGTATTCTCGCCCGCGGCCTGAATTACGAAGTTCCGGGCGAAGCGGACAAGCCGACGGTGAAGCTGACCCGCGAAGGCACCCACTGCAAGGCGATCATGGAAGGCCGCCATGTCGATGTCATCGAGATGGACGCCGCCTCGCACACCGGCATCAACGACATTCGCGAGATCATCGATGCGGCCCGCTACCGTCCGGCAACAGCGCGCTACAAGGTCTACATCATCGACGAAGTGCACATGCTCTCCAATGCGGCCTTCAACGGGTTGCTGAAAACGCTCGAGGAACCGCCGGAGCATGTGAAATTCATCTTCGCAACGACCGAGATCCGGAAAGTGCCGATCACGGTCCTGTCGCGCTGCCAGCGCTTTGACCTGCGCCGGATCGAACAATCCAAGCTGATCGGCCTGCTGCGCCGGATTTCTGATGCCGAGGGCATCCGGATTTCGGATGAAGCCCTGATGCTGATTGCCCGCGCCGGTGAAGGCTCGGCACGCGATTCGCTGTCCCTGCTCGACCAGGCGATGGCCCACGGCACAGGTGCGATCGAAGCGGAAGATCTGCGCCAGATGCTCGGTCTTGCGGATCGGGCGCGCGTGATTGACCTCTTCGGTCACCTCATGGCCGGCCGTATCGAAGACGCACTGGGCGAGTTGCAGGCGCAATACGAGGTCGGGGCAGACCCGGCCATCGTGTTGACGGACCTGGCAGACTTCACCCACCTCGTCACGCGCATGAAAGTCGCTCCGAAATCGGCCGACGAGAGTTCGGTAACGGAGGCAGAACGGGCGCGCGGCCGTGAATTTGCCGAGCAATTGTCCGTCCGGTTGCTGTCCCGCGCCTGGCAAATCCTTCTGAAAGGCGTCCAGGAAGTGCAGGCCGCTTCGAAACCGCTGGCTGCTGCGGACATGGTTCTCGTAAGGCTCGCCTATGCCGCGGACCTTCCGGACCCAGGTGAGCTGATGGCGCAGATCAGAAGCGGACAGAACCCGTTGGGCGGGGCGTCGCCCTCCAGCGGTGGGGGGCAGCACCGTCAGGTGGGGGCGGCCAGGCCATGGCCGTCGGCATGGGGCATCCCGGCAACGGTCCCACAATGCAGGCCTCGACACGCCCGCAACTGTCTGCGATCCAGGGCGGTCTGCCGTCGACCCAGTCCGTTGCCCAAACAGTTTCGCAACCCGCAGCGCAGCCGGAAACACCGGCAGCTCCGGCCTATAACCTGAACAACTTGCACGACTGCGCTGCATTGGCCTCCGAAAAGCGCGACATCCCGATGAAGGTGGCTATCCAGCGACAGATGCGGCTTGTAAAGTTCGAGCCAGGCAAGATCGAGATCCAGCCGACGGATGATGCGCCTGCCGATATCGCCGGAGAGTTCGGTCGCAAACTGACCGAATGGACCGGCCAACGCTGGTTCGTCGTGGTCTCGCGCAACCAGGGCCGGCCGACCATTCACGAAGAACAGGAAGCCAATCAGCAACAGCTCCTGTCCGATGCCAGGTCGCATCCGACCGTGGCGGCCCTGCTGGCCGCCTTTCCAGGCGCGAAAGTGGTCGATGTCACCGTTCAGGTAACAGAAGAAGCCGAGGCGGCCATGGCGGACCCGATGGTCAGCGACCCGCTGCTGAGCGAAGCGCTTGGCGACGACGATGACGAGTGAGCCGGGATGTGTCGAGGGCGATGAAAGACAAGAAGATCAAGACGAATATCATCCTGTTTTTCGCAACCACCATTGTTGCCTGTCTGGCCATGTATGCGGTCTCGCTGATGGCGATTGACGAGTACACGAAACTTCTGACCGTCATTTCCATCGTTTGCGGGCTGTTCTTCGTCGGCCTCTATTTCGCGATCAGGGTCTTCTATCTGAGCACCAAATGATGCGCTGGATCCGGCTTATGGGCTGGTAATTCACCGGGTGTTCTTCTACATGCAGGACAGAAGATTGTGTGACACTCGGCTGGCGGGGCCGCCGGGAGAAAACGAAGGAGAGATCCCATGGATTTCCTGAAGATGATGAAGCAGGCCAAGCAGATGCAGGAGCAGATGGGCTCGCTGCAGGAACAGATGGTCGAGATCGAAGTGGAAGGCACGGCCGGTGCGGGTCTCGTGCGCGTGACGCTGAATGGCAAGGGTGACCTGAAAAACCTCTCCATCGACCCGTCGCTGCTGAAGGAAGAGGAAAAGGAAATCCTGGAAGACCTGATCATTGCCGCACACACCGAAGCCCGCGCCAAGGCGGAACAGGCCATTGCGGAAAAGACCCAGGAAATGATGGGCGGCCTCGGCCTGCCGGCCGACATGAAGCTGCCGTTCTAGGCAGTTGATCGGGGCGCGGTTAGATGGGGCAGAAATCCGTTGCAGGACCGGAAATCGAGCGGCTGATACAGCTTCTGGCCAAGTTGCCGGGGCTTGGGCCGCGCTCTGCCCGTCGGGCCGCGCTGCACCTGATCAAGAAAAAGGACCAGCTGCTGGTGCCGCTTGCAGAGGCCATGGGCGTTGCCGTCCGCGACATCGGAATCTGTTCGACCTGCGGCACGGTCGACACCTCCGATCCCTGCACCATCTGCTCCGATCCGAAACGCGATCCTTCCGTTCTGGTCGTCGTGGAAGACGTTGCCGATCTCTGGGCGCTTGAGCGCGCGGGCGCCGTCAATGCGCGCTATCACGTCCTCGGCGGTACCCTGTCTCCGCTCGACGGCATCGGCCCGGAAGATCTCAATCTGGCCAGCTTGATCGATCGCTGTGGCTCTGAGGACCTTTCGGAGGTCATCCTGGCGATCAGCGCAACGGTCGAGGGCCAGACAACGGCCCATTACATCATGGATCAGCTGTCGCATCTGGACGTCAGCGTCACCAAGCTCGCCCACGGTGTTCCGGTCGGCGGCGAACTGGACTATCTCGACGAGGGCACGCTGGCCCAGGCGCTGAAGGCACGGACGAGGGTTTAGGGTCTTTGGCCGGGCCATCGCTCGAGATCAAATATGTGCTGGTCGAGCTGGGGGACGAGGTCTATCAGGATCTCCGCCTGATCCCGACAGGGGGCCTCGCTGAACTCGAATTTCAAGTCACAATCGGCATCGGCGAGATCGACCGTCCTGGAGCTGATGATTTCAGCTTGTGCTGTCTTTGCAATATGAAACGCAAGAAAAGCGTTCCTGCCGCGCCAGCAAATACAGCGGTCAAACGCTTCGACCACCTGGATATGGGGCGAGTCGATGCCTGGATACGCGACCGGGTTCGAAAGTGCGACAAGGGAACGTACGAGGCCAGCCTTCCCAATCTGCGCCTGGTATTCGATTGGGAGTTCGAAGGTTGTAAACCCTTAGTGTCCCGGTGAGCGCTGGGCTCTCCCTTGTCGGCTGGTCCCTGGAAAGCCGAGCCTCCCCACAGTTTAGATTTCAAACAAAAACGCGCCGCAGAAGAAATCTCCGGGGAAGGCATAAATCAGTCTGCTGGACGAGAAACCGGCCTTCACGCCCATCTCGACCCAGTCTTCGGGCGGCTCGGCAAAATCATGGGTGCTGATATGCTGCCAGATATGGTCGAATTCATCCTGTGACAGGGACTGGAAGCGCTGGCGCAATTCGTCATGCCAGCGCTTGACGTAGTGGTCGCGGCTTTCCCCGGACCGGCAGACAGGCTCGGCAGTCACGAAAATTCCACCTGGCTTGAGCGCTGAGCGCACCGCGCCAAGCATCTCCTGTTTCTGTTCCTTTTGAAGGTGATGGATCGAAAACCCGCACCAGATGACATCGGCACCTTCCGGCCGCTCCTTGACGCCCGAGACCATGTCTTCCTCGCCAAGCGTGACCTCATAGGGGGCGTCCTTCATGACCTCGGCGGCGCATTCCAGGGCAGGGCGCGACAGGTCGAGCCCCTCATAGCGGTTGATCTTCGTTCCGGCGAGAATCTTGTGGGCGAGACTGGAGTCCCCGCAGGCAAGGTCAAGGAAGCTGAAGGGGCGGTCGAACCGGAGATCGATCTCGGTCCGGATGAGGGTGCCGATTTCCCGGTGCTGCATCTCATTGGAGCGGACCAGCTTGTGATAGATGCCCCATTCATACTGGAACATCTTGAGCGCTTCGGGCGCCAGAACCTTGGAGATATCCGTTTCCGGATTGAAATGAAGATGCAGCATTGGGCCTCCGCAAGGGGGTCGATCCAACAAGATCGGTATCGTCTGGGTAAAGGCTAGTTTCAGTTTCTGTTCGCCACAACACCAAGTTTAGATCCTGGCGTGGAACGCGCCTGGTTTGCGTGGTGCCCTTGCGCTCTCCTGTCAGCCCCCTTATGTCGAGGCGGTCGTACTCCAGATATTGAAGGTGTCATGTTTCAAGCCGCATCCCGAGCCATGTCCGAAGTTTTCGAACAGCCCTTTCGGGCTATTTTCTGGAAGATGCTCGGTTTCACGCTCGCCATCCTGGTGGTGATCTGGATTGGGCTGCAGTGGCTGGTGACACATTTTCTCGGTGTTGCGGCGACCGAATATGGCGACGGTGCCAGCTGGGTCGGTTGGATTGAATGGTCGATCTCGATCCTGACCGGGATTGGCGCCGTCTTTGCGCTCGGTTTTCTGATCGCGCCGATTTCAGCGCTGTTTGCAGGCCTGTTCCAGGACGAGATTGCCGATATTGTCGATCAGAAGGATTATCCGGGCGACCGCCCGGGCACCGCGCTGCCCTTTGCACAGTCCATCGGCCAGACCATCAAGTTCACCGGCGTGGTCATTCTCGGCAACCTGTTCGCCCTGTTCCTTCTCCTGATTCCGGGGATCAACCTGGTCGCGTTTTTCATGGTCAACGGCTATCTGCTCGGCCGTGAATTCTTTGAGTTTGCCGCCATGCGGTTCATGCCGCCGGCCGAGGCCAAAGCCTTCCGCAAGGCGCGCGGCGGCACCGTGTTCATGGCTGGCCTGATCATCGCCTGCCTGCTGGCCGTGCCGATCCTCAACCTGGTCACACCGATCTTTGCGACGATCTTCATGTTGCACCTGTTCAAGATGCTGGCGGCAGAGCGGCAGCGCACGGTTGGCATGCCCGAACAAAGAATGCCCTGATCGGCACGCGACAGGCCTTGCATCTGTGGCCGCGATCTGACCAAGTGCCCCTCCGTCATGGAGGAGTGCATGCAGGATCTGTTGAGCGAGATCGCCGAAGCCGCGTCGGCCAATCCGGACAAGGGCAAGGTTGCGAGTTACATTCCCGAACTCGCCGGCATCGATCCGGACCAGTTCGGCATCGCAATTGCGATGGCCGATGGCCGTGTCTTTTCCGCAGGCGATGCGGATGTGCCCTTTTCGATCCAGTCCGTTTCCAAGGTCTTCGCACTGGCTCTGGCGCTGGGCCGGGTGGGCGATGAAATCTGGCAAAGGGTCGGCCGTGAACCCTCCGGTCTCTCCTTTGATTCGATCCTGCTTCTGGAACGGGAGAACGGGATCCCGCGCAATCCGTTCATCAATGCCGGCGCCCTTGTCACCACCGACACCTATCTGTCCGGGTCCAGCCCGCGCGAAGCACTCGGCGAGTTGCTGCGCTTTGTCCGGGCAGCGGCCGATGACGACAGCATTCACATGAACGAGAAAGTGGCCAAGTCGGAGATCGCGACCGGACACCGCAATTTCTCGCTGGCTCACTATCTGGCCTCTCATGGCAACATGAGGGCCTCCGTCGACAAGGTGCTCGGCACCTATTGTCACCAATGCGCCGTGGAAATGACCTGCCGCCAGCTGGCACTTGCCGGTCGGTTTCTGGTCGATGCCCCGGCGATGCCAGGCCTGGTCTCGATCGAACGGCGCCGCCGCATCAACGCCCTGATGATGACCTGCGGCCATTATGACGGCTCGGGAGATTTCGCCTTTCGCGTCGGCATGCCGGGAAAAAGCGGCGTTGGTGGCGGCATCCTGGTGATTTCGCCGGGCCGGGCAGCGATTGCGGTCTGGTCGCCGGGGCTCAACCGCTATGGCAATTCGAAGCTGGGCACGGAGGCAATGGAACTCTTCGCGCATCGAACCGGATGGTCGGTTTTTGGCGTTCCGCATCCGGGTCGCGGGATTGACGTTTAGGGAAGCTTTCGGGTTGCGCCGATCACTTTTCTGCAGCCGAGAGGATCGCGTGTCACTTTCAACCGATTCAAAAGTGGTTTCGCGACAATTAGGCCTATAGGATATTTTGACCTTTTGAGGTGTTAGCGCTAGAACGCATCTAGATAACGCCTTGATATGCTTACGCTTGCGTAAACGTAACTTGGGCGAGATGAGCTGAGAATGAGTTTGACCACGGCCTTGAACCGGGCTCTTGCCGAGCATTGCGGTTACAGGTCAAAATCTGCTCGTTTTGAGCTCATACCGCTCTAGCGTCGCACGGGAGAGGAAATCCATGCCGAACGCCGATCTGCGGGGCAATCGCCCGCTGTCGCCCCATCTTCAGATTTATAAACCCATTCTGACGATGGTCATGTCCATTCTGCACCGTATTACGGGAGCAGCCCTTTATTTCGGGACCATCCTTCTGGCCTGGTGGCTGATCGCCGCCGCGGCAGGGCCGGCCTATTTCGATTTCGTCAACGACATCTACGGCTCGATCATCGGCCGCCTGATCCTGTTCGGCTTCACCTGGGCCCTGGTGCATCACATGCTCGGCGGCCTGCGCCACTTCATCTGGGACATGGGCGCCGGCTTCGGCAAGGAGGCCCGCGAGTGGCTCGCCAAGGCGACGATCATCGGTTCCGTTTCCCTGACGCTGATCCTCTGGATCATCGGCTACATGGTTCGCTGAGGAGAGTGTCATGAGCGATATGCGCACACCCCTGAACAAGGTTCGCGGGCTCGGGTCGGCCAAGGAAGGTACCGATCACTTCTGGAAGCAGCGTCTGACCGCTGTGGCCAACGTCTTCCTGATCTCCTTCTTCGTGATTCTTGTCATCTCCATGCAGGGCTCGACCCATGGCGATGTGATCGAGACCCTGAAGAACCCTCTCGTTTCCATCATCCTGCTCCTGGTGATCCTCTCCGGCGTCTATCACATGAAGCTCGGCATGCAGGTGATCATCGAGGACTATGTGCACGGTGAAGGCATCAAGTTCCTGACCTTGATGGCAAACACCTTCTTCTGTGCCTTTATCGGTTTCGGCTGCGTTTTCGCAGTGCTCAAGATTGGCTTTGGAGGCTGACCCGAATGGCCAAAAGTTACGAATTCGTCGATCACACCTATGACGTGGTCGTGGTTGGCGCCGGCGGGGCCGGCCTGCGGGCAACCCTCGGCATGGCCGAACAGGGGCTTCGCACCGCCTGTATCACCAAGGTGTTCCCGACGCGCTCGCACACCGTTGCGGCCCAGGGCGGAATTGCCGCCTCCCTGAAGAACATGACGCCGGACTGCTGGGAATGGCACATGTACGACACGGTCAAGGGCTCCGACTGGCTCGGCGACACCGATGCCATGGAGTATCTGGCCCGTGAAGCGCCGAAAGCGGTCTATGAGCTGGAGCATTACGGCGTGCCGTTCTCCCGCACCGAGGAAGGCAAGATCTATCAGCGCCCGTTCGGCGGTCACATGCAGAATTACGGTGAAGGCCCTCCCGTACAGCGCACCTGTGCGGCGGCCGACCGGACCGGTCACGCCATTCTGCACACGCTTTACGGCCAGTCCCTGCGCAACAATGCCGAATTTTACATCGAGTATTTCGCGCTCGACCTGATCATGTCCGACGATGGCGTCTGCCAGGGCGTGATCGCCTGGAACCTCGATGACGGCACCATCCACCGCTTCGCAGCCAAGATGGTCGTGCTGGCGACCGGCGGCTATGGCCGGGCCTATTTCTCGGCTACTTCCGCCCACACCTGCACTGGTGACGGCGGCGGCATGGTGGCCCGCGCGGGCCTGCCGCTGCAGGACATGGAATTTGTCCAGTTCCACCCGACCGGCATCTACGGCTCCGGCTGCCTGATCACGGAAGGCGCCCGCGGCGAGGGCGGCTATCTGGTCAATTCCGAGGGCGAGCGTTTCATGGAACGCTACGCCCCCTCGGCCAAGGACCTGGCATCCCGCGACGTTGTCTCGCGTTGCATGACCATGGAAATCCGGGAAGGCCGCGGCGTCGGCAAGAACGGCGACCACATCTTCCTGCACCTGGATCACCTCGATCCGGCGCTGTTGGCGGAGCGCCTGCCGGGAATTTCCGAATCGGCCCGCATCTTCGCCGGCGTCGACGTCACCAAGGATCCGATCCCGGTCCTGCCGACGGTTCACTACAACATGGGCGGCATTCCGACCAACTATTGGGGTGAGGTGCTCAACGCGGACGGCAACAACCCGAACCGGATCCAGGAAGGCCTGATGGCCGTCGGGGAAGCCGGCTGTGCCTCCGTGCACGGAGCCAACCGTCTCGGTTCCAACTCGCTGATCGACCTAGTGGTCTTCGGCCGCGCCGCCGCCATCAAGGCCGGCCAGGTGGTCGATCCGAAGGAAGCCGTGCCGACACCGAGCGAAGCCTCCTGCGACAAGATCATGGACCGTTTCGACAAGCTGCGTCACGCAGACGGGGCCGTCCCGACCGCGGATCTGCGCGACAAGATGCAGGCCGCCATGCAGGAAGACGCAGCCGTCTTCCGCACCCAGGAGAGCCTGGAAGCGGGCTGCAAGCGCCTGTCTGCCATCTGGGGCGAAATGGGTGACCTGAAGGTCTCTGACCGCTCGATGATCTGGAACTCGGATCTGGTGGAAACGCTGGAGCTTGAGAACCTGATGGCCAACGCGATCACCACGGTCTATGGCGCGGAAGCCCGCAAGGAAAGCCGCGGCGCCCATGCGCGCGAGGACTACAAGGACGGTCCGTTTGCCGGCCGCGACGACGAGAACTGGCGCAAGCACACGCTGGCCTGGGTCGACGATGCGGGCAACGTCAAGCTGGACTACCGTCCGGTGGTGCTCGATCCGCTGACCACCTTCGACGAAGGCGGCATCGACCCGAAGAAGATCGCGCCCAAGGCGCGCGTCTACTAAGGAGCGCATGCGGTGAGCCAGGTGGCATCCCTTCCGGATATCAGAAGCCCGTTCGGCACTTACCCTGCCGAGCGGATGGTCCGGGCTGCCTGGCGTCTTGCCGACCGGCACGACCTCTCCAAGGGCCTGCGCCGGCGCATTCGTGCGCTCGTGGCCCGGTTCTTCAAGGGGCCTTACGATCTTGAGGCCGAAGGTCTGAAGTTCCGGATCTATCCGGGCGAGAACTATGACGACCGCAAGATCCTGGCCAAGGGCCGCCTTCCGGAACGGGCCGAGCACAAGCTTCTGGAGCCGCATCTGGGCGAGGGCACGGTGTTTGTCGATGTCGGCGCCAATATCGGCTCCTATTCGATCTTCGCCGCCAAATGCGGTGCCGACGTTCTGGCGATCGAGGCCAATCCTCAAACGGCAACGAAGCTGAGCTTCAACGTCAAGGCGAACGAGCTGGACAGGATCCGGATCGTCAATTCCGCGGTTGGTCCGCGCGAGGACACGATGCCCTTCTTCCAGGAGCCGAGCAATTGCGGCTTCGCCACCTTCGTGGAAGACCTGACGACCGGTGAATGGGCGGGTGACTGGACCTCTTCCTTCGTCAAGATGCGGCCTTTGACCGCGATTGCCGATGACCAGGGCCTGACCAGGATCGACGTTCTGAAAGTGGATGTGGAAGGGTTCGAGGACCGTGTGGTGCTGCCCTTCTTGAGGCACGCGGAAAAGAGCCTCTGGCCCCGCGTGATCCTTCTGGAAACCAATTGCCGGCCCTATTGGAGCGAGGATTGCCTGCCTGAACTGGCAAACCGCGCCTACAAGGTGACCGGCCGGACGAATGACAACATGATTTTCGAGCTCGCTGCCTGAGTTCGAACACATTAAGGCCCGGACGCGACATCAGGGCCCAACGCGGAGCAGTAACAAATGGTTCAGCTGACGCTTCCCCGGAACTCCACGGTGACGGAAGGCAAGGTATGGGACAAGCCGGAAGGCGCCACCAACCTGCGCGAATACCGGATCTACCGCTGGAACCCGGATGATGGCCGCAACCCGCGGGTGGACACCTATTTCGTGGATGCAGACAATTGCGGCCCGATGGTGCTGGACGGTCTCATCTACATCAAGAACAAGATCGACCCGACCCTGACCTTCCGCCGGTCCTGCCGCGAAGGCATTTGCGGCTCCTGCGCGATGAACATCGACGGCACCAACACGCTCGCCTGCACCAAGGGCACGGACGAAATCGCCGGTGACGTCGTCAAGATCTACCCGCTGCCGCATATGGCCGTCGTCAAGGACCTGGTGCCGGACCTGACCCGCTTCTATGCCCAGCACCGCTCCATTGAGCCCTGGCTCAAGACGGTGTCCCCGGCGCCGGAAAAGGAATGGCGCCAGTCCCATGAGGACCGCGTCAAGCTGGACGGGCTATATGAGTGCATTCTCTGCGCCTGCTGCTCGACGTCCTGCCCGAGCTACTGGTGGAACGGCGACCGCTATCTCGGCCCGGCCATCCTGCTTCAGGCCTATCGCTGGCTGATCGACAGCCGCGACGAAGCCACTGGCGAGCGCCTGGACAATCTGGAAGACCCGTTCCGGCTCTACCGTTGTCACACCATCATGAACTGCTCCCAGGCCTGCCCGAAGGGCCTCAACCCGGCCAAGGCAATCGCCGAGATCAAGAAGATGATGGTCGAACGCCGGGTTTGATTTTCTGGTGTTCTGGAGATTGGAAAAGCCGTCCCTCGGGGCGGCTTTTTTTGAAGAGGCTAACACTCTCACCTTGTCATCCCGGACGGAGCGCAGCGGAGATCCGGGATCCAGTACTCACAGGTCTCCGACTTGTGTTTCCGCACCGGACACACAGAGTACTGGGTCCCGGTCTTGGCGCTGAAACGCCAAACCGGGATGACAATCCATAGGCCCGATGATGACCAATGGGTAGCGGATTTTCTTCCTCACCCCTTCGTCCTGCACACCAGTCGCGGAAGCCCGGCAGGCGGCGAAAGGTGCGTGTCATCCCCTTTTCCCTGGGCTTGAGCGGTTCCCATTCAAACGTCTTACCGCGCAGATGATGGAACAGCCTGCCGTGGCGGTTGTGCGCCTTATACCAGGGGCTCAGCATCGGCTGCTAGGGCAGGCAGGAGAGATAACCGATGCCGTGATCGGTCTCGATGGTGACCGCCCGGCCGATGATCTCCGACCATTCCGCCAAGGTCATGCGCACATGGTGTTCTGGATAATGAAGGTGCTTGAACTTCAGCTGGTCGAGCCGGTAAAGCTGCGGCACCACGTCCAGGATCAGCCCTCCTCGCAGCCAAGGTCATGGCTTTGATCGAAGAAGGCCGCCCCTACCGATGGATCGCGTGTGACCTCGGTATTTCCAAAAACACCGTTCTTGCGATCGTACAGAGATTGAAAACCGAGGCCTCATGAAATCGGAACCTACGATACAACAGATGTTGGACGATCTTGGCGATCACGGAGTGTATGTTGAAGACATTTCGGTATCGATTAGGGCCAACAAAGGGGATGTTCTTGAAGATCAATATTGGGAGCTGATCGACGACTTATGCGAGGGCATCCTCAAAGAGCGATGGGGAGCTCTGACAGACCAGGACAAACTTGGACAAGTGTTCGAAATTATTCAGCTATTGCCCTGCTACCCGACAGCTTCCTTTCTACCACGTTTGTACATGAGCGACTTAAGTGCCGCGGCAGAAGTCTATCTATGGCAACAGATGTTACAAGCGCTCGAGCATCACGACCGGCTGTACCGTGAAGCAATAGAATATGTGCTCTGGGTCGATTTCTTCGAAAACCAGGCAATTTCTGCAAAAGCCTGGACTGATTTGATGAGCGCTGCTCCCGGCAAACAGGCAAAAACCCGTTTGCTGATCAACTCGGGCCCGGTTCCATACGCTGCAAAACGGCACCAGTATCATGAACTCCTGGAAAACCAGGAAGACCATGAGCTTCTCGCGGAGTGTTTGGCGCGTTGCCTGAATGACGTTTATGGCAAGATTGATCGTGATGATGCTCAATTCATCTTGCAGAAACTGCGCGTAGGGCCGGGCAACAAGTTCATGAGTTATTTAAAACACACTCTATAGTGCCTTCGCGCAGGATTTCGCCCCTGTACGCAACTGCCCCCTGACTGACCACTTCAACGACTTGAAGATCATGGTCGACGAGATCCTGACAGACCATGATGGCTCGTCTTGGCAAGAAGTGGCTGCTCCCAGGCCTGCCCGATAGGCCTCAATCCGGCCAAGGCGATTGCCGAGATCAAGAAGATGATGGTCGAACGCCGGGTTTGATTTTCTCTTGGGACTTGTTATCTGCAGGGGCCGCCCATCGGGTGGCCCCTTGTATTTGAAAAAGTCATTGATCATGGATCCGAACATCGTTGCAGAAATCCGCCGCCGGCTGAAGGCGCTGGAGATGCGGGAAACCATCACCATTCCGCTGGCCATTGAAAGCGGTAGCCGCGCCTGGGGATTTCCGTCGCCGGACAGCGACTATGATTGCCGTTTTGTCTATGTGCGCGCGCGGGAAAAAACAGTCACGCTGTTCCCGGTGCGCGACGTCATCGAGGAGCCGCTCACGCCGGTGTTCGACATCAACGGCTGGGATCTGGCGAAGGCGCTGCGCCTCATGCATTCCGGCAACGCCGTGATCGTCGAATGGCTGACATCGGTGTTTGCCTATCAGCTGCATGAGCCGTTTCGGGACGCTGCGCTGGAACTGGCGGAAGCGGTCTGCGACCGGGCGCTCATCGGCAAGCACTATTTTCACCTCGCCAAGGCGCAGATCCAGAGACAGGACCATTTCAAGGGGGAGGTATCATTGAAGAAGACGCTCTATGTCCTGAGGCCTCTGACCGCGTTGATGTGGTTGTCGGAGCATCCGGACAAGGCGGTCGCACCGATGAATTTTCTGGACATGCGCCGGGATGCCGGCTTTCCCGAGCCGGTTTCCGATGCAATCGACCGGCTCTTGGTACAAAAGGCGGAAAGTTCCGAAATGGGTTCAGACCAGCTCGATCCCGTGTTGTCAGCCTTCATCCTGACCCTGTACGAGCGGTTCGAACCCTGGGCGAAAGCCGAGCCGCCGGGCGACGCACATCGGGAAGAGATCGATACCTTCTGGCGTCACTGGTCCGACGAACTGTGCCCGCGCCAGGCCGTGGTTCCGGCTTTGGATCCACCTGGGTGAAACGATGCTGCACCTGACGCGTCACACCGGCCGTATTCTGGTTCTGGGGGATCTGCATCTCGATTTCTGGCATGCATCGGGTCTGTCGCCCTTCGGCAACATTGACCTGGGTGAACTGGACGCGCTGATCGTTGCCGGCGACCTCACCAACAAGCCAAAGGTTCGCTGGCCGTGGGCCCTTGAGGTCCTTGCCCGGTTCATCGACCGCGACAGGATCGTCATCGTCCCGGGAAATCATGACTATTACAATTTCCGGCTCGACGGCGACGCGCGCCTGAGCGAACTGGCGCAGTCGGCCGGTGTTCATTTCGCCCAGAAGAGACACATTGCCATCGGTGACCTGCGGCTTCTGTTGTGCACGTTGTGGACGGATTTTGAATGTGGCGGTGACTATTGGGCGAACACCCAGGCAGCTCGGCTTCAAATGAACGACTATCGCTATATCCGTCTGGCGTCCGCCGCCTACCGGAAGATTGGTCCAGAGGACACGAGGCGTGTTCACGTTGATCACAAGGCCTGGCTGGCAGCGGAGCTCAGCACTCATTGGCCGGGACCGACGGCCGTCATCACCCATCATGCACCACTTCCGGAAGCCGCCGGACAGGACGACGGGCTAAGCTGTTGTTATGCGTCGGATCTGGGCGACCTGATTTTGCAGCATCAACCGGAGTTCTGGTTCTTCGGGCACACGCACAAGGCGTTTGCCGCAATGCGTGGCCGGACGGAGATACGCAACGTATCGATCGGGTATCCGGATGACGGGCACATGAGCCAGGAGCTGGTCGACCGGTCGATCATCCGGTTCTGACCTGTGTTCGTTTACGATTGAAAGCCTCGCTCCGTTTGTCCTCCCGGTCTTGCCGCTGAAGCGTCAAACCGGGATGACGATCCATGGGCCGGATGACGAGCGATGAAGAACCGATTTGCCTCCTCATCCCTTCGCCCGGCACACCAGCAGCGAACTGTTGCACCAGCCCCGGAAGCCCGGCAGGCGGCCGAGAGAGCGGGTGAGACCCTTTTCCAGTGGCTTGAGTGGCCCCCATTCGAAGGTCTTGCCGCGCAGGTGATGGAACAGCTTGCCGTGGCGATTGTGTTCCTCGTACCAGGGGCTGAACATCGGCAGATAGGGCAGGCAGGAGAGATAGCCGACGCCGTGAACGGCCTCGATCGTGACGGCGCGGGCAATGATCTGCGACCATTCGCCAAGCGTCATGCGCACATGGTGCTCGGGATAATGCAGGTGTTTCAGCTTGAGCCGGTCAAGACGGTAGAGCTGCGGCACCACGGCCAGGATCAGGCCTCCGGGTGCGACCACCTCTCCGCATTGGCGCATCACCGATTCGATCGCGGGGCCCTGGCCGGGCAGGTGCTCCAGCACATCAAGCAAGGTAATCACATCGGGGCGCCAGGGCAGTTCGTTCCGGTGCTCCGACAGCCGGGTGGCATCCAGAACGATGTCCGGCTCGAACGCGGCTTCGTAATCGGCGCCGCAATAGTCGAATTCCAGTCCCGTCTCGGCCAGATAATCCCTGGAAATCGAGGTGGAGCAGCCGATATCGAGAATGCGTGGCGGCCGGTCGAGCTCTGCGGCCCAGTCCCGGATCTGCCGGGACACGACGTCGAATTTCACCGTGCCGTAAAGGTTCCGCTGCGCATTGCTGAGCTTCTTGACCAGATACTCGGAATGAACGGCAACCTCTTCGGGCGCGTCCGTTACATCCCGTCTCTTTGCTCGATCCAGAGTTGGGTGCACGCTGCCTCTCCTTCAGAATCCAGACGGTGAATGCCGGGCTCGTATGTGTAGGTGGTCAGATCGGCCATCAGCACGATCAGTTCCCCCAGGATCAGTTCGACGATTTCATCCGCGACACTGCCCGAACCGGGGATGAAATTGGCCGGATACCCGTCATTGACCAGGCAGACCTGCCGGTCCTGCCCCGCCGGCCCGTCGGCAAAGTGATAGGCGCGAATGGACGGGTGAATGTCATAGCCGGGCGCCGCTTCCAGAAATTCGACGTCGATTTCGATCCGGCGCGAACTTGCGCTTGCCACGAGGCAGCCGCTGCGCAACTGGCGCAGCACATCCGATGTGACCGACAGGCGCCCCGCGGCACCGACCACGAGGTCGGCCCGGCCGAGATCCCCGGGTGATAGCGTAGCGTCGAACCCGGACAGGCGCGCCTCGGCAACCTTCAGCGGGTTGATATCGACAAGAACGGGCTGGACATCGAGCCGCCGGAGCGCCCTGGCGACGCCGAAGCCGATCCAGCCGGCGCCGAAGACGGTCGCGTGGCGCCCGGCGAGGGTGTTGCCGAGATCGCGCATCAGACCGTCCAGGCAGCGGGCGATGGTCTCGCCGCAACGGGCGGCCTCCAGCCGCTTCAGCTCGCTGTCGGCACAATGCAGGACGGGTATTCTGAGCGGCAGCTGGTCCGCGCGCCAGACGCCCTGCTTGGTGATTTCAACCACGCCCTCGACCAGGTCGAGCTGATCTTGGAACCGTTCGTGCAGCAGCTCGACCACATACCCGCCAACCTCCTGGATCACCAGTTTCTGCCCGGAATTCCGGCAGGCGAGAAGGCTTTTCTGAAGGGCGCCGGCAAGGACCTGGCGGAACTCCGTTTCCGTTTTCGGGCACTGAACCCTGTCGCCGTAACACGATTGCCATTTCAGCCGGGTTGCATCGCTGCCGGAGGAATACGGGACCCCGATGATCGCGTCGAAATCCATGACCCCGGCCAGCGCATCGATCATGCGCATGGTGTCGTCGAAGAGATGGGCGACCATCAGGAAACGATGCTGCTCGCTCCGGGCAAGATCCAGCCGCCGGACGAGCGCCGGCAGATAATCCGCGCGGCGAGCATAGGCGGGCTGAGCCCGAAAAGTCGTTTCTGGCAGTGTATTCATTGGTATAATTTCCGATGGTCATGCCATTCTGACACTCAAAGACTGCACAGAACAAGCCCCGGTTGAGAAAATAGGGCAACTAATTTCCCGGACAATCGATGGCCGGAGGGCGTCTGCACGGTTTCTGCAAAAACAATGCTGAAAAGACCGGCATCATTGCCCGGTTCTCTCCCTGCTGTCCGGTCAAGGTTACTGCGTTGAAAGAGCGTCCCACTTCAAACGCGGCGGCCGGGTGCCCACCTGAAGCCTGTTTCAGAAGCGCTCGTTGCAAAGGATTGATTGAATGACAGATGTTAGCGACACGGATGCAACAACTGGCAGCGCGGGAAACAGGCCTCCACCTTTCCGGCCGCGCGCATTTCTGAACTCACCCGGTGTCAAATTTGTTCTGATCGGCATTCTGACCGTCATGCTCATGGTGCCGAGCCTGTTTGTGTGGATCCTGGTCGAGGAACGGGCCGACCGGGCCAGGGAGGTCGCCCGGGACATCGCCGGGTCCTGGGGTGGTACCCAGGAAATCAACGGGCCGTATCTGGTTGTGCCCTTCAGCGAAACCGTGACGATCGGCACCGGAGACCGGGGCAGAACCGAGGTGCATTGGCACACGGCGGTTCTCTTTCCCGAGAAGCTGGATGTATCGGGGGACCTGCAGGTCGAGGAACGCTGGAAGTCGATCTATTCTCTGCCCGTTTATTCCGGGGCTGTGCAGTTGAGCGGCCGGTTTGGTGCCCCTCCTTCGAACATGTTCGAACCGCAAAAGGGCGGAACCGTCGACATTGCCGCCGACAAGGCCCTGCTGGTGGTTGGTATAGGTGATGTCCGGGCGCTCAAGAACGAGGTCTCTCTGACGCTGGATGGCAACGCCCCGATCCCGTTCGAGCCCGGTCCCGGTCCGATGGTTGTCTCCAGCGGCCAGTTCAAGGCCGCTCCCGCCTCCGCTTCGTCCGGAATTAACGCCGCCGTCCCGCCGCTCAAATGGCGCAAGGGGTTTGCCTTTCAGGTCCCGCTGGACCTGAACGGATCGACTGCGGTCTATGTGGCACCGGCCGGTCAGAGCACGTCCGTCAACCTGTCGTCCAACTGGCCTCATCCCGGTTTCACAGGCGCGTTCCTGCCGGACGAGCGCACAATCGCGGATACGGGGTTTGAGGCCAATTGGTCCATCCCCTATCTTGCCCGCGGCATCCCGAAGACGCTGATTACGAACCAGCTGCCGCTGCAGTCCAAGCTGCTGGGGGTGAAGTTCGTTGAACCCGTCAATTTCTACCAGACCATTTCCCGGTCTCTCAAATATGCCATCGGCTTCATCAGTCTGACCTTTCTGGCCGTGTTTGTTCTTGAAATGCGCTCCGGTTGGCGCTTCCACTGGATCCAGTATGCCCTGGTCGGACTGGCCCTGATCATATTCTACGTGATGCTGCTCGCGCTGGCGGAGCATGTCGGTTACGGCCTTGCCTATCTCGGGGCGGCGTCTGCAGCAACTGTTCTGAATGCTGCCTATGTCGGGACTTCGCTGAAAAGCCGATCGGCCGGGGCGGTGATGTTTGCAGTGCTGGCAACCATCTTTGCCTTGTTGTTCGCCCTGATGCGCGAGCAGGATTATGCGCTCCTGATCGGGTCGGTAATCGCCTTCCTGGCGTTGGCAGTGACCATGTTTGTCACCCAGAAGATCGACTGGACCGGGCAAGACGACACGGAGACTGCAAAGAGTGCAGCTGCGGCGTAAGGTACCGATCTGCTCCCAAGGAAAGTCAGGGCGGGCTTGCAGATCGCCTTGATTTGTTCGATATTTGTTCTCGTTCTTTTTGAGGGAGATGGACATGCATAAAAGCCGTTTGGGGGATCTGGTCATTGATTGTGAAAGCGGCGACATCGATGACCACGCCGTGTTCTGGGCAGGCGCTCTCGGCCGGGACGTCGAGGCCGCGCCGAAGAACCCGCGCTACCGGCGCCTGATTGGCAAGGACGGCGAGATCGGCATCCTGCTGCAGGCGGTTGAGCATCCTTCCCGGGTGCATCTTGATATCGAGACCGATGACCCGGAGAAGGAAGTTGCGCGGCTGGAAAAGCTCGGTGCAACCGTCGTGTCGCAGCTGGACGGCTGGACGGTCATGGAAGCCACCAGTGGCCACCGCTTCTGTGTCGTCAAACCGCAATTGCCCGGGTTTGCAGAGATCGCCAGAACCTGGGAGAGCTGAAAGCCGGCTGCCGTAGTCAATCCGAACAGCGCAAAAACGCGGACAGGCGCTGTGGGGCGCCTTGAAGGACACCACTTGAGATTGCGGCAAGTTCCAGGCTGGCGGGCTGGTCGCCGATCTCATGCAGAAAATAGACCGGCTTGCCGAGGGCATAGCCACAGGCTGCCTCCATCAGCGTATTTGCACCGACATATCCGGCAATGCCGTTCTTTTCGAAATTGGCAATGAGAACAAGGTCACCGCGTCGGATCACGTCGAAATAGTCGCTGAGATAGGTTTTCTTGAGAGCCACGGCCTCGCGGGTAGACAGCCGCGCCCAGTCAAGGCCGGCTTCGTCAGGAACCGGAGTGGTGACGGCAAATCCTTCCTGGCGCAGTTGACCGGCGAGAAGGTCCATTTTTTCCAACGCCGACAAGGAGCCGCACATCACGATGTGACGCGGCGTGTGTGTTGGGAGGGGAGTTATCACGGCGGCCTCACGGTCATGTGCGGATCTGGACGGCTGAGTTGAGTTGCCGCCAGTCCGAGATGCGTTACCTCTGTCAGCAGCGATTGGAGGATCTATCATGAAGCGCATGCTGCCGCTATCTCTTGCCGCCCTTCTTGCCGGAGTGGGCGCGATTACAACTGCCAAGGCTGAAACCGCCATTCTGGCGGGAGGCTGTTTCTGGTGCGTGGAGTCGGATCTGGAGAAGCTGCCCGGGGTTCGTGACGTGGTGTCCGGCTATGCCGGTGGCAACACCCAGAACCCGACTTACAAGAACTACGAGCGCGGTGGTCATCGCGAAGTGGTCAAGGTGGATTTCGACGAAACCAGGATCAGCTACGCCGACCTTGTCGGCGTGTTTCTTCGCACCATCGATGTGACGGATGCCGGGGGCCAGTTCTGTGATCGCGGCTTTGGCTACTCTTCCGCGATCTATCCGCTGGATGAGGCTCAGGCCAGACAGGCAGAAGCCGAAATTGCAAAGGCAGAACAGGCGCTTGGTGGCAAGGTGGTCACACCGGTCGAGGCGCCCGCGGTTTTCTGGCCGGCGGAAGACTACCACCAGAGCTACTACAAGAGCCCTGTGCGGACGTTGACCCGGTTTGGCTATGTCACGCGTGCAGACGCCTACAAGGGATATCGCAAGGGCTGCGGCCGCGATGCGCGGGTCAATGCAGTCTGGGGCAAGGAGGCCTACAAGGGATTGCCGAAGGCCGGTTCCTGAGAACCGGCCCAAAAGTGTTCCAGATCACGATTAGGACCTGGGAAACGAAATAGAATGACAGTGTTTGCCGTAGCGTAACTTCTGCTCTACATTTTTCGGGCAGGCTTGATCAATACGCCTTGTTCTTGCGTCACATGAGGCCGGTGTCATGCTTAGTTTGTTTGGAAGCCGTTTACAGGAAGAGCCAGAATTCATTTCAGAACTGCGGGCCGTTGAAACGGAAGACCGCCTCAGAAAGAACCTGACCGGCATGCTGGAAGATGCCGGTCTGGAAATCTGTGACACGAACACGCCGACCGAATTTGCCGCGGCTGCCACGGTAGCGATCATGAAACTGGTGCTGAACACGGCCGGCCGGCGGTTCGAGAGCCTGAGTTTCGAAAACCGGTTCGTGACGGGACTGTTCGGATTTATCGTGGCCCATAATCTGAGCCGCCGGACCAACGCGGACCTCGGAATTGTGCTCGGCATAGCCGGGCTTGATCTGTTCTCGCGTGAGGAAATCGACCAGGTCTACAAGCTGGGGTCTTCCTATCGTCGCCTGCGCCAGCACCGGCAGATGCATCTTGCACTCGGCGAGATCGTCGAAGAGTTTCTGTCCCATCCGGATGCGGAAGAACTCCAGAACCTCGCAACGCTCTACCGGATGTGCCTTCAGCCCGAAGCCTGAACTTACACGCCGGCCTCGAAGGCTTCGACCACATCGAGAAATGTTTCACCATACTTCTCGAGTTTGGATTGGCCGACGCCGGAAACCGCAAGCATGGCTTCCGGCGTGACCGGCCTGGCCGCCGCGATACCGGCAAGTGTCGCATCCGGAAACACCACGTAAGGCGGCACGCTCTGATCTCTGGCAATCTGGGTTCTAAGCCGGCGCAGCCGCTCGAACAGAAGCTTGTCGTCATGATCAAGTTCGTCTGCAATCGAGGCGGTTCGCGAGGTGCGGGTCTTTTTCAGTCCGGCCGCGCTGCGGTCCTTGCGCAGGGCCAGTCTTTCATCGCCGCGCAACACCGATCGGGCCTTCTCGGTCAGGATCAGGGCGCCGAAATGGGCGTGGTCGACATCGACAAAGCCGGCGGCCACCAATTGCCTGGCGATGGACTGCCAGGTCTTTTGCGCAACATCCTCCCCGATGCCGAAGACGGAGAGGTTCTCATGTCCGAAACGGGTTGTCTTTTCGTTGCTTTTTCCGAGCAAGACATCGATGACGTGACCGGCGCCGAACCTTTGGCCGGTCCGGTAGATGGCTGACATCAGTTTTTGCGCGGCTTCGGTGCCGTCCCAGGTCTCCACCGGTGACAGACAGGTATCGCAATTGCCGCAGGGCTCGGGATAGGTTTCGCCGAAATGTGCCAGAAGCGCCTGGCGCCGGCAGCCTGCCGTCTCGCAGATGCCCAGCAGCGCATTCAGCTTGGCGTTTTCTGCGCGTTTGACCTCGTCCGGTGCATCACCTTCCGCAATCATGCGGCGACGCTGAACAAGATCGGCCATGCCGTAGGCCATGAAGGCTTCAGAGGGGGCGCCATCGCGTCCCGCCCGGCCCGTTTCCTGGTAATAGGCTTCCACCGAAGACGGCAGATCCAGATGGGCGACATAGCGCACATCCGGCTTGTCGATGCCCATGCCGAAGGCAACCGTTGCCACCAGGCACAGACCCTCTTCCAGCAAGAAGGCATCCTGGTTGGCCGCTCGCCGCTCCGCCGGCAGGCCGGCATGATAGGGCAGGGCCTTGACACCCTTTGACGTCAGCCAGTCGGCAATGTCTTCGACCTTCGCCCGGCTGAGGCAATAGACGATGCCGCTTTCTCCCTCGTGCTTCTTCAGGAAATCCAGAAGCTGCTGGCGCTGATTGGTGCGCTCGACGATTTCGTAGCGGATGTTCGGCCGGTCGAAACTGGTGGAGAACACTTCCGCGTCTTCCAGCTGCAGTCGGGCCAGAATGTCCTGTTGTGTATGCGGATCGGCCGTGGCCGTCAGCGCGACCCTTGGCACGCCCGGATACCGTTCCTTCAGGCAGGAGAGAGACAGGTATTCAGGGCGGAAATCATGTCCCCACTGGCTGACGCAATGGGCCTCGTCGATGGCAAACAGCGCGATGTCCAGCGTGTCCAGAAAGCTCCGGAAACTCTCGAGGCCGAGCCGTTCCGGCGTGACATAGAGAAGATCGATTTCGCCGCGGCGCAAGGCGTCGCGCAGCGAAAACTGTTCGTCCTGCGACAGGGTGGAATTGAAGGCGGCGGCCCTGACACCGGCGGCCGTGAGCGCGCCGACCTGGTCTTTCATCAGGGCAATCAGGGGGGAGACCACGATGCCGACACCGCGGCGGCAAAGCGCCGGGATCTGGTAGCAGAGCGACTTGCCTGCCCCGGTGGGGAACAGCACCACCGCGTCGTTGCCGGCGACCAGCGTTTCGATGACGGCCTGTTGCTTGCCCCGGAAACTGCCATAGCCGAAGACCTGCTGCAGAACCGCGAGCGGTTTCGGATCCGCATGGACGGGCGGAGCAGGGGGCGAGACGGGGGATGGGAGTTCATCCGCAGTGGTTGCAGGCGAAGCGGACATGGGCCGGCAGGTTCCTTTGCTTTCCCGCACCATGTCTTATTCGCTGTCCCAGGGCAATCAGGCTCACGCGCACCCTGTGGATGACCATTGTGTGGAAGTCTGAGCGGATTGTCAGAATTCCGCGTTGGGGTCTTCGGCCAGGGTTTCGGCGCAGTGGATCCGCATCTGTTCGGTCAGCTGGCCGAGATCGCCTTTCAGCCGTTCCGGACGGATCGGTTTGCCGAAATGCACGTTGAATTTGGCGTTCTTCTTGTTGAGCAGCTCATTGAAGACCGTCATGTCGCGCAGCTCGGTGGAAACACGCGCCAGGAAATAGAAAAGGCCCGAGTTTCGCCCGCCCATGTGCATCGGGATGATCGGCGCCTTGTTCTTGCGCGCCAGGGCAAGCGCGGAGGTCATCCAGGGGCGTTCGGTCAGCTTGCCGTCATTCCAATAGGCCAGGCGGCCGGAGGGAAACAGAACAACCACTCGTTCCTTTGAAAACGCCGCCCTGGCGATTTTCAGGGTTTCCTTGGACTTTTCCTGGCTCTTGAAATCTGCGCGCCATTCGACCGGAACGATCATGTCCGCCAGGCGCGGATTGATACGGATCGCGTCGCGATTGGCAAAAATCGACAGATCGGCACGACGAGACTTGATGGCATCATACAGAACGACGCCATCGGCAATGCCGGTCGGGTGATTTGAGACGAGCACGACCGGTCCCTCTGCCGGAACCCGGTCCAGACCGAGCGTGGTCACGTCGAGGGTCAAAAGCCGGCTCAGATGCGCAAACACGTCCTGGGCCTCCATGGCCGCGATCGTGTCGGCCATGTCTACAGCGGAAGAATAGCGTAATATCTTGTGCGCAAAGGGTTTTATGATCGGCCACCAGGGGCTGGCCATCACCAGCTTGCCGCGTTCGGCGATCAGGACGTCGACTATATGCTTTTCGGCAATCGGCTTCTGGGCCGCCGCCTGATGGCGCGCCGGCAAGGTGTCAGTCGTCTGGTCGGTTGTCCGCACAATGCACCTCTGCCCTTCGGAACCCTGCGATACTTTTCTGCATCGTTAGCGAAATCAGCCTCTTGGTGCAAATGCTCGTTGAACAATTCGCTTATAAGGCCAGCTGGTGACGCCGCTCAGCTCCACAGGGAGCTGGTGAAAAGTCCCATGCAGGTCAGGAACCCCGCAAACCAGGAAATGGAGCGCGGCGTCGCCCTGTCCATCCAGTAGCAGAACACGTAAATCAGCCGGAGCAAAACAAAAAGAACTGCGAGCCGGTCGATCCACTCCGGGTCGCCGCCCTGACTCAGGCCGACAAAAACGGCAACGGCAAACAGGGGAAAGGCCTCGAAACCGTTGGCCTGCGCACCCTGCGCCCGTGCACGGAACCCTTCGCTCCAGTAGTTCGGATCGCGCGGCCTGGCATTGTTGAACCGTTTGTCGAGCTTGGCGGGAAAGGCCGACAGGATCGGCAGGATGGCGGCAACGAGGACACACCAAAGGGCGATGGGCATTCGGGCACTCCACGTGGTTGTCCGGCTGGGCTGCCGGCATCTTGAAGGCAAGTCGCGACGAATAGCGGCGGTGGAAGCGCCGTTGTAGCAGGCTGGGAAAAGATATCCTCATGAATTTCCGCGGCGGCGCCTTTTTGTCATAAAGTTTTCCCGGCGGGGCGCTAGTGGGACATCGCCGACCGGCAGCTGTTCGGTCCATGATACGTCTTGAGGGATCCTGCCGTGCCGAAACCCACTGTCTTGTTCCTGTGTCCGGATAACAGCCTTTTGTCGCCCATGGCCGAAGCCTATCTGAATGTCAGGGGGCATGGTCTCATACGGGCCTTTTCGGCGGGTATCGACCCGGCAGCGGGATTGAATCGACACGTGAAACGGCTGCTTTCTGCCGTCGGTATCAGCGCGCAAGGCCTTTCGCCCAAGCCGGTTGACATATTTTTGATGCCGCATGCGGAGGTGCCCGACAGGGTGATCTACCTGTCCGATCAGACGCAGCTCGCTTACCCGGCCCATTGGAAGGCAACGACATCCAGTCATTGGTGGGGCGTTGCCGGAAAGCCGCCTTTTCCGCAGAGTTTCAGTGCCTGTTCAAGCTACTTTGACAGGATCGCGGCAGCCGTCGATGAGCTGATCAGTCCGCCGATTCCGGTTGCCACGCCCGCTGCCTAGGCGGGCTTCTGCCGCTGGAGACGGGCAATGTCGTCAGGTTTTTGGATTTTCGCCAAATTCTAGGCTAAGAGATGCTCCCATATTGGGACGATGGTGAGGGAATGATTCGTCATGATGCGCGCGGCAAAAATTGGGTTGGTTGTTGGCTTGGTCATTTTGGCTGCTGGCTGCCAGCGCTTTTCCAGAAGCCCTAACTACGCGGCGCCGCTGCCGGCGACGCCCACCACGCCGGTGGATTCCGGCACGCTGACCCCGCTTGATCCGAACGCGCCGGGCGCGGGCCTGAATGACCCGTCGGCACAACCGTCCGATCTGGCCAGCAACCCGGTCGCCGCTCCCGCGGGGGCCAAGGAAGTCGGGCGCACCGACCTTCTGGGTGGCTGGAAGCTGACATCTGCCGGTGATAGCTGCATGGCCTTCATGACCCTGACCACCTGGTCGGGCGGCTACCGGGCAAATACCAGAGGTTGTAATACCCCTATGCTGTCCGGCATCTCCGCCTGGGATCTGAACGGCAATCAGGTGGTGTTGAAGGACGGTTCAGGCGTGATCGTCGCACAGCTTTACTCCAGCGCTTCCGGGCAGTTTAACGGTCAAACCTCCACCGGGCAGCCCATCTCGCTGTTCCGTTAAACGACCTCCGCATTAATGCTGGACAATGCGCGTTATAGGTGTATATTTGCATGGCTACCGGAAAGGCTGTGCGAATGTCAAAATACGAACCATTGCGGGAACACCTGGCGCGTCTGGAAGATGTGGTCTGGGCTGCCAAGCTGAACGAAGTTGAGGATATCATCGGGTCAACGCTTCCAAGAAGCGCACGGGAACACCGGACCTGGTGGGCAAATTCCGGCGGCAGCCTCGTGCACCAAAATGCCTGGCTTGATGCCGGCTGGCGTGTCGAACGCACGGATCTGATGCGCGACGTCATCGTGTTCCGGCGTCTGAGGATCGGCGGAACGGTTGCTGCGGCTGCTTCCAGCCGGGCGGAGCGACCGACCAGGGCCCCTCAGAAAGCTGCGGAAAAACGCCTGGCAAAGGAAATGCTGGCACTGCGCCAGCCGGCAACGGTCACGTTGCGGTCCGAATGGACGACGCTCGGCGACGTTCAACGAACCCCCTGTTCAAGCAACAGCATCCCCCAGGAGGGCGGCGTTCTGCGCTTTGCGGCGATGCAAGGCGACGACGTCACGACAGTTGTCGTTGCAACATTGTCCGTACACAAGGCCTATCGCAGCCTGCGCATGGAAATGAAGGGTCTCGACAACGATACGGGCAGCCAGGTTGGCCACGATCTTTGCGAAAAGGGCGGGATAGACCCGAAATCACCGATTGAATGCGACGTCGTCAAATCCGGGAATGCCTGGCTTCTGACCGACGGCCGTGGCCGCAAGGCCAACATGGATGACCAGTCGGAATGTTATCTGGTCGCCCAGTTGCTTTATCTTCAGGAGATCCAGAGTGGTCGCAAGGCGACCTTGCTCTTGCGCTAGACCAGTGGCCAGTCGGTTGGTTTCAGTTGGATGGCCAGCGGTTGGTCGCTTCAAATGGAGAGATCCGGTCATCTGCGTTCAACGGGCGCAGTAGATCTAAGCCAATTTGCTGGCCGCTGACCACGGTCGACGTTTGACAGGCCGGTTCCTCCCGCACGGGGCAAGCCCTCCCGTGCCCTGCACCCGCAGCACTCCCACCAAGGCTGCGGGTGTTTTGGTTTTACATGCCTTCCGGATTTTCAGATCCTTTAGAAACGTAGAGCATCACTCGCGCACGCTTTGTGTGCCGGACACTTTCCGTTGCCGGCGGGCTGTTGCATCTCATGACCACGTGGCTTTTGGGCCGGTGGAGTTGTGCGCGTGCAGCCTGCGCCAGCTTGCCGAAAGGTGGCCTGTTTCAATCGGTTAAATGACAGGCGTGTGAATTCATGTATCATTTTCAACGCATTTCGTGACTTGCATCTGCGACGTTTTGACCTTAATCCCGCGCCAAGATCACGTCCCGGGTTGTGGTGACAACCTAACCCCATGAAGTCTCATGGAGGGAGCAGCACCCTTGAAGATGGAACTGCCGGTCAACCGCGCGCTGAGCGCTCGTTATGACGCCCTTGTCGCGTCCGGCGAGATTTCGGAAGACCCCGTTCAACGGGAGGCGGTGCGCCAGCTCGATCTCCTCAACACACGCCTCGCCGAAACCAGGCTTGCCTCCAAGAAGAGTTCACTCGGCTGGCTCTTTGCCAACAAGAAGAACCAGCTCTGGGCCTCTGTTCAGGGGCTTTACATGTGGGGCGGGGTCGGGCGCGGCAAGACCATGCTGATGGACCTCTTTTACGAGGTCACGGTGATCCGCCGCAAACGCCGGGTGCATTTCCACGAGTTCATGACCGATGTGCACGAGCGGATCCACGAGCACCGCCAGGCGCACAAGCGCGGCGAGGTCAAGGGCGACGACCCGATCCCGCCGGTGGCAGCCCAGATCGCCGACGAGACACGGCTTCTGCTCTTCGACGAATTCTCCGTCACCGACATCGCCGATGCGATGATCCTTGGAAGACTGTTCACGCAGCTGTTCGAGCGCGGCGTGATTGTGGTGGCAACGTCGAATGTGGAGCCGTCAAAGCTTTACAAGGATGGCCTCAACCGGCAGCTGTTCGTGCCCTTCATCCAGATGCTGTCCTCGAAAGTGGAAATCCTGCATCTGGATTCGCCGACGGACTACCGCCTGGAAAAGCTGGCCGGCGCGCCGATCTACATCACCCCGCTCGGGGAAGCATCGACGGCACAGATGGACGCGCTGTTCACCAAGCTGACGCACGGCATGAAGCCGCATGCCGAGGAGCTTGAGAACAAGGGCCGCAAGATCCCGGTGCCCGTTGTCGCCTCCGGCGCGGCGCGCTTTACCTTTGACGATCTGTGCATGCAGCCGCTCGGCGCCAGCGACTATCTGCGAATTGCAAATGCCTACAGCACGGTGTTTCTGGACAATGTGCCGGTGTTGTCCAGGGCGCGCCGCAACGAGGCCAAGCGGTTCATCAACCTGATCGACACACTTTACGATAACGGCATCAAGCTGGTCGTCTCGGCAGAGGCTGAACCGCAGGATCTTTATGTCGGGGAAGACGGTACGGAGGCATTCGAGTTCGACCGTACGGCCTCCCGATTGATCGAAATGCGGTCCGAGGCGTATCTTGCGGGAGAAAACAGGTCGGCACACGCATAAGTCTGCATTCCGTATAGGGGAATTATGCAGGCGGGAAGATTTGAGAAATTTTGCCTTGGTTTGCGCAATATTCTTTTGGCGAGGTTGCGCGCCCGAAGCAAAGGGAGTAGGCCATCCTCAGTCATCACAGGATGGCATAGAGTTCCATCTTACGTAAAGGGAAACTTTCGATATGGCGCGGAACAAGATTGCCTTGATCGGCTCGGGTCAGATCGGCGGCACGCTCGCTCATCTGGCAGGTTTGAAGGAACTGGGAGACATCGTACTCTTCGACATCGCGGAAGGCATGCCTCAGGGCAAGGCGCTCGATCTCGCAGAATCCTCCCCGGTCGACGGCTTTGATGCCAAGCTGGCAGGTGCCAACACCTACGAAGCCATCGAAGGCTCCGACGTTGTCATCGTTACCGCAGGCGTTCCGCGCAAGCCCGGCATGAGCCGCGACGATCTTCTGGAAATCAACCTGAAGGTCATGGAGCAGGTCGGCGCCGGTATCGCGAAATACGCCCCGAACGCATTCGTCATCTGCATCACCAACCCGCTCGACGCCATGGTCTGGGCCCTGCAGAAATTCTCCGGCCTGCCGAAGAACAAGGTTGTCGGCATGGCCGGCGTGCTCGACAGCGCCCGCTTCCGTTACTTCCTGGCCGACGAATTCAATGTTTCCGTTGAAGACGTCACCGCCTTCGTTCTGGGCGGCCACGGCGACACCATGGTTCCGCTGACCCGCTACTCCACCGTTGCCGGCATCCCGCTGACCGACCTGGTCAAGATGGGCTGGTGCACGGCCGAGCGTCTGGAAGAGATCGTCCAGCGCACCCGGGACGGCGGCGCGGAAATCGTCGGTCTCCTGAAAACCGGTTCCGCCTTCTACGCGCCGGCTTCCTCTGCCATCTCCATGGCCGAGAGCTACCTGAAGGACAAGAAGCGCGTTCTGCCTTGTGCCGCAGCCCTCGACGGCCAGTACGGCCTGAAGGACACCTATGTGGGTGTTCCGGTCGTGATCGGTTCCGAAGGCGTCGAGCGCGTCATCGAGATCGACCTGCAGGGCGACGAGAAAGCCAATTTCGACAAGTCGGTCGCATCCGTCGACGGCCTGGTCGAAGCCTGTAAGAAAATTCAGCCGGCGCTCGCTTAAACAGCGGCACCGACCTGAAACCGTTAGGGCCGCACCCGGTCTTGATCCGGGGCGGCCTGCCGATCACGGGGGAACACCATGAATATTCATGAATATCAGGCCAAGGCCGTGCTGAAGGAATTTGGCGCTCCGGTGGCCGAGGGCGTCGCCATTTTCTCGGCCGACGAAGCTGAAGCGGCTGCGAAGCAGCTGCCAGGCCCGCTCTGGGTGGTCAAGACCCAGATCCATGCCGGCGGCCGCGGCAAGGGCAAGTTCAAGGAATTGCCGGAAGACGCCAAGGGCGGCGTTCGCCTGGCCTTCTCGCTGGACGAAGTCACCGCGCACGCCAGGGAAATGCTGGGCAACACGCTGGTCACCAAGCAGACCGGACCGGCCGGCAAGGTGGTCAACCGTCTTTACATCGAAGATGGCGCTGACATCGAGCGCGAGCTTTACCTCTCCATCCTGGTCGACCGCACCGTTGGCCGTCCGGCCTTCGTCGTCTCCACCGAGGGCGGCATGGACATCGAGGCGGTTGCCGAAGAGACCCCTGAAAAGATCATCACCCTGCCGATCGACCCGGAAACCGGCGTCACCGAGGCAGATGCCGGCAAGCTCTGCGATGCCCTGGAACTCTCCGGTGCGGCTCGCGAAGACGGCATGACCCTGTTCCCGATCCTGCACAAGGCCTTTGTCGAAAAGGACATGAGCCTTCTGGAAGTGAACCCGCTGATCGTCATGAAGGACGGCCGCCTGCGCGTTCTCGATGCCAAGGTCTCCTTCGACGGCAACGCGCTCTTCCGCCACGACGACATCATGGCGCTGCGCGATGTCACCGAGGAAGACGCCAAGGAAATCGAAGCCTCCAAGCATGACCTTGCCTATGTCGCTCTCGACGGCGACATCGGCTGCATGGTCAATGGTGCCGGCCTTGCCATGGCGACCATGGACATCATCAAGCTCTACGGTGCCGAGCCGGCGAACTTCCTTGATGTTGGCGGTGGCGCCTCGAAAGAGAAGGTGACGGCCGCGTTCAAGATCATCACCTCCGATCCGAACGTGAAGGGCATCCTGGTCAACATCTTTGGCGGCATCATGCGCTGCGACGTGATCGCGGAAGGCGTGGTGGCAGCCGTCAAGGAAGTCGGCCTTCAGGTTCCGCTCGTTGTCCGCCTGGAAGGCACCAATGTGGAACTCGGCAAGAAGATCATCAACGAAAGCGGTCTCAACGTGATCGCCGCCGATGATCTCGACGACGCCGCCCAGAAAATCGTGAAAGCGGTCAAGGGTTAAGCCCGGAGGTACGTTCGAAATTGCTTGGTGAGATTCTGCTTCTCTTTATGGCCCTGTATAGCTCAGCAATATTGTCCATCTTGATATTTGCTCTCGCGCGGGTCCGTACAATGGGCAGGACTGAGGATTGGCTTTCAGCCCTCGTAATCGGGTTAGGGATAACCGCTAGCGGGTACCATTGGTATCTGCTGTCATCCCAAGCTCAGTTACTAGGCCGGTCATTCGTCCAGTTTTTCGCAGCACATCTCACCTTGTCCTGCCTGATTTCACTAGCGGTTTACAGCGCAGGCATTTGGTTTCGAAAGCGTGCCATGAACACGAAGGAAATTTGACAGATGTCGATCCTCGTCAATAAAGACACGAAAATCATCGTTCAGGGCCTGACCGGCAAGACCGGCACGTTCCACACGGAACAGGCACTGGAATATTACGGCACCAAGATGGTCGCCGGCGTTCATCCAAAAAAGGGTGGCGAGACCTGGGGCAGCGTGGAAAGCGCTGCTCAGCTGCCAATCTTTGCTTCCGTTGGCGAAGCCAGGGAAGCCACCGGTGCGGATGCCTCCGTGATCTACGTCCCGCCGGCAGGCGCGGGCGCTGCGATCATCGAGGCGATCGAAGCGGAAATTCCGTTCATCGTCTGCATCACCGAAGGCATCCCGGTGGCCGACATGGTCAAGGTCAAGGCCAAGCTGGACAAGTCCAACTCGCGCCTGCTCGGTCCGAACTGCCCGGGCATCCTGACACCGGAAGAATGCAAGATCGGCATCATGCCGGGCTCCATCTTCAAGAAGGGCTCCGTTGGCGTCGTCTCCCGCTCCGGCACACTGACTTATGAGGCGGTCTTCCAGACCACCAATGCCGGCCTTGGCCAGACCACGGCTGTCGGCATCGGCGGCGACCCGGTCAAGGGCACCGAGTTCATCGACGTCCTGGAAATGTTCCTGGCTGATGACGAGACCCAGTCGATCATCATGATCGGCGAGATCGGCGGTTCGGCCGAAGAGGAAGCAGCGCAGTTCCTGAAGGACGAAGCCAGGAAGGGCCGCAAGAAGCCGATGGCCGGCTTCATCGCGGGCCGCACGGCGCCTCCGGGCCGCACCATGGGCCATGCCGGTGCTGTGATTTCCGGCGGCAAGGGCGGTGCGGAAGACAAGATCGCCGCCATGGAAGAGGCCGGCATCAAGGTGTCGCCGTCTCCGGCAAAGCTCGGCGAGACTCTTCTCGAAGTCTTGAAGGGCTAAAAACCAGGATTATCTGTGGCAGAAAGCGGAAACTGTTTACGTTTTCTGCTGCATGGTGAAAGGTGGGTTGCGGCGCCGATTGTGCCGCGCCCAATATTCGAGGGGCTGGTGAGACAGGGCAACCTGACACCGGTCATGTTAGGGAACCGGCCGCGGGTCATATTATCGGCCCGCCTAAACAAAAAGGGCGGAGCAGCCCTCCGCTAAAGGACATGGCACGGCAGGAAGCGAACAACGTATTCGCACTGACGTCGTTGCTTTACGGCGCCAACGCAGCCTATATCGAAGACCTCTACGCACAGTACAAGACAGATCCGAACTCGGTTGATGCCGAGTGGCGGGACTTCTTTGCTGCCTTCCAGGACGAGAAAGACGCCGTCCTGAAGGAAGCACGCGGGGCAACCTGGAAACGCAAGGACTGGCCGATCGAGGCCAATGGCGACCTGGTCAACGCCTTTGACGGCAACTGGGGTCCGATCGAACAGAAGATCGGCGACAAGCTGAAGAAGAAGGCGGAAGCCAAGGGCGCGCCGATTTCCGACACAGAGGTCCATCAGGCGACGCGCGATTCCGTGCGTGCCCTGATGATGATCCGTGCCTACCGGATGCGCGGTCACCTGCACGCCGATCTCGATCCGCTCGGGCTGGCCGGCAAGGGCGACCATGAAGAACTGCACCCGTCTTCCTATGGCTTTGTCGAAGCCGACTGGGACCGCAAGATCTTCATCGATCACGTGCTCGGCCTCGAATACGCCACCATCCGCGAGATGCTGGAGATCCTGAAGCGGACCTATTGCTCGACCCTTGGCGTCGAGTTCATGCACATTTCCGATCCGGCCGCCAAGGCCTGGATCCAGGAGCGCATCGAAGGCCCGGACAAGCAGGTGGCCTTCACCTCGGAAGGCAAGAAGGCGATCCTGAACAAGCTGGTCGAGGCTGAGGGCTTCGAAAAGTTCCTGGACGTCAAATACACCGGCACCAAGCGTTTCGGCCTGGATGGCGGCGAGGCCCTGATCCCGGCGCTTGAGCAGATCATCAAGCGTGGCGGCCAGATGGGTCTGAAGGACATCGTGCTCGGCATGGCCCACCGTGGCCGTCTGAACGTGCTGTCCCAGGTGATGGGCAAACCGCATCGCGCCATTTTCCACGAGTTCAAGGGCGGGTCCTACGCCCCGGACGAAGTGGAAGGCTCCGGCGACGTGAAGTACCACCTCGGTGCGTCCTCCGACCGGACCTTCGACGACAACAACGTTCACCTGTCGCTGACGGCGAACCCGTCGCACCTGGAAATCGTGAACCCGGTCGTCCTCGGCAAGTCCCGCGCCAAGCAGGACCAGCTCGCAGCGGACGAAAACGGCAACTTCATCGAGACGACCGAAGTCGATCGCGGCACGGTTCTGCCGCTGCTGCTGCACGGCGATGCGGCCTTTGCCGGCCAGGGTGTCGTGGCCGAGTGTTTCGGTCTGTCCGCCCTGCGCGGGCACCGCACCGGCGGCTCGATCCATGTGATCATCAACAACCAGATCGGCTTCACCACCAACCCGCGATTCTCGCGTTCCTCGCCCTATCCGTCGGACATGGCGAAGGTGATCGAATCGCCGATCTTCCACGTCAATGCGGATGATCCGGAAGCGGTTGTCTTCGCGGCGAAGATCGCGATCGAGTTCCGCCAGACGTTCCACCGCCCCGTCGTCATCGACATGATCTGCTACCGCCGCTTCGGCCACAACGAGGGCGACGAGCCGGCGTTCACGCAGCCGATCATGTACCGCAAGATCCGCAAGCACGCGACGACGCTTCAGCTCTATTCCGAGCGCCTGGTCAATGAAGGCGTTCTGAGCCAGGAAGAAGTCGACCGGATGAAGGCCGACTGGCGCAAGCATCTGGACATCGAGTTCGACAGCGGCCAGGCCTTCAAGCCGAACAAGGCCGACTGGCTGGACGGCAAGTGGTCCGGCCTGAAACGGGCCGATGACGAAGAAGATCCGCGCCGCGGCGAAACCGGTCTTCCGGTTGACGAATTGAAGGAAATCGGCCGGGCGCTGACCCATGTGCCGGATGGCTTCAACATTCACCGCACGATTGCGCGCTTCATGAACCACCGGGAGCGCATGGTCGAGACCGGAGAGGGCATCGATTGGGCCACCGCCGAAGCGCTCGCATTCGCGTCGCTTCTGAAGGAAGGCCATCCGATCCGCCTGTCCGGTCAGGACTGCGAACGCGGCACCTTCTCGCAGCGCCACTCCGTGCTCTACGACCAGGAAGACGAAAGCCGCTACATTCCGCTGAACCACATTTCGCCCGACCAGCAGCGCTACGAGGTCATCAACTCGATGCTGTCGGAAGAGGCTGTGCTTGGCTTTGAATACGGCTATTCGCTGGCCGAGCCGCGGGCGCTGACCATGTGGGAAGCCCAGTTCGGCGACTTTGCCAATGGCGCGCAGGTTCTGTTCGACCAGTTCATCTCGTCGGGCGAACGCAAGTGGTTGCGCATGTCCGGTCTCGTCTGCCTTCTGCCGCATGGCTACGAGGGCCAGGGTCCGGAACACTCCTCCGCCCGCCTGGAGCGTTTCCTTCAACTCTGCGCGGAAGACAACATGCAGGTGGCGAACTGTTCGACACCGGCCAACTACTTCCACATCCTGCGCCGTCAGCTGCGCCGCGACATCCGCAAGCCGCTGATCCTGATGACGCCGAAATCGCTTCTGCGTCACAAGAAGGCGGTATCGAAGATCGAGGAACTCGGTCCGGATTCGACCTTCCACCGGCTGCTCTGGGACGACTGGGGCCACAACCTCAATGCCGACGGCAAGCTGGTTGCGGACGACAAGATCCGGCGGGTCGTGATGTGTTCGGGCAAGGTCTATTACGACCTCTTCGAAGAGCGCGAGAAGCGCGGCATCAACGACGTCTACCTGATGCGTGTCGAGCAGCTCTACCCGTTCCCGAAAAAGGCGCTCATGCTTGAACTGGCGCGCTTCCCGCAGGCCGAGATGGTCTGGTGTCAGGAAGAGCCGAAAAACATGGGCAGCTGGTTCTTCGTCGAGCCGTATATCGAGTGGGTCCTGGGTCAGATCGACGCCAAGCACCAGCGCCCGCGCTATGCCGGCCGCAATGCAATGGCCTCGACCGCGACCGGTCTGATGTCCGCGCATCTGGCGCAGCTGCAGGCGTTCCTCGAAGAAGCGCTCGGAGACTAATCCTTGAGAGGGCCTTCGGGCCCTCTTCTCAAAATTTGGCCAGGTAATTTTAAGAGAAGGCGACCATGGCAACCGAAATTCGCGTGCCCACGCTGGGTGAATCCGTTTCTGAAGCAACCATCGCACAATGGTTCAAAAAACCGGGCGACGCTATTGCCCAGGACGAGCCGCTTGTCGAACTGGAAACCGACAAGGTGACGGTTGAAGTTCCGGCCCCAGCCGCAGGGGTCCTGGAAAGCATCGTGGTCAAGGAAGGCGACACCGTCGAGGTCGGCGCGCTTCTGGGCCAGATCGCCGAAGGCACCGGAGCAGCCGCCGCCGCTCCCGCCAGGCAGGACAACGAACCGCAGGCGAAAGCGGCAACAAAAGCCGAGCTGGTCGACGTGGTCACGCCGAGCGCTGGCGAATCCGTCACCGAAGCCGAAGTCGGCGAATGGAGCGTCAAGGTCGGCGACACCGTCAAGGCCGACGACACGCTGGTCGAACTGGAAACCGACAAGGCTGCCCAGGAAGTTCCGGCACCGGTTGGCGGTACGGTGGTCAAGATCGCCGCTGAAACCGGCACGACAGTCGAGCCGGGTGTCCTGCTCTGCCAGATCGATCCGTCCGGTGCTGGCGCCGCAGCTGCCGCTCCGGCCGCTGCTGCACCGGCCCCGTCGGCACCGGCCGCTGCTGCAGGCACCTCGATGCCGGCGGCGCCGTCCGCCCAGAAGATGATGGCTGAAAACAACCTCAGCGCCGACCAGGTGGCCGGTTCCGGCAAGCGTGGCCAGGTGCTGAAGGAAGACGTCATCAACGCCATCGCCTCCGGTGCAACCTCCTCTGCCGCGCCGGCTCCGGCAGCCATCCCGCGTGGTCCGGTCAACGCCCAGGATGAGGTGCGCGAAGAGCGCGTGCGCATGACCAAGCTGCGCCAGACCATCGCGCGCCGCCTGAAGGATGCCCAGAACACCGCAGCCATGCTGACGACCTATAACGAGGTCGACATGGGTCCGGTCATGGAACTGCGCAAGCAGTACAAGGACCTCTTTGAGAAGAAGCACGGCGTCAAGCTCGGCTTCATGGGCTTCTTCACCAAGGCCGTGACCCACGCGCTGAAGGAAATCCCGGCCGTCAACGCCGAGATCGACGGCACCGACATCATCTACAAGAACTTCTGTCACATCGGCGTTGCCGTTGGCACCGACAAGGGGTTGGTGGTTCCGGTGGTGCGTGATGCCGACGAGATGTCCATTGCCGAAATCGAAAAGGAAATCGGCAATCTGGGCCGCAAGGCGCGCGACGGCAAACTCGGCATGGCGGACATGTCCGGCGGCACCTTCACCATCTCCAATGGTGGTGTCTACGGCTCGCTGATGTCGTCGCCGATCCTGAACGCGCCGCAGTCGGGCATCCTGGGCATGCACAAGATCCAGGAACGCCCGATGGCCGTGAACGGCCAGGTGGTGATCCGCCCGATGATGTATCTGGCGCTTTCCTATGACCACCGGATCGTCGACGGCAAGGAAGCCGTGACCTTCCTGGTGCGCGTCAAGGAAAGCCTGGAAGACCCGCAGCGCCTGGTTCTGGATCTCTGATCCGGAACCTCTACCTGAAACGACCCTGAAGGACCGCATCATGAGCCTGGAATTTCTGATTACCGCCCTGATCGTGGTGCTGGTCCCCGGAACCGGGGTCGTCTACACGGTGGCCGTCGGCCTCGGCAAGGGGCGGCAGGCGTCGATTGCCGCCGCCTTCGGCTGCACGCTCGGCATCATACCGGCGATCCTGGCCTCTGTGGTCGGCATCGCCGCCCTGATGCACACAAGTGCCCTTGTGTTCACCGCCGTCAAATATGCAGGCGTCGCCTATCTGCTCTATCTGGCCTGGCAGACGCTGAAGGACAGCGGACCGCTGGATCTGAAAGCCGACAAGAGTGCGCGCAAGAGCTTCCTTGCGACCGCGCGCACCGGCTTTCTGATCAACATCCTCAATCCGAAACTGACGGTCTTCTTCCTGGCTTTCCTGCCGCAATTCGTTGATCCGGCCGCCGCCAACCCGACCTGGGACATGCTGCTGCTCGGTGGTGTCTTCATGGCAATGACCTTCGCCGTCTTCGTGGTCTACGGCCTGTTCGCCGCCCTCATCGGTGAGAAGGTCCTGCGCAGTGATACGGTCATGGTGTGGATGCGCCGCACGGTTGCCGCGACCTTTGCCGGGTTCGGCCTGCGCCTGGCGCTGGCCGAACAGTGATCTGAAAAGGAGGCACAAGATGGCGATCCGGACACCAAAAGCGCCTCTGTTACCGCTCATCAAACGGCTTGGCGCCGCAATGTGTCTCATGGTGCTGGCCATGCCGTTGGTCACAACGCTGACGACACAGGCGCCGGCCGCTCCCAAAGCCGTCTATGCGCCGCAGATCGAAGGCGCCTATCAGGTACAAGGTCTCAATCCCAACGGCAGCCGCTATGAGGGACGCGTCACGATTACGGTCAAGGACAACACGGCCTTCTTCCGCTGGGACATCGCGGGCCAGACCTTTCACGGCCAGGGGCCGCTGACCGGGAATACGCTGGTGATCGACTGGGGCGAAGCCGACCCGGTGATTTACCAGATCAATGCAGACGGCACGCTCTACGGCACCTGGGCTGCCGGGCGAGCTTCCGAGACGCTTCGACCCATCCGCTAACCCGACCCTTCAGTCTCATCCGGAGACAACATGTCCAAAGACGTTTACATCATCACTGGCGGGAGCCGGGGCATCGGTGCCAGTATCTGCCGCAAGCTCGCCGCACCCGGCAGAGTGATCGTGGTCAACTATGCCGGCAATGAAGCCGCTGCGGCGCAAACGGTTGCGGAGATCGAGGCTGCCGGCGGCACGGCGGTTGCAGTCCAGGGCGATGTGCAGAACGAAGCCGATGTCCTGCATCTCTTTGCCGAAGCTGACAAGCTTGGACGCCTGGCGGGTCTTGTAAACAACGCGGGTGTCGTCGACCTGTCCCAGCGGGTTGATGAGATGTCACTGGAACGCCTGACCCGGATGTTTTCCATCAACGTGATCGGTGCGTTTCTCTGTGCCCGCGAAGCAGTCAAGCGCATGTCCACCAAACACGGCGGCTCCGGTGGTGTCATCGTCAATCTCGGGTCTGCGGCGTCCAAGATCGGATCGCCGGGTCAGTATGTCGACTATGCCGCCTCCAAGGGCGCGATCGACACGATGACCGTCGGGCTCGCCCTGGAAGTTGCCGATGAAGGCATTCGTGTGAACGGCGTCCGCCCCGGCATCATCGACACGGACATTCACGCCTCCGGCGGCATTCCGGATCGCGTTGCCCAATTGCAGTCTCGGCTGCCGATGAAACGCGCGGGCTCCGCCGACGAGGTGGCGGACGCCATTCTCTGGCTCCTGTCCGACCAGTCCAGCTACACCACTGGCGCCATCCTGGATGTTTCCGGGGGACGCGCGATCCTGCCATGAATTTGAAATCTAACCAGAAGTGAAAGAGACAAAGGCGACCACAATGTCCCAATATGATCTTGTCGTCATCGGTACCGGCCCAGGCGGCTATGTTTGTGCGATCAAGGCGGCTCAGCTCGGTCTGAAGACCGCCGTCGTCGAGAAACGCGCAACGCTTGGCGGCACCTGCCTCAACATCGGCTGTATCCCGTCCAAGGCCCTGCTGCACGCCTCGGAAATGTTCGAGGAAGCCGGCCACGGGTTTGAGAAAATCGGCATCAAGGTCAACAAGCCGAAGCTCGACCTGCCGGGCATGATGAAACACAAGTCCGACGTCGTGGATGCCAATGTCAACGGCATCGCTTTCCTGATGAAGAAGAACAAGATCGACGTTCATACCGGCACCGGCAAGCTGCTTGGCCAGGGCAAGGTCGAGGTCACGGCCGAGGACGGCAAGGCCACCGTTCTGGAAACCAAGAATGTCGTCATTGCCACCGGCTCCGATGTCATGCCGCTTCCGGGTGTCGAGATCGACGAAAAGCAGATCGTCTCCTCCACCGGCGCGCTGGAACTGGAAAAGGTTCCGGGCAAGATGATTGTTGTCGGCGGTGGCGTGATCGGTCTGGAGCTCGGGTCGGTCTGGAACCGTCTCGGCTCGGAGGTCACCGTGGTCGAGTTCATGGACAAGATCCTCGGCCCGATGGACGGCGACGTTTCCAAGAACTTCCAGCGCATGCTGAAAAAGCAGGGCATGGCCTTCAAGCTGTCATCCAAGGTCACGGGCGTTGAAAAGAAGGGCAAGGGCCTTGCGGTAACGGTCGAGCCGGCCAAGGGCGGTGACGCTGAAGTTATCGAAGCCGACATCGTGCTCGTTGCCATCGGCCGTCGTCCCTACACCGAGGGACTTGGCCTCGACACGGCCGGCGTAGCGCTGGACGAGCGCGGCCGTGTTCAGATCGATGCCCATTACAAGACCAATGTCGACGGCATCTATGCCATCGGTGATGTGGTGGTCGGCCCGATGCTGGCGCACAAGGCCGAGGATGAGGGCGTTGCCGTTGCCGAAATCCTGGCCGGTCAGGCTGGTCATGTGAACTATGATGTCATTCCGGGCGTTGTTTACACCCAGCCGGAAGTGGCTTCCGTGGGCAAGACCGAAGAGGAACTCAAGGCCGCCGGTATCGACTACAAGGTCGGTAAGTTCGCCTTCACCGCCAATGGCCGTGCCCGTGCCATGAACAAGACCGATGGTTTCGCCAAGGTTCTGGCGGATGCCAAGACCGACCGGGTTCTCGGGGTCCACATCGTCGGCTTCGGCGGCGGCGAGATGATCCACGAAGCGGCGGTCCTGATGGAATTCGGCGGGTCTTCGGAAGACCTGGCCAGGACCTGCCACGCGCACCCGACCATGTCGGAAGCCGTCAAGGAAGCCGCGCTCGGCGCCTTTGCCAAGCCGATCCATTCCTAGGAAATTCCAGCGGCACATTTGGCCGCACGGATTGAAAACAGTTGGAAGCCGGGAGCTCTTGAGCAATAAGAGCTTCCGGTTTCTTTTTGGAAGACGGTCCTGACGAGGAAAAGGTTCAGCTTGGCACAAGACGCGACATCAGAGGAAGGCGCTGGTCCACGCCTGTCGGGCCATGTTCTCTTTGCCGCAGCAGCGGTGATGACGCTTGCCTGTGGCCTGCTGTTTTTCTGGCCGGCACGGACCTTGCCGAACGTGGATGACCTGTTCTTCGTTCCCTGGGCCATGGAATTTGCTGAAACTGGCCGCCACTGGAACCCGCTTCTCGCGGTTCAATTTCCGGACCTGGAGACCTATCACCTGCAGCCGCGCCTGCACCTGATCTTCGCGGGCTGGTTTTTCGCGCTGGCCGGGGCGAACACCATCACATTGGTTGTTTTCGAATTTCTCTGTTATGCGCTGGCTAGCTTCCTGTTCGCGTTGCTGAGCTATCGTCTCAACCTGCGTCTGGCGGCCTTGTTTGCCCCGTTGATGTTTGCGCCGTCTTTTGCGGTCGCCGGGTTCCGGCTGGAACTGACCGGGGCCGTCTTGTTCCTTCTCGGACTTGTGCTGCTGTTGCCGTTGCTGCGAAAAACTGTCCAGGGGGAAAGGGCGCAGAGCCGATTTGAAACTGGCTGCAACATCCTTGGCATGGCTCTTCTCGGCTGCGCCCCGCTGGCGGCTCCTGCTGTTTTTGCCTGGAGCCTCGGCGCCATTGCCGTGATTGAAGGGCTGCGCCTCTGGTACCGTCAGGCCTCTTTCCTGCGCATCTTCATGGAAGGAAGCTGCGCATTGCTGCTCGCGCTGGCGGTGTTCGCGGTCTCCGTCGAATTCGAATTCGCTGCATTTCTGGAACAGTTCACCTACCACGCCAGCCGATCGACCGGTGGCGGTGTCAATGATGAAGCGATCTTCCGCGCGTTGATATTTGCTGCCGTGGCCGGGGGTCTGTTTCGGTGCAGGGCGCCGCTGCCAGCGGCCTATTGTCTGGCTCTGGCGGTTGGGCAAGGCCTTGGTGCCTTTCTCCATGACAAGGCCTTGATCCGCAATCTGGCCGCCTCGATGGTGTTCCTGATAGCGGCCGATGCCGTTTTGAACGCACGCTGGCAGGTGTTCAAGGCCGGTCTGTTTGCAACGGTGTTTCTGGTTCTGACCGTCAATTTTGCGAGCTTCTACGTGTTTTCCAGGGATGCCGGCAACCAGAAAGCGGTTCTGTCCGCCTATCGTAAGGATCTTCAAGACGGTCACAGGGTGTTCGTTGATGAGGTCATGGCGCATCACTACCTGGATCAGAAAACGGACGGTGCCTTGTCCTGGACCTGGGGCGGGACATTTCCAAAAGGCCGCCCGACCGGTCTCATTGACCTGACCGATGGCGACGTCTGGTATGTCAGCGAATACACGCTGCGTGGATATCTGAGAGGGTATCATGCCGTTGCCAGGCCGATCTGGTCGGAGCCGGATTACCGGCGCGTTCCGCAAATACAGTGCCTTTTCGGACGTCACGCCTGCAATCTGCCCGCGGCCCGCTGGTCCATGATGCGCCTGGAGCGCAAGGATGGCGAGGTCTTCGTGGAAGAACTTGGCTCGGGAGCGCCACCGCGATTGTTGGAGGGGGCCTGATCTTCGATCAGGCTGTTTGGGGTCAGATCTTGCGGGCCACGATCACAAAGTGGGTTATGGAAAAGAAAAACCTGCCCGCATCCGACAGGTCCCGCTGCTCTTTGGCCCAGTCCCGCGCGTCCTGCGCAGGAACCAGCCCCTTCTTCACGACATAGGGCTCCATCAGATGGATCATCATGTTGGCGAGCCCGTCCGGATGCAGCACCGTTGAACTGAAGGGAACGGCTGTCACCGCTTCGATTGCAAATCCACCTGCGCGCAGGATCGGGGGCAGGATGGCCGGAATGCATCGCTCGACCAGATGCTGATCCCATGCCTCCTGCATTTTCAACATGCGCATCGGATCATCGCTGAACCAGGTGAGCGTGTCCCAATGCATGTCGCCGACCACAAGGCGGCCGTCCGGCTTCAGGACGCGGTAGATTTCGGCGCAGGCAGCGGGTAGGTCGTCGAGATATTCAAAGACCTGCAGCGACACGGCCTTGTCGATCGAGCCGCTTTCGAGTGTCGTGTCTGTTGCCGTTGCATCCAGAAAGTCGACATTCGAATGGCCCGCGCATCGTTTGACCGCGGCAGAACGCATGTCCTCGCTTGGGTCGATGCCTGTCACGTGCCCGGTCTCGCCAAGCGTACGTGCCAGTTCCAGTGTCAGCAGTCCGTTGCCACAGCCAAAATCGGCAATATGGTCACCGGGCCCTGGCGCCAGCGCATCAAAGGAGGCGCGGCGGCGCCGGGTGAAATCAGCCCCGAGATAGGCATCTTCCAGGATTTTCGCGGTACGCGCGTTGAATGTCAGCATCGGTTCCTCCGCAGTCGATCCGGGCAAACCGGCAAGGCCGGGCGACCGTGTTCAGTGTTCATCGCGGCAAAGGCTATGATCGCCAAAGGCCTTGAGCACGTTGCAGTCCGCGACCGTGTGATCGTCTCCGCAGCAGGACGCAATGCGTTTCAATTCGGTTTCCAGCTTCTTCAGGTGGGCAATGCGCTGACGCACGGCTTTCAGCTGGTCCGCCGCGATCCTGTCGGCCTGCTGGCACGGTCTGTCGGGATGCTGACTGAGGTCAATCAGGTCGCGGATGGCGGGCATGGGCAGGCCGAGGTCCCGGCAGTGCTTGATGAAACCGAGCCGTTCCAGGTCTGCTTGCAGAAAGCGCCGCTGATTGCCTTCCGTGCGGATCGGCGCGTTCAGCAGCCCCTCTTTTTCATAGTAGCGGATGGTCGGCACCTTGACGCCCGTGCGCCTGGACAACTCGCCGATTGAAAAATCCATCAAACCCCTCTTGAAGCTCTAGTCGCTATAGCAATTACAAAGGGCATCAACACGAAAATCAAGATCCGAGATACGGAGTTTTCCATGGGTGCCTGTTGTGGCCAGTCCAATTCCGCCTTTGATGGCATGTCACAAGACTACCGGCGCCGGCTGTGGCTGGTGATTGCGCTGAATGCCGGCATGTTCGTGGTCGAGATGGCGGCCGGTCAGGCCGCCGGTTCCAAGGCGCTGCAGGCGGATGCGCTGGACTTTTTCGGCGATGCCGTCACCTATGGCATTTCGCTGGCGGTGATCGGTGCCTCCCTGAAAACCCGGGCGCTGGCGGCGCTGGCCAAGGGCACCAGCCTCTTGTTGATGGGGATCTGGGTCGCTGGCTCGACGCTCTATCAGGTGTTTGTGCTCGGCGTGCCGCAGGCGGCCGTCATGGGGTCGGTCGGGTTTCTGGCGCTGGCGGTCAACCTGGCCAGCGTGATGCTGCTTGTGCGCTACAAGGATGGGGACGCCAATGTGCGTTCCGTCTGGCTGTGCTCGCGCAATGATGCCATCGGCAATGTCGCCGTGATGCTGGCAGCCCTGGGTGTCTGGGGCACGGCAACCGCCTGGCCGGACCTGATTGTGGCGGGCCTGATGGCGAGCCTCTTTGTCAGTTCCGCGGTCCAGATCCTCAGCCAGGCCATTCGCGAATACCGGCACAAGACGGAACATGCCGTCGCAGGCGAATAACCCTTCCGTCCAGGGACGGTCTCTCCAGAATCAGGCGGTGGTCGAACCGCCTGTTTCGCCCAGATGCACCATCGTGATTTCCGGCGGCACGCCAAACCGCACTGGCAGGATCGAACAGCCGAGACCGCCGGACACGATCATGTGCCTGGGGTCCGTGCTCAAACCCACGTGACGCATCAGCGTCGTCCCCTCCGTTTCGATGACATGCCCATAAACCGGGGTTCTGTGGTGCTTCTTCGAATAGGCAGGTTTGTAGCCGAAAACGTTGATCTGACCGCCATGCGTGTGGCCGCTCACCGTCAGACTGACCCGCGGCGGTACCTCGCCGATAATGTCAGGTTCATGTGCCATCAAGAGGATCGGGGCATCATCCGTCACCTGGGCAAGGGTTGCAGGAAGATCATCAAGCCCCTGCCAGCGCTGCCGCTTGTATTTGCGGAACGGCGCGAGTGCAATCTGGTCCTCAAGCCCGGCCAGCCAGAAGGCCTTGCCGTCTTTTTCCAGACGGACCGCGCGGTTCTGGTAAAGCGGAATGCCGGCCCGGATCAGGGCGCGGCCATATCTGGTTTCACCGCCACCTGCCTTCTGGGCCTCGTGGTCGTCCCACCAGTCGTGATTGCCGAGGATTGCGTGGGTGCCGAGCGGGGCTGAGAATTCCGCGAAGAGATCCGCCCAGGCCTGCGGCGCAATCGGGGCATATTGCCATTTGTGGCTGGCCACATAATCTCCGAGCATCAAAATGATATCGGGCTTGAGCGCATTTGTCTGGGCCACGATCGAACGGACACGATCAAGCCCCATCCAGGGGTCGCAGATATGCGGATCGGCAATCAAAGCCGCGCGCAATTTCAGGTCTTTCGGCCAGCGCGGAGGTGTCAAATGGTAACGCTGAACGCGTAACCGGAACGGTTCGATGCCCACCGCATAGGCCGGAGCTGAAATTGCCCCAAGGGTGGCAAGCCCCAATCCCTGCAAAAATCTGCGTCTGGAAATCATCAAGCCTGGTGTCCTGATCGGTCTGGTCGTGGCGTCAAAACCGCTTCATGAACCATGGCTACGGCCCGAACAAGGCAGGTTTCAGGAGATTTTGTGCAGACAAAAAAAGCCCGTTGCGAGGCAACGGGCAAAACCTGGAGCAATTCTGCCAATCCCTCTAGTCCGTCGGTTTCTCCTCCAGTTGGGGCAGAATGAGCTGTTCGCTCAGGACCTGGTCGCTCATGTCGTTGGTAGCAACCGCGACATCCGCATCGATCTGCGGCGCCGTCAGGGTTTCTGCGACGGTCATCTTGTCTTCAGCCTTCGCGGTTTTGTTCCAGGAACAGGCCTGTGCCGGTACAATGGCGAAAGCGGTGAGGGCAAGGGCGGCAACGCCGGTGCTCAGGTAACGCATGCTATCCCTCCATCCGTTAGATGCGGCGAAACGCCGCGTATCTCGTAGGGTAAGGCAATTGCTCTCGCAGGCAAGGAAAAACCGGGTGCCGATTGTTGTCAGCGTTAAGATCGGACGGCGACCTACTTTCTTTGCAGGTTATAGGTTCTGTCCGTGCGCGGTTCCGACAAGTCGTTGACGATGTTGATCACCCGTGTGTCCAGCAGGTCGCCGAAGGCCTTCAGCGAAATCTGCTTGCTGCTCAGGAACCCGATCAGCAGAACCTGGATCACACCGTCGGATCGCATCTCGGCCTTGGTCCAGCCCCACTTGCAGTCCCGCGGAATGCAGGAGGTAAAGGCCCGGACACGGACATGAACCTGGTCGTTCTCGCAGCGGCTTTCCACCTCAATCCGCGAGATCTCCTTGGGCTTTGCGTCCGGATTGACCCAGACCCCGTCTTCGGGGATCGGGCAATAAATGCGCTGTGCCAGCGAAGGCGCGGCGGAGGCAAGAAGGAAACCGGCTGCAATGAGGAGCAGGCGCATTCGTGTTCTCCAGAAGGGACTTGGTCCGGATGACGGCCGGTCACGACCGATCATGCTTCGTCAGCCTAGCCGATTGATGCGCGAGCTGCCACAACGGGTTGCTGCTCCTGCGCGATTCGCGCAAGGTCCCTCACTCAAAAGAATGATCTCATGACTTCTCTGAAGACCGACCGGTTTCTGCTGCGCCTGCCTGAAGAACGGGATTTCCCGGTCTATCGGGCATTCTTTGAGGATGGCGAGGCCTCCCGCTTCTATGGTGGTCCTTTGCGGCAGGACCAGGCCTGGCGTGTCCTGGCCGGTCATCTCGGTCATTGGCAATTGCGGGAATACGGGGTCTGGGCTATCGAGCCGCTTGAGGGCGGTGCGATCATCGGCGGCTGCGGCTTTGTCTGGCCGGAAGGCTGGCCACGTCGGGAACTGACCTGGTGGCTGATGCCCGCCGCGCGCGGCACGGGCGCGGCGATGGAGGTCTCGAAAGCTGCGATCCGGCAAGCCTATGAAACCAATGGATGGCCGCTGGTGGAGACCCACATGAATGACGACAACAGGCCAGCAAAGGGCCTGGTGCGCAAACTGGGCGGTGAACCGATTGCCCGTGAAATGTTTCCCGACGGTCTGGAGCGGACGGTCTACAGCTTGCCCTGCACCTAGCGCCGGGGATGTGCCTTGTCGTAGGCGGCCAGCAAATGGGCGCTGTCGATTTCCGTATAGATCTGCGTCGAGGCCAGGCTGGCATGGCCGAGCAGTTCCTGGATGGTTCGAAGGTCCCCGCCGCCGGCCAGCAAATGCGTGGCGAAGGAATGGCGCAAAGCATGCGGTGTGGCGCTGTCCGGCAGGCCCAGGGCGCCGCGCAGTTTCGCCATGGCCAGCTGGATCATGCGCGGGTTGAGCGGCCCGCCTCTGGCGCCCAGAAACAGCGGCCCGTCCGGGGCAACCGCATAGGGGCAAAGTTTCAGATAGAGTTCCGTTGCCTCGCAGACGGCCGGCAGGATCGGTACGATCCGCTCCTTGCCGCCCTTGCCCACGATGCGAAGGGTCCGGGTGCCCGTTTTGGGCGCCATGGTCCCCGTCAAGGATAAGGCTTCCGAGATCCGGAGGCCGCAACCATAAAGCAGGGTCAGCACCGCGGCGTTGCGGGCCTCGATCCAGGCGTCGGTTTCCATGGCAAGGTCACCGCTGGTGATGTCCATGGCATCCCGGGACGACACGGGTTTCGGCAGGGATCGGGCCTGGCGCGGCGGCCTGATGGCAGAGGAAGCGGCCGCATTGACCTCGCCGCGGCGTTCCAGGAACTTGAGGAAGGACCTGATGCCGGCAAGGCCGCGGGCCAGCGAACGGCTTTGCACGCCCTGGCGGCGGCGATTGGCCAGGAAGCCGCGGAAGTCGGCGGGCTTCAAACCTGCAACATCCCTGATACAGGGGGCACCGCCAAGATGATCTGTAAGGAAGCGCAGGAACTGGCGCAGGTCCCGCTCATAGGCGACCAGTGTCTTGTCGGCGAGACGGCGTTCGTCGGCCAGATGATCGAGCCACTGATCCACACGCCGGTTGAGATCCGGCTGGGCGGTTACGAGAAGGTGGTCGGTCTGGGGCGATGCGGCACTCATTGCGCCACTTTGCCTGTCAGGCTGCAACGGTTCCGTTAACGCTGGGCAGATTGTGCAACACACCGCACATTTCGCTATGCCGGCGGGCTCCAGAACCTGCAAGGTAAGAAATCAGGCCGTGCCGACTGCTTTCCTTGATCCTCCGCATATCCTGGTGTCACCCCGGGCGAGCTTCGCGAGACCCGGGGCCTACTCAAATCCTGAGAGCCTGATCCTCTCGCACAGCGAATCCGCAAAAATTTGAATGCCTTGCGCTTCAGCAAGCGGGTCTGCGAGTAGGCCCCGGCTCTTCGCTGCGCTGCGGCCGGGGTGACACTGGGGTTATTCCTGAGCCCTCACAAAGTTCGCTTTTGAGGCGCCTGGACAGAAATTTCCTGCACACATCGTCACAACACAGGAGCCGGAGACCGTCAAACGACGGGCACAATCCTCCAAAATTTTACTGCCAATCTCCTCCGTTCCCTCTTCGGAATGGCATTTTGTGATGTGCGTCACACTTTGCCTGCGCGTGTTTCTTCGCAGTCCGGAGGCGACTGTGCAGAAAACTGCACAGTTCCATATTTTAACACTTTCGCTGGTGAGAGAATTTCCGCAGCGAAAACAATCACATCACGAAAGTTACGCAAGTTGGCACACCCGTTGCAATTCTCTCCCCATCGGCTCCAGACAACGAGCCCCGGAAGTCAACAACAAGAACAGACACGCACTGAACGCACAGCCAGCCAGGAGATTTCAAAATGTCCAACATCGCTTACATCACCATCAAGGGCGCAACCCAGGGCGACATGACGTCCGACGCAACCACCGCCGACAGCATCGGCAACCTGTGGCAGGAAGGCCATGAAGGCGAATCCCTCGTCTATGCCTTCGAACAGAACGCCATCGTGCCCCGCGATCCGCAATCCGGTTCGATCATCGCCACCCGCCGCCACATGCCGACCACCTTCATGAAGCCGGTCGACAAGGCAACGCCGTTGCTGTGGCAGGCCCTGGCCACCGGCGAGAGCCTGGAAATCGAAGTCCAGTTCTGGCGCACCTCGACCTCAGGTGTTCAGGAACACTACTACACGATCAAGTTCGAAGACGCGGTTCTGGTGGAAGGCAAGACGATCCTGCCGGACGTCAATGACGAAGCCAACGCGTCCCGCGGCGACACCGACAAGTGGTCCTTCACCTACCGCAAGTGCGACTGGACCCACGAAAAGGCCGGCACCAGCGCGTCCGACGACTACCGCGCCCCAGTCACCTAACAGGTCACCTAAGACGAAAAGCCGCCAATGAGCCACGACCTGCAACGTGGCTCATGACAGCCGGAAGGATGCCCCTCCCGCCGGCTGGAACCGCCCGGACCACACGCCGGGCGGTTCTTTTTTTCGTGACCGGACAGAAGGTCGACCCGCGTTTACAGCATGACCGGTCGCTCGGCCGCGGTATCCCACCGCCAGTCCGGATCCGCAAAACAGGTCACACCACCATGAACACGGTGCCGGGGCGCGCAGGTCTTCCAGTCCCTCCGGCCCTCAAGAAGCGATCGGCCCACAGCCGTCAGACTGAAAACGGACTTGCCCCAGTTGCTCTCGTCAAAGCCGGTCGTGTCGCTTTCAACAGCCGGTTCGCCGGCGTCCCGCAAGCGCAGCATCGTGCCGAGGAACATCAGATCGCCGTGATAGGGGAGGCGATCGCGTTCCATCAGGAATTCCCGGAAGATCTTTCCCCATGGCCTGGGCCCGCCTTCAAGTATTTCCAGAATGATCTGCTCGGTGCAGGCAAGTCCGTTGCTGGCGGAGGGCAGTTCAGCCAGATAGCGCAGGATGGAGCCTCTCAGATAAGGCAGCGCGCCACTTCGCCCCGCAAGCTCGAACAGTGGTTGAGGCGAGGTTTCGCCAAAAGCCTGCCAGGCATCGACCGCAAGGGGATAGGCAGCTGTCGGCACGGGCCGGCGCTGGTCAAACATGTGCCGGAGCGCCGTGGGGGACAGCTGTCCGATCCCGATAAACTTCGAGATGCCCGGAAACCTGTCGAGACTGATCAGCTCGACTTTCCGCTTGTAGGCACCGGAAGCGTAGAGGGCGCAAAGCAGCTTCACCAGAAGGCACTGGTCGTAGGGGTCATGTTCGAACCAAAGCACGATCCGGCCATAGTCGCCTGCTTTTGCAAGTCGCTCTTCGGCTTGTCGCAAGACGTCAATCGTATCGGCATAGGTTTCACCGGGATACTCAGTGGCGATGAACTGCGCCCGTGTTTCCAGCGCTTGTGCGCTGCTGGTAATGGGGCCCTGACAGACAGGATCGGCGAACATCAGGAAATCGCCATCAAAGCCTGCCCGCTTGAGGGGAGCTTCGATATCGTTGCCGCATCGGATATGCAGGGTCGGCAGGTCGGCATCAGGGGCAGCTCCGCCGGATTCAATGGCGCTTCTGGCGGCGGTCATCTGATCAACGTGCCGCTTCAGCGCGGGCCAGCTGGACAATCCGGCTTCCCGGGCAATGGTCAGTTGGGCGTCGGTCAGCTTGAGTGCGGCCAGGTCCAGGGATGCGAATCTCGGATGATGCGCCTTCAATCTGGAAACGGCGTCCGTGTCGCCGGCGCGTGCCGTATCGCGCAAGCTTTTTGCCAGGCGCTTCTGGCGCTCAAGATCCAGTGCCAGATCGTTGGAACTCAACAGGGGAAGGGTTTGCGCGTCGCGCATTTGGTCAGTCATGAGGACTCCCGGACTCGGTTCTGTCCAGCGTCCGCATCTCCGGATCGAGCGGGTGTCGGATAAAGGGAGCGCCTCGGCGCTCAGGTATCAGGGCGTGGAAACCTTTCCGCGGACCGGAGGCCCCGCCCAGGGCCTTGCGGCACGCTAGTCTCAGTTCAGATCGATTGCAATAGGAGAAAAATCGGAAATCCGGGCTTGTGAAACGGCGCGCAATAAAGAGCATTGTGCGTGTTGGAAATTTTGATCTTTGTCTTGATTCCGACGTTCACAGGCGTATCGGGCGATAAGCCAGGATTTTGTTCGCGACGGCTTCAACGTCTGTAGTCTCGTCTGCCCGCACGAACTCGGTTGAGTGAAAGATGTAGTCAGACCAATCCGGATCCAAGGTGTTTTTGGATATTTGGCAAAACAACTCGTCGGACTCTTCTTCAGTCAGCTTCGAACAGAGCAATCTTTCAAGGGCGTCAGCGAGTTCTTTTTTGGAGTACATTTGCTTTGAAAAATCGAATTCGGATCGGGTTTAAAGAGACATGAGACTATAGCTGCCTGGGTTCTGTGGCTAGGAACGAACCGAACTTTCTGGCTGAAAATCCGCCAAGTCCAGTGCAAAACCAAAAACGGCCCGGAAAAACCGGGCCGCTTCATATCAGTTAGCAGATTTCAATTGTCAGAGGATGCTCTGACCGGTCTTCTGCCAATCGGCCAGGAAGGCATCCAGACCCTTGTCCGTCAGCGGATGCTTGACCAGTGCCTTAAGCGTTGCCGGCGGCACGGTGGCGACGTCGGCACCGATGATGGCGCAGTCCTTAACGTGGTTTGCGGTGCGGATCGAAGCAGCCAGGATTTCCGTCTCGAAGCCGTAATTGTCGTAGATCACGCGGATCTCGCGGATCAGCTCCAGACCATCGGCATGGATGTCGTCGAGACGACCGATGAACGGCGAGATATAGGTCGCGCCGGCCTTGGCGGCGAGCAGCGCCTGGTTGGCGGAAAAGCACAGCGTGACGTTGGTCTTCGTGCCTTCTTCGGTCAGCTGTTTGCAGGCTTTCAGGCCGTCAAAGGTCAGCGGCAGCTTGATGACCACATTGTCTGCAATGGCGCGCAGGACATGGGCTTCCTTGATCATGGTGTCGAAGTCGGTCGCAGCGACCTCGGCGGACACATCGCCTTCGGTGATGGCGCAGATCTCGGCGATGACTTCCTTGAAGTCGCGGCCGGACTTGGCGATCAGGGACGGGTTGGTGGTGACACCGTCCAGAAGACCGGTGGATTCCAGTTCCTTGATTTCGGCGGTGTCGGCCGTGTCGACGAAGAATTTCATGCGATTGTCTCCCTGTGGGGGCCCCGTTTCCCGGCTTCAGCCGGTCGCCGGACCTTGTCGTCGGCGATCGGGGCTAAACGATTGAATGGTCAGCCGCGCTCTCTTTACCCTAGGATGATGACAAGAAGAACCCCTGATTCTCCGGTGGAGGAAATTTTTGTGGTACGTACCTCAGAAATTGCAGGCCTTGAACCGTGGCTGATATCCGGCAAAGTCCTGCGCTGGCCGAGTGGCGCGGGACCCCATCCGCTTCGGCATTGTGCAACGAGGGCGAGGACCTGATTCTCCGTGCTGTTTGACGATCCGGACTTCCAGGAGACGATTGCCAGCGTGCTGGTGCCGGTCGCCGTGCCCAGGGCCTATACCTACAAGGTTCCGCCAGGCAAGACGGTGGTGCCGGGCACCATTGTGCGGGTGCCGCTCGGCCCGCGTGAGGTTGTCGGCGCCGTCTGGGACGGAGAGCCGGACGCCGCGATCAATCCGAAGAAACTGAAATCCATCACGCATGTCTATGAGGAGACGCCGCCGCTCGATGCCGACCTGCGCCGGTTTGTCGACTGGGTCGCCGGCTGGACCCTGGGCGCGCCGGGCATGGTGCTGCGCATGGTTCTGCGTTCCGAAGAGGCATTGGAACCGGAAGCCCCGGTTCCGGGCGTGCGCCGGATCGAGGGCGCGGAACCCGATCGCATGACGCCGGCACGCGGCCGGGTGCTGGCAACGCTGGAGGATGGTTTTGCCTGGACCAGGAGCGGTCTGGCCCATGCGGCGGGTGTGTCTTCTTCAGTCATTGACGGACTGCTGAAACAGGAAGTGCTGGAAACGGTGATGATGCCGGCCGCACCCCCATCACCGAAACCTCAGCTCGACTATGCGCAAAAGGACCTGACCAAGGCACAGCAGGCCGCGGCGGAAGGGCTGGTGTCCTGTTTCGACAAGGGGGGCAGTGTTGCTCTGATCGACGGTGTCACCGGGTCCGGCAAGACCGAAGTCTATTTCGAGGCAATTGCCGAGGCACTTCGGCGCGGCAAGCAGGCCCTGGTGCTGCTGCCGGAAATCGCGCTCACCGAGCAGTTCCTGCGCCGCTTCGAGCAAAGATTTGGCGTCTATCCGGCCGAGTGGCATTCGCAGATCACGGTGAAGAACAGGTCCCGGGTCTGGCGTGGGGTTTCCAGTGGCGATGTTCGCGTTGTCATCGGCGCCCGCTCGTCGCTCTTCCTGCCCTTCAGGGAACTCGGCCTGATCATTGTCGACGAGGAACACGACGCGGCCTTCAAGCAGGATGACCGGGTGCCCTACAGTGCCCGCGACATGGCCGTCGTCCGCGGGCATCTCTCCGGCTTTCCGGTTGTGCTCGCCTCGGCGACGCCTTCGGTCGAAAGCATGGTCAATGCGGATCTTGGCCGCTACCGCCTGTTCGAGTTGCCGGAACGGGCATCCGGTGCGGCCCTGCCGGATCTCAGCGCGGTCGACATGCGCCAGGACGGCCCGGAACGGGGACGCTGGCTGGCGCCCGAACTGGTTCATGCCATCAAGGACACCTTCAACGACGGCGGTCAGTCGCTTCTGTTCCTGAACCGCCGCGGCTATGCACCGCTCACCCTGTGCCGGACCTGCGGCCACCGGTTTCAGTGCGCCCATTGCAGCACCTGGCTGGTGGAACACCGGTTCCAGAAAAAGCTGGTCTGTCACCATTGCGGTCACACCGAGCCGGTGCCGCAAGCCTGCCCGTCCTGCCAGAGCACCGACAGCCTGGTTGCCTGTGGGCCCGGCGTGGAGCGAATCGCCGAGGAAGTCTCCGATCTTTTCCCGGACGCCCGCACGCTGGTTCTGTCATCCGACATGGCGGGCGGGCCGGAACGCCTCAAGCGGGAAATGAAAATCGTCGAGGAAGGCGGCGCCGACATTGTCATTGGCACGCAGCTGGTCGCCAAGGGCCATAATTTTCCGAAGATGAAGCTGGTCGGCGTGGTCGATGCGGATCTGGGCCTGGCCCATGGCGACCCGCGCGCGGCAGAGAAAACCTTTCAGCTGCTCGCCCAGGTGACGGGCCGCGCGGGGCGCGTGACCGGTGGCGGCAAGGGCATCCTGCAGACCTACAACGCCGATCATCCAGTGATCCGGGCGTTGCTGGCCAGCGACAAGACGGCCTTCTACCAGGCCGAGATCGACTCCCGCCGGGCTGCCGGCCTGCCGCCTTTTGGCCGATTGGCCGCTGTCATCATTTCCGGGCCGGACCGCACCTTTGCCGAAGGGTATGCCCGCGCGCTCGCCCGTGCGGCGCCCGAAGACACGGCCGTGACCCTGCTCGGTCCGGCGGAGGCGGCACTGGCGATGGTTCGCGGGCGCTACAGATTCCGTCTCCTGGCGATGGCCCCGCGCCAATTCGACCTGCAATCCTATCTGCGTCAATGGCTTGATGCTGGCCCCAGACCCACGAAGGGGCTGCGCCTGCAGGTGGACATCGACCCGCAGCATTTTCTGTGAGGGGTGGGGCAAGTCGCCTGAGCTTTATACCAACCACCTTCGTCATTGCAGGGCCTGACCCACTGCTGTCCGGTTAAGCAGATGCATCTGACCGTATATAGGCTTCGCTGCTTGTTCCAGTCTCCCCCTCCAGGGGGGAGACTGGAACAAGCGGCAAGGCGCTGCGTATCCAGGATTGGAACAAGCGTAAATATCGACGATGAATCAATGATCTGTTGAAACTGGGTCGACTTAAACCGGACAGCAGTGGGTCTGCCCCTGCAATCCATGCCGGTGCGCGTCCTCCAATTCGGGATGGGAAACGGCATGGATCCCATGGTCGAGCCATCGGATGACGAATGACGAAAAGACGCGATCGTTCTGCCGCTTCAAGGTCGCCTGTTGTTGTCCGCATCCAGCGTGTTCGATTGCGGCCCGCGATTGCCCGTTCTCCCACGTCGTGGCACCCTTCACTGTTACTTACCCGGGAGGGATTGCCGATGACATACGTTCAAGGGTTTCTGGCGCCGGTGAAAACGGCAAGGAAGGCGGAATATGCAGAAATAGCCGAAAAATCCTGGGCGCTGTTCCAGGAATACGGTGCGATCGGCTGTTGCGAGGGATGGGGCACGGATGTGCCGGACGGGGAAGTGACGTCCTTCCCGCTGGCGGTCAGGAAGGAAGCGGACGAGACGGTGGTCTTTTCCTGGATCCTGTGGCCGGACAAGGCCACGGCCGATGCCTGCGTCGCAACGATGGAAAGCGATCCACGCTGGGAGGAGGCCATGCCGAATGCCTCGGAGGTCTTCAGTTTGAAGCGCATGATTTTTGGCGGCTTTGAGCCTTTGATCGAGCGCTGAGGGCGCCTTTGCCAGGCAAAGGGCCGTGGAAGTGGGCAGAAAACAGCCCCAAGGCCCGAATTCGGCAGTGCCGCACAAAACCGTCTAAAGGTTTAGAGAGCCACCGAAGCCTTGATTGGAAAGGCTTTTTGCGGCCGCCCCGCAAAAAACACCAAGGAATCCGCACGAACAGTCTTTAGGTGAAGTTGCACAGCGGGAAACCCTGTGCTAATTGAGGCGCGGCTTTGGGGGCAGCGGTTTAACCGTCATACCTTCTGACCTTGAAATCATTCATTTTTTCAATGCCTTGCGGACGCTAGCCGTCTTGCGGGCATGAAAAACGTCAGAGAGCACGGACCTGGTGACTGACAACGTATCTCTCGTATCCGGCGTGGCACAGCGTTATGCGGCCGCCCTTCTCGACCTCGCAGAGGCCGAAGGTGCAACTGCGGACGTGGAACGGGATCTGACCGCTTTCGAAGGCATGATTGCCGAAAGCGACGATCTCGTCCGCCTGGTGAAAAGCCCGGTATTCAGTGTGGAGGAGCAGCTTGCAGCGCTTACCGCACTTCTCGACAAGGCTGGCATCAAAGGCCTTGCCGCAAACTTCGTGAAGCTGGCCGCCCGCAACCGGCGCCTCTTCGTCCTTCCCGACATGATCAAGGCATTCCGGGCCCTGCTTGCTGACAAGCGGGGCGAGGAAACGGCTGAGGTGACATCCGCAGCCGCTCTGTCCGACGAACATGTCGCTGCCCTGAAAGAGGCGCTGGCCGCTTCCACGGGCAAATCCGTAAACATCGTGGCAAATGTTGATCCTGCACTGATCGGTGGCCTTGTGGTCAAGGTCGGCTCCCGCATGATCGACACGTCGCTGCGTACCAAGCTCAATTCACTCAAGTTCGCGATGAAAGAGGTCGGCTGATGGATATTCGGGCCGCGGAAATCTCCGCAATCCTCAAGGACCAGATTAAGAGCTTCGGCGAGGAAGCCGAAGTTTCTGAAGTCGGTCAGGTGCTCTCCGTCGGTGACGGTATCGCCCGTGTGTATGGTCTGGACAAGGTTCAGGCTGGTGAAATGGTTGAATTCCCGGGTGGAATTAAGGGCATGGCCCTGAACCTGGAAAGCGACAACGTCGGTGTCGTTCTGTTCGGTTCCGACCGCGACATTAAAGAAGGCGACACCGTCAAGCGGACCGGCGCCATCGTGGAAGTGCCGGTTGGCAAGGGCCTGCTGGGCCGCGTTGTCGATCCGCTCGGCAACCCGCTCGACGGCAAGGGCCCGATCGAGGCGACCGAAAAGCGCCGTGTGGACGTCAAGGCGCCTGGCATTCTGCCGCGTAAGTCGGTTCACGAGCCGATGTCGACCGGCCTCAAGGCCATTGACGCCCTGATCCCGGTTGGCCGTGGTCAGCGCGAGCTCGTCATTGGTGACCGTCAGACCGGTAAGACCGCGATCATTCTCGACACCTTCCTGAACCAGAAGCCGCTTCATTCTGGCGATGATGAAGACGCCAAGCTGTACTGCATCTACGTTGCGGTCGGTCAGAAGCGCTCCACCGTTGCCCAGTTCGTGAAGACCCTGGAAGACTCCGGCGCGATGGAATATTCCATCGTGATCGCCGCAACGGCTTCCGACGCTGCGCCGCTGCAGTTCCTGGCGCCTTTCGCCGGCTGCGCCATGGGCGAGTTCTTCCGCGACAACTCCATGCACGCCGTGATCGGTTACGACGATCTGACCAAACAGGCTGTTGCCTATCGTCAGATGTCCCTGCTTCTGCGCCGCCCGCCGGGACGTGAAGCATTCCCGGGCGACGTCTTCTACCTGCACTCCCGTCTGCTCGAGCGTTCGGCGAAGCTGAACGAAGACCACGGCAGCGGTTCCCTGACTGCTCTTCCGGTCATCGAAACCCAGGGCAACGACGTGTCCGCGTTTATTCCGACCAACGTGATTTCGATCACCGACGGTCAGATCTTCCTGGAAACGGACCTTTTCTACCAGGGTATCCGCCCGGCCGTGAACGTCGGTCTGTCGGTGTCTCGCGTGGGCTCTTCGGCTCAGATCAAGGCGATGAAACAGGTTGCCGGCCCGATTAAGGGTGAACTGGCTCAGTACCGCGAAATGGCGGCCTTTGCCCAGTTCGGCTCCGACCTCGATGCCACCACCCAGCGTCTTCTGAACCGCGGCGCGCGTCTGACCGAGCTGCTGAAGCAGCCGCAGTTCTCGCCGCTGAAAACCGAAGAGCAGGTTGCCGTCATCTATGCCGGCGTGAACGGCTATCTCGATACGCACCCGGTCGACCGCGTGAAGGACTTCGAAGAAGGCCTGCTGCTGTTCCTGCGTGGTGAGCACCAGGATCTGCTGAATGCGATCTGGGAGAAGAAGGCTCTGGACGACGAGCTGACCGGCAAGCTGAAAGCTGCTGTCGACGCGTTCGCCAAGAACTTCGCTTAAGACGTCACGCTGGGATAAGGAGCAGGGGCGGCCATGCCGAGCCTGAAGGACTTACGAAACCGCATCGCTTCCGTGAAGGCGACGCAGAAAATCACCAAGGCCATGCAGATGGTGGCCGCGGCGAAACTGCGTCGTGCTCAGGAAGCTGCGGAGGCTGCACGTCCCTATGCGGAACGCATGGGCGCGGTGCTGGCCAATCTCGCGGTCGCCTTCGAAGGGCGCGACGACGCGCCGAAGCTCATGTCCGGTACGGGCAACGATCAGGTTCATCTCCTGCTCGTTGCGACCGCCGAACGCGGGCTTTGCGGGGGCTTCAACACCAATATTGCCAAACTGGCGCGTGATAAGGCTCGCAGCCTGATCAAGCAGGGCAAGACGGTCAAGATCATCTGTGTCGGCAAAAAGGGTTATGACGCGCTCAAGCGCGAGCTCGGCCAACACGTGATCGAGACGGTTGACCTGCGGAGCGTCAAGAGTGTCGGCTTTGGGAATGCGGACGAAATCGGACGCAAGATCATGTCGATGTTCGATGATGGCGAGTTCGATGTTTGCACCCTGTTTTACTCGACCTTCAAGTCGGTAATCGCGCAGGAGCCGACCGAACAGCAGCTGATCCCGGCCAAGTTCGAGACCTCGGAAGAAGACGCCGGTGCCGGCGCCAACGCGGTCTACGAATACGAGCCGGAAGAAACAGAGATCCTTGCGGATCTGCTGCCAAGAAACATCTCCGTTCAGATTTTCCGGGCACTCCTGGAGAACGCTGCATCTGAGCAGGGTGCACGTATGTCCGCCATGGACAACGCGACCCGCAACGCCGGCGAGATGATCGACAAACTGACGATCAGCTACAACCGCCAGCGCCAGGCACAGATTACGACGGAACTGATTGAAATTATCTCGGGCGCGGAAGCGCTCTAACGGGATTAAGACGAGGATTAGGGATATGGCTGACAAACAGGTCGGACGGATTACCCAGGTCATCGGCGCCGTTGTCGACGTCAAGTTCGATGACCACCTGCCGTTGATCCTGAACGCTCTTGAAGTTGACAACCAGGGCACGCGTCTGGTGCTTGAGGTTGCTCAGCACCTTGGCGAGAACACTGTACGCACCATCGCGATGGACTCCACCGAGGGGCTGGTGCGTGGCCAGGAAGTGGTCGATACCGGAAGCGCGATTGCTGTTCCGGTTGGCGACGGCACACTCGGCCGCATCATGAACGTGATCGGTGAACCGGTGGACGAAGCCGGTGACATCGCGCACGAAGCAAAGCGCGCCATTCACCAGGACGCTCCGGAATTCATCGAACAGTCCACCGAAGCTGAAATCCTTGTGACGGGCATCAAGGTTGTTGACCTTCTCGCACCGTACGCAAAGGGTGGTAAGATCGGCCTGTTCGGCGGCGCCGGCGTTGGTAAAACCGTTCTCATCATGGAACTGATCAACAACATCGCTAAGGCGCACGGCGGTTACTCCGTGTTCGCCGGTGTTGGCGAGCGGACCCGTGAAGGCAACGACCTTTACTGGGAAATGATCGAATCCGGCGTGAACAAGGAAGGCGGCGGAGAAGGCTCCAAAGCGGCCCTCGTTTACGGTCAGATGAACGAACCTCCCGGAGCCCGCGCACGTGTTGCTCTGACCGGTCTGACGGTTGCGGAACATTTCCGTGATGAAGGCCAGGACGTTCTGTTCTTCGTCGACAACATCTTCCGCTTCACCCAGGCCGGTTCCGAAGTGTCCGCGCTTCTCGGCCGTATCCCGTCTGCTGTGGGTTACCAGCCGACGCTTGCAACCGACATGGGCTCCATGCAGGAGCGCATCACCACGACGACCAAGGGTTCGATCACCTCGGTGCAGGCCGTTTACGTTCCGGCCGATGACTTGACCGACCCGGCGCCGGCTTCGACCTTTGCTCACTTGGACGCGACCACGGTTCTGAACCGCTCCATCGCTGAAAAAGGCATCTACCCGGCTGTGGATCCGCTGGATTCCTCGTCTCGTATGCTTGATGCCCGCATCATCGGTGATGAGCACTACAACACGGCCTATGCCGTTCAAGTGACGCTGCAGCGCTACAAGGCTCTGCAGGACATCATCGCCATCCTGGGCATGGACGAACTGTCTGAAGAAGACAAGCTCACCGTGGCACGTGCCCGTAAGATCGAGCGCTTCCTGTCCCAGCCGTTCTTCGTGGCTGAGGTCTTCACCGGTTCCCCGGGCAAGCTGGTTGCTCTCGAAGACACCATCAAGGGCTTCAAAGGCCTGGTCGACGGCGAGTACGACCACCTGCCGGAAGCTGCTTTCTACATGGTCGGTTCCATCGAGGAAGCCATCGAGAAAGCCCAGAAGCTGGCTGCAGAAGCCGCTTAAGGTTGGATCAGATCGGGCGCCCGCAGGGGCGCCCGGTTCCTCCAGGTATGATGGCTCTGCCATCAGAGTTTTAGACTGACAAGGAAGACGCCAAATGGCTGAACTTTTCCAGTTTGAGTTGGTCTCGCCGGAGCGCCAGCTGCTCTCCAAACAGGTTTCCGAGGTTGTTGTACCCGGTTCTGAAGGCGAGTTTGGCGTTCTGAAAGACCATTCTCCGTTCATCAGCACGATCATGTCGGGCATCCTGAAGGTCCGCAATGATGCGAACGGCTTTGACGAGTATTTCGTCCGTGGCGGTTTTGCCGATGTTGCGGCGGGCGGTCTGACCGTTCTGGCCGAGCAGGCGGTGCCGGTTGGTGAGATCAGCCGTGAGCAGCTTGATCAGGCGATCAAGAACGCCGAGGAAGACGTCGCTGACGCCAAGGACGACGATGCCAAGCAGAAAGCGGAAATGACGCTGGCTCAGCTGAAAGACGTTGTCGAGGCGCTGAACAAGGCCTGATCGTTCAAGTCAGCTTCGCAAGAGATTAGCGCGGTCCGGAAACGGGCCGCGTTTTTGTTTTCGGGCCAGGAGCAAATTGTGCGAAGTATCGGACCTTTAGCCTCTGGCAGCAGCCGGAGGCATGGTGTCCTCTTCATAAAACCGGAAGGCGTTGCGGCCGCTGTGCTTGACCGCATAAAGAGCCAGATCGGCCCGCTTGATAATCGCGCTCGGATCCTGGATGTCGCCTGTGATCGGTGAAATGCCGACGCTGACCCCGATCGAGACCAGGTGATCGAAGACCGGAAACGGCGCCTGGAGCTTTCGCACAATGCGGTCAGCGATTTCCGCGGTCCGTTCGTTTGAAGGGCCGGTACCGCCGAGAATGATGCCGAATTCATCCCCGCCCAGACGGGCAATCAGGTCGGAGGACCTGACGCAGTCGCGCAGTCTGTCGGCAACCATCTTCAAGAGTTCATCGCCCGCGTCGTGACCATAGGTGTCGTTGACGGGCTTGAACTTGTCCAGGTCAAGCAGCAACAGATCCGCAAAGGTGCCATCGGTATCGGCCTTGGCTACCGCCTCTTCAAGCTTGGTGTTGAACAATGTTCTGTTGCCGAGACCGGTGAGCGTATCGTGGTGGGCGGCATACTGAATTTTCTCGGCGGCTTCCTCGCGCTGCGTGACGTCTTCATGGGTGCCGATCCAGCCCCCATCTGGCATTGGCGCGTGAACCGCGCTGATGATCCTGCCGTTCGGATGCCTGAACTTGGAGCGGACGACCTCACCGGAGGACAGGCGGATCATCAGATCCATGACGTGTTCCTGGACGTCGCCCTCGAATTCGCCCCGCTGCTTCTCGGCTTCGATCAAATCGATCAGGGTGACACCTTCCCGGACATCCCCATCCGGTTTGCCGAAGATTTCGATATATTGCTTGTTCCACAGCGTCAGGCGACCGCGTTTGTCGAACACGCTGACGCCCTGGCGCATGTTGGCCAGAATGGTCTCAAGTTCCGCCGTACGGTAGCGGGCCTGCCGTTCGTTTTCGGCAAGCTGTTCTTCCATCTGCTTGCTCTCAGTGACATCAAAGAAATTGTAGATGAAACCACCACCGGGCAGTGGTGTGCTCCTGAAATCCAGATACCGTCCATCGGCCGTGGCGCGCACGAAGGCATGCGGTTGATCGGGAGGGAATTGTCTTATTCGTTCGAGAGCGAGTTTCTCGGGGTCTCCAGGCCCGTAGTCGCCTCGCTCGGCATTGTATTTCAGGTAGTCCAGCAGATGAAGTTTCTGATCCAGGACATCCCTCGGAACCTTGATGATGTCGACGGTTTCGTCATTGTAGAAGGACAGTTGAAGGCTGGAATCGAAATAGACGAAGCCGCCGGGCACATTCTCAAAAATGATACGAAGCCGGTCGGACTGGTTCTTGGTTTCGGTGACATCGACGAGAGACAGGACGACAGTGTTCAGCTGCTGGTCCCCGTCCTGATCGACCAGACGGGCATTGAATCGGAGCCAGCGCTCGGTTGTCTGGCCGTTTGGTGTCAGCTTGACCGACAGATCCGTCACCAGTTCCGGGTCCTGGACTGTCAACAGGAACGGGTCGACCTGCCTGTGGTCAATTTCATGGTTCGTCTGGACCTGAAGTTCGGTAGCGCTGGTTCCAACCAGCGCATCAGGCGCATACCCAAGCATATTTGCAGCGGCCGGATTGCATGACAGGATCTTGCCATCGCGATCCAGAAGGAGCACGCCTTCGTTCAATGCCTCGAGCGTCGTCCTTTGAACCAGCTCGGCGACATGGATCGCCTGTTCGGTCTGTTTGCGTTCGGAGATATCGTAGAAATTATGGATCAATCCGCCGTCGGGAAGTGGCGTGCTCCGCGTTTCGATATACTTGCCGTTTGCATCCTGCCGCTCGAAGACCTGGGGTTTGTTCAGGTCGTATTTCCGGTAGCGCTCAAGGGCAAGCGTATCAGGATCACCAGGGCCATAGTCGCCACGTTGGGCATTGTAGCGAAAGAAGTCAAAGAGATAGGGCTTGGTGTCGATGAGCTCATCCGGGAAATCCAGCAACCGCTTGAATTCCTCGTTGCAGGAGGCTAGCCGCAAGGTCTCGTCGTAGTGCACGATGCCGCCCGGGAAATTGTCAAAGATGGACTGCAGCTTGTCTGCCTGCTGCTTGGTCTCGGTGACATCGGTCAGCGAGACCACGACGCCGTCTATGCCGAGTTCCTGATCTTCGTCGATCTGGCGGGCCCTGAGGCGGAGCCAGCGTGCAGGGCGTCCGTCGGTCGGGACCATCCTGGCTATGATGTTTTCCAGGCTCGCAGGATCTCGCGTTGCGCGAACCAGAGGCTCATTGCAGGCGCCGATGCCCTCGATTTCACAGGCGATTCCAAACTCGATATCCGCGACGTTGTTACCAACCAGCTCGCGGTCTGACATGCCCAGCAGGCCGACGGCCGCCGGGTTGGCCGACTTGATTTCGCCCGATCGCGTCAGCAGCAGGATGCCTTCGCTGAGCGAGGCCAGCGTGGTCCGGTGCACGGCTTCCGAGTGCTGGATGATCAACTCGGACTGCTTTCGCTCCGAAATATCGAGAAAACTTGCGACGAGAGCGCCGTTGGGTAGTGGCACACCGCGCACCTCAATGATGCGTCCGTCCGGTGCTGTGCGTTCATAGCTATGAGGTTCGGGGTTCTCGAAGTTGCTGAGACGTTGTGAAACCTGTTCTTCGGCATCGCCAGGTCCGTAGTCGCCACGATTGGCGAGATAGGTGAACATGTCACGAATATGGGGGCGTTTCTCGACCAGCTCCCGAGGCAGCTGCATCAGGTCGATATATTCGTCGTTGCAGACGGAGAGATGGCGTTCTTCATCGTAATAGACCAGACCGCCCGGCAGATTATCCAGAACAGCTTGCAACGTCTCGGCCTGGCGCTTGGTTTCGGAAATATCCGCCAGGGAGATAATGGATGCATCCAGCCCCATCGCGCTGGCGCCGTCTGTGGCATTTGCATCAATGCGCAGCCAGACCGGGTGTTCCTGATCACTCAGGAGAAATCTGGCAGTGTGATTGTTGACTGTCTCCGGGGCTCTCGCGGCCCGGTGCAGCAGGTCCGGGTCCAGATCACCATCTTCGGTGTAACACCGGACGTCCAGGTCCTGAACCTTGCGTCCCTTCAGCTTTTCTCCGGCATAGCCAAGCAGCGAAGCAGCGGCGGAGTTAAACGACTGGATCCGGCCGGAACGGCTGAGAACAAGGATGCCCTCGCGTAATGTCTCCAGTGTTGTGCGCTGGACAGCTTCGGCCTGACGGACCAGTTGTTCCGACCGTTTGCGTTCGGTGATGTCCTGAAAAGCGCCGACCAGCCGGGTCGTGCGGCCATCTTCCATGATAGCGCGACCTGCGCTGCGCACCCAGATGTCGCGACCCTTGGCCGTTATGAAAGGCAGCTCAAGGTCCCAGGCTTCGCCTTTCTTGATCGCCTTGGCAATGGCTTCGGAGATCTGCCGCCGGCAGTCTGACGCATAAAAGGACAGGGCCATCTGAACGGTTGGCTTGAAGTCTGCCTCAACCTCATGAATTTCACGCGTCTTGTCGGTCCAGGTTACGGTGTCGCTGTCGACATCATATTCCCATCCACCAACACCTGAGGCTTGCGTGATTTCTTCCAGCAGATCGCTCTTGCGCTCCACCAGGAGGTGCTCCTTTTCCGCGTCGCTGCGGGCTAGTTCGGCCTGGTTTTGAGCGACATGGGACTTCAACAGCCCAAGAACGACCGTGCCCAGTCTTCGCAGCTGCTCAAGCTGTTCCGTGCTTGGCTCTCTGGGTCTTGTGTCGACGACACACAGGGTTCCGACCGTGTTCACGCCGTCCAGAGACAGGGGATATCCGGCATAGAAGCGGGTTTTCGAACCCGTGGTGACGAGCCTGCTGTTTCGAAAGCGTTCATCTTCCAGCGCATCCCGGACGATGGTCAGGTCGTCTAACTGAATGGCCTGTTCGCAAAATGACCCCTCCCGCGGCGTGCTCCTGGTTGTGACACCGAAACCTGCCCTGAACAGAAGGTCTTCCTTGCCGACAAATGACAGAAACGCCATCGGGGCTTCGAAAATCGCTGCGAGCGCAGCAACAAGCGCTTCGATTTCAGGCAGGCTCTCGGCCTCGAGAATCCGAAGGTCATGCAGCGCGCTCAGGCGTTCTTCTTCAGTATGCCTCCGCACAATTTCCATCGTGTGCCGCGTCTCCCGAAGGAAAAAACCTTGGCATTTTTGCCATAATAGTCTTCAAGCTTAGTTAGAGAACCGCAATAAAGGATTAATCTCCGTAATTTGTGATAAATTGTCCATAAATACAGGGTTGTTGCCGTAGCGGCTGGTGTACTCAGTAGTGAAAACACAAGGCAATTGAAAATGGATGGCCAATTTCGGCGCCGGCCTGGAAACAAAGCGCGAGTCTACGCGCGCAGGGATAACCCTTTATTTTATTTGTAGGGCAAATTACTTGGCCAATGGACGTCCGGGGGACGGGGCGGGCGCAGTCGGAAATGCGGACAACAAAAAACCCGGTCCTGAGACCGGGTTCGAAGGTACGCGGGATGCCCCGCGGAGAACTGCTCTTGTTCTAAGCAGCTTGAAACAGTTAGGCCGCGCGGCGGAAGGACAGGCTCATGCCGCCACCGGACCGGTTGCGACGACGCTCTTCCGGCGGAATGTAGACGATGGCGCTGTGCTCGGTGCAATAAGAAACGCCCGGCTCAACGCGGTTGTTGCACGGGAAGACGTAGTTGCCGGCATCGCCTTCTGCCCATTTGCAGCAGCCCGGACGCGGAAGAGACAAGTCAGCCATGTTGATTTCCTTTATTCTTCTAACCAAGCGGCAAAAGCGCTCGAGCATCCTCGGGAGGAGAGGATCCGAACAGCTTTTGTCAGTAATCGGATTTTATCGGCGCTCGGGACATCATGCGTTGTCCAACCCGAAGGGTGCCCTGCAGCAAGCGCAGGCATTACATAAGCGGCATGTCACAAAAATGCAATAGAATAGCTGGCATTTCCGGGCTGCACTGGGCGCATACCGGGTTAATGTAGCTTTACACTTTACGGGCTCTTACCAGACAATTGTATTCAAGCCATTGGTTAAGAAGAGTCTTCAGGTAACGTGCCACCGGCCGCATGCAGGGCCTCCGGCGTATCGAGATCCAGCCGCGCAGCCGCTCCCAATTCGACCTCCGCCACAAAACCGGAGTTTTCGGCAATGATATGCCGTGCGCCGACATCACCGCTCAAGGCCTTCAGGGCACCAAAATAGCGCCGGTCCCAGAGCACCGGGTTGCCGCGCTTGCCGTCGGCCGTCGCCGTAACGATCAGGCTGGTTTCGTCCTGACGATAGGAAGCCAGCAGCTTGCCGATCGCTGCGACATCGATGCGCGGCATATCTCCAAGCATGATAATAACCGCATCGGTGTCCTGGGAGAGTGCATTCATTCCGGTGCGAATGGACCCGGCCATACCGTCTGCAAAGTCCGGGTTATGTACCAGCGTGATGTCCAGTCCCTCGACTTCCGCTGCAACGGCCTCATTGAGGTGGCCGGTGACCACGATGGTTTGCGCGAGCGGCGCTCCGCTGGCTGCCTCCGCGGCGTGGCGGATCAATGCCTTGCCCTCCAGACGCGCGAGAAGCTTGTTCGGCCCCCCATGCGTGAGGATTTTCCGGCCGCAAGGATGATCGCCGCGACCTTCGGATCCTTGCCCTGGCGCTTCTGTTCTCTCGGCTGAGGCCGGGTTCCGATTTCCATCAACAGGCCTCCAACACCCATCGCGGTGATGTCATCCGGACGAACGTCCAGTCCGGCGAGCAGGCGGTCGAGTACCCAGTCAAAGCCGTTTTCCTTTGGACTGCGGGCACAGCCCGGTGCGCCAAGTACCGGACGCCCGGCCAGGTCTCCGAGCATGAGCAGATTGCCGGGGTCGACCGGCATGCCGAGATGGTGCACGGTACCGCCAGCGAGGTCCAGTGCGGCGGGCAGGACGTCCTGCCGATCCACAACGGCAGAGGCGCCAAACAGGATCAGGAACTCCGCACTCTGCTCGAGCAACTCCCGCATGGCTGCGGCAACGGCATGTTCCTCGTGAGCAACACGAAGTTCACCGGCAACCGAGCTGCCCGAGGGGCGCAGGCGGTCCTCCAGAACCCTGCGGGTCTTGTCCATCGTCGCCTCTTTCAGATGAGGCAGACGTGTCGCGACAAGTCCGACTTTCCGCGGTGCAAAGGAGGCAATCCTGACCGTGTTCGCCAGTGCTGCTTCGGCCGCGGATACCTTGTCCTCCGGAAGGGCAAAAGAGATGACCTTTGCCGTGGCGACCATGCGCCCGGCGCCGACCTTGCTGTGATTGGGCAAGGTGGCAAACGTGATGGCGGGATCGATGCGGTTGGCGGCGGTGATCGCGGCGGCGTCCACCACCAGCACGCCATCACGGTCTGCGTAAAGGTTCATGCGACCGGTAAAGGCCTCATCCGGGCTGACACCCGGCCCCATTGCGGACCGCGCGAGTCTTTCTGCCGCCGTATCTTCACCGATGTCCCGTGTATCCAGCCTGGCAACCACCAGGCTGTCGATGCCCTGCGCGGCCAGCTCGTCACAATCTTCCTGCGTGAGGTGGTGCCCCTTTTTCAGGACGCGGCCGGGCAGTTTGGTCTTGTGCGCCAGAATGCAGCCCGCTGCTTGCGCGACCGGAAAGGGGCCGAACTTCACAACCCGGCTCCCGGCGCCTTGCGCATGGCCTGGATGACCGAGCCAAGGACTGCAACGGCAATTTCCTCCGGTGAGGCTGCACCGATATCGAGCCCGATCGGTGCGTCGATACGGTCGAACAAGGCGGGGTCCAGGCCGGCCTCGGCAAACCGCTCAAGCCGTTTCCCATGCGTCTTGCGGCTGCCCAGTGCACCGACATAGAAACAACCGCTCTTCAGGGCTTCGATCAGCGGAAGATCGTCGATTTTCGGGTCATGCGTGACAGCTGCAACCGCCGTGAAGGCATCGAGGGGCGCATCTTTCAGAACATCTTCTGGCCACTCCGCCTTGAGGCTTCCACCTGGGAAACGGTCTTCCGTTGCAAAGGCGGTACGCGGGTCGATGACCGTTACATCGAGACCGGCAATCCGGGCCATCGGCACAAGCGCCTGGCTTATGTGAACCGCACCGATTATCACCAAGCGCGGCGACGGCAGCGACACATTCAGGAAATGCTCGCCGGCCTCAAGCGTCACCATCCCGGATTTTCCCGAGCGAAACCGCTTGCCGAGTTCTTCCGCCAACGGATCAGCGGAATAATCCTCCTGTCCACGGATCAGCCGCTGGCTGCCATTGGTCATATCGGTGACCAGAATGGCGGCCCGGCGCGCGGAGCGATCGGCATTCAGAGCCTTTAAAAGGGACAGATCCATGGATCAGGCACGGTCCGTGGCAAGTTTGAAACCGAGCCCGACCAGCAGGGAGCCGCCCAGCCAGCGGGTCAGATCCTGGGCCCTGGACGACCTGGTCAGCCGCTTCTTCACTTCGGAGGCGAAGAAAACGGTCACAAGATCAGCGGATGTAAAGGCGCAGTTGACGATGGTACCGAGGATCAGGAACTGCATCCAGATCGGCAATCCGGCGTCCGGGCTGACGAATTGCGGCAGGAAGGCGATGAAGAAGACAGCCACCTTCGGGTTGAGCACTTCCACAAGAACACTGTCGACAAAGGCGCGCCGCGTGGATTTTTGCGGCAGGTCCGGCATCGGGCCGGCGGCAACGCGCGTGCGGATCATCTGTACACCGAGAAACACCAGATAAGCGCCACCGACCAGTTTCAACACCATGTAAAGGGTCGGCACGGCACTGAAAATGGCCGACAGGCCAAACGCCGCCGCAAAAACGTGGGCATAGCAGCCCACGTGAATTCCGGCTGTTGCCAGAAGACCGGCGCGCCGGCCGCGCGAGATGGTTTGGGCTGCGGTGTAGAGAAGCGCAGGGCCCGGCATATAGGCAAAGAGGGCGGTGGCGGCCAGAAAGGCGAGGAGGGTTTCAGTGCTCATGAAGGGACGTCCGGATCAGGCAACGGGTTCGACGTAGACCCTGATCCGGCCGCCGCAGGACAGACCAACCCGCCAGGCGGTCTCGTCGGCCACACCGAATTCAAGGGTGGTTGGAACCCCACTATCAATCACATCGACCGCTTCGGCAACCACCGCGCCCTCGACACAGCCGCCGGAAACCGAGCCTTCGAAATTGCCGTCGGAATCGATCACCAGGTGGGAGCCGACCGGACGCGGTGCGGAGCCCCAGGTTTCAACCACGGTGGCAAGTGCGACGGAACGGCCGGCGCCGCGCCAGTCTTCGGCGGTTTTTAACACATCGGCGACGGGTGAGGTGTCGGTGGCAGGCATGGGCATCCCCTTGGAACAAGCCTTCAATATAGGACTTTCCGCAGGCGAAGAAAGACGGCAGAACGCAGAAACGGCACCTGGCGCAGAGGCCAGGTGCCGTTCCGGATCAGATGGCTTGTGCTATCTGTTATTCCGCAGCCATCCGGCAGGCCGGAGCCGCGCTTTTGACAGCGCCGTCGACATGATCCTCGAATGCCTCGAAATTGCTGACGAACATGTCGACCAGCTTGGCGGCCTGAACGTCATAGGCTGCCTTGTCGTCCCAGGTGTCGCGCGGTGTCAGGATCGTGTCGTCGACCCCGTCCACGGAGACCGGGACCTCAAAGCCGAAATTGGCGTCGGTGCGGAAGTCCGCATCCTTCAGGCTGCCGTTGAGAGCGGCGGTCAGGAGTGTGCGGGTTGCCTTGATCGGCATGCGGTTGCCGGTGCCATAGGCGCCGCCGGTCCAGCCGGTATTTACCAGCCAGCAATCGACATTGTGCCTGGCGATCAGGTCCTTCAGCAGGTTCCCGTATTCCGACGGGTGCCGCGGCAGGAACGGTGCGCCGAAGCAGGTGGAAAAGGTCGCCTGCGGCTCGGTGACACCCTTTTCGGTGCCGGCCACCTTTGCCGTGTAACCGGACAGGAAGTGGTACATGGCCTGGGCCGGCGTCAGCCGCGCAATCGGCGGCATCACGCCAAAGGCATCGGCGGTCAGCATGATGATCGTCTTCGGCATCGGCGCACAGCCGGTGTCGCTGGCATTGGAAATGAAGTGGATCGGATAAGCGGCGCGCGTATTTTCGGTCTTCGAACCGTCGTTGAAATCCGGAACACGCTGGTCGTCGAGAACAACATTTTCCAGGACCGTGCCGAAACGCTGGGTCGTGGAATGGATTTCCGGTTCGGCCTCGGCGCTGAGCTTGATGGTCTTGGCGTAACAGCCGCCCTCGAAATTGAAGACGCCGCTTTCCGACCAGCCATGCTCGTCGTCGCCGATCAGCGTGCGGGCCGGGTCTGCCGACAGTGTGGTCTTGCCGGTGCCGGAGAGACCGAAGAAGACAGCCGTGTCGCCTTCATCGCCCACATTGGCCGAGCAGTGCATCGACATCACGCCTTTGGCCGGCAACAGGTGATTGAGCATGGTGAAGACGGACTTCTTCATCTCGCCGGCATAGGACGTGCCGCCGATCAACACGATCTTGCGGGTCAGGTCGACGGCGATCACCGTTTCGGTGCGGCAACCGTGCCGCGCCGGATCGGCCTTGAAGCTCGGCAGATCGATGATCGTCATGTCCGGGGCAAACGCTTCAAGTTCGCTCACCTCAGGCCGCAGCAGAAGATTGCGGATGAAAAGCGAATGCCAGGCGAATTCGGTATAGACCCGGACCGGCAGCCGGTGCGTGGCGTCCGCACCGCCGTAAAGATCCTGTGCGAACAGTTCCATGCCTTCCGCATGAGCCAGGAAATCGGCAAGCAGCAGATCGAACTTGTCCTTCGGCATCTGCGCATTGTTGTCCCACCAGACCGTGTCCCGGGTTTCCTCGTCGAAGACAACGAACTTGTCCTTGGGGGAGCGGCCGGTGTGAATGCCGGTTTCCGCGACAATCGCGCCGCCGGCAGCCAGCTTCGTTTCGCCGCGGGACAGGGAATACTCGTAAAGCGCAGGCTCGTTCTGGTTCCAATAGAGCGCCTTCAGCCCCTTGAAGCCAAAGGTTTCGCAGCCAATGGAGGGATTCCTGACACCTACTTCTTGCATCTTCCCGCAGTCCTCGTGATGTGGGCTTTTGTCGTCGCCGGAAAAGTTAAGAAAAGCTGAATCCGGCGTTAAGGGCTGCGAACGTAGTGGAATGCCCATGGGGCAGCAAGACTACCAAAGGAGCTATGTCATTGTTTAATCGATTAAAAATCTACATTAAATTTTGGATGATTAATTTGGAGGGCAAACTAATAAACGAAACCTTCGATATGTTCATTTTGCTGAATGAAGCGAAAGAAAACGCGTTAATATCGCGCTTGCGGGGCAGGTGTGCAAAACCAGGCTGGACATTCCTTGCCCAAAGGTGACAGAAAGATGTTCTCTTGAAATCAAGTCGTCCAATCCCCACCAATTCTGCCGCCCGGAAGGTCTTTGCGGTCCTCGCGCGTTTCTCATGAGGGTTTGCCTTAATTTATGCGCATTTAGCAGGCCAAAGGCTGTGTGTTACATTTATGCTGAATAACCGACGCGCGCCTCATGGCGCTGCCGGAAATGGAAAAACAAAGCATGCCAACAATTGCTCTGGTCGATGATGACCGCAACATCCTGACGTCCGTTTCGATTGCGCTGGAAGCAGAAGGCTATCGCGTCCAGACCTATACCGACGGAACGTCTGCACTGGACGGTCTTCAAAGCGATCCACCGGAACTGGCGATCTTCGACATCAAGATGCCACGCATGGACGGGATGGAGCTGCTGCGCCGCTTGCGTCAGAATTCGGATCTGCCGGTGATTTTCCTGACGTCGAAAGACGACGAGATCGATGAGTTGTTCGGCCTCAAGATGGGGGCGGACGACTTTATCCGGAAACCGTTCTCGCAGCGCCTTCTTGTGGAGCGCGTGCGTGCGGTTCTGCGCCGTGCACAGCCGCGGGATGCGTCGGCACCGCGCGACGACGCGGACAAACTGCTGGAACGCGGGCAACTGGTCATGGACCAGGAGCGGCACACCTGCACCTGGAACAACAAGCCGGTGACGCTGACCGTGACAGAGTTCCTGATCCTGTCCGCCCTGGCGCATCGCCCGGGCGTGGTCAAGAGCCGGAACGCGCTCATGGATGCGGCCTATGACGATCAGGTCTATGTTGACGACCGCACCATCGACAGCCACATCAAGCGCCTGCGCAAGAAGTTCAAGGTGGTTGACGACGACTTCGACATGATCGAAACCCTTTACGGGGTCGGGTACCGGTTCCGAGAGGTCTGACCGGAAGACGCGCACGGACGATAGATGGCGGTCGACAGTGAGCACGCAGACGAGGTTGCCGCCTCCGAACCGCAGAACGGTTCGGAGCGCTCCCGGCTGCGCCGGCTTGGCAACAAGCGGATCCGACGCCGTCTTCTGAGCCAGCTCGGCCGCATCTTCGGCACCTATGTGCTGTCGTCCCTGACCCGGCGGATCATTGCGATCAACCTTGTTGGCCTGCTCGCGCTGGTCATCGGCATTCTCTACCTGAACCAGTTTCGCGCCGGTCTGATCGACGCACGTGTCCAAAGTCTGCTGACCCAGGGCGAGATCATTGCCGGCGCAATCGCGGCGTCCGCGACCGTCGACACCGGCACGATCACCGTCGATCCCGAACGGCTTCTGGAACTGCAGGCGGGCGAAAGCATCACGCCGACCCAGGAAGACCTGGAAAGCCTCGACTTTCCGATCAATCCGGAGCGTGTCGGGCCGGTGCTGCGTCGCCTGATCTCGCCGACCAAGACCCGCGCCCGGATCTATGACCCGGAAGGCATCCTGATCCTGGACAGCCGACATCTTTACACCAGTGCCCAGATCCTGCGGTTCGATCTGCCACCGCCGAATGCGGAGGAGGAAGGCTTCTGGGACGCGCTCTGGCAATGGACCAAACGCTGGCTGCGTCAGGGTGACCTGCCGATCTACCAGGAAGTTGGCGGCGGCGACGGACGCGCCTATCCGGAAGTCGAGGCGGCACTGGCCGGATCACCTGCGAGCGTGACACGGATCTCCCAGCGGGGAGAGCTGATTGTTTCTGTTGCCGTGCCGATCCAGCGCTTCCGGGCCGTGCTGGGGTCCCTGTTGCTGTCAACACAGGGCGGTGACATCGACGCCATCGTGCGCGCGGAACGCATCGCGATCATTCGTGTGTTCCTGTTTGCCGCAACGGTGACCATCTTGTTGTCGATCCTGCTGGCCGGGACCATTGCCGGCCCTGTCAGGCGGCTGGCGGCTGCGGCCGACAGGGTGCGCAGGGGCTCGAACTCGCGTGAGGAAATCCCGGACTTTTCGGATCGCCAGGATGAAATCGGCCACCTCGCCCGTGCGTTCCGCGAAATGACCAACGCGCTCTACAACAAGATCGACGCGATCGAGCAGTTCGCGGCCGATGTGGCGCATGAACTCAAAAACCCGCTGACGTCGCTGCGCAGTGCCGTTGAGACACTGCCCCTGGCCCGCAACAAGGAGTCCCAGGACCGGCTGATGGAGGTGATCCAGCATGATGTGCGACGTCTGGACCGCCTGATCAGTGACATCTCCGATGCCTCGCGGCTCGACGCGGAGCTGGCGCGCATTCAGTCCGAGACGATCGATATTGCCGAACTTCTGCGTAACATGGCCGATGCTGCCAACCAGCGCTCCGGAACGGAGGAGGCCGGCGTCAAGCTGACAGTGGCAGACGCGCAAGGGACCAGGCCCTACCTGATACAGGGGCACGACATTCGTCTCGGCCAGGTGATCAGCAACCTTTTGGACAATGCCCGCTCCTTCTCGCCAGCCGATGGAATTGTTCATGTGGATCTCAGCCGGGAAGGCCGGTGGATCAAGATCACCGTGGATGATGACGGACCGGGTATTCGAGCCGAGAACACCGAACGCATCTTTGAACGGTTCTACACGGACCGCCCGGATGGCGAAGGCTTCGGCAACAATTCCGGTCTCGGATTGTCGATCTCGCGTCAGATCATTGAAGCCCATGGCGGCACAATCTCCGCAACCAATCGTCTTGAGCTGCAGGCTGACGGCGGCCAGAAAATTGCCGGAGCGCGGTTCCTCATCCACCTGCCGCTTGGACAGGGCAAGTGAGCCAGCCCGCCACGCACGCCAATTGCCTGATCGTTGGAACTGCCGGTCTGCTCCTGCGTGGAGAAAGCGGCAGCGGCAAAACGGTGCTGACCGACTTTCTGGTCGAGGCGGCAAGGGCCAGAGGCAATCTGGGTCTGCTGGTTTCAGATGACTATGTGCATCTGACACGTCGAGACGGGTCATTGATTGCGTGTGCACCTGAAACGATTTCGGGAAAGATGGAAGTGCGCGGATTTGGGTTGGCAGAGGCTGCCTTTGCCCCTGAAGCGCACATTGATCTGGTCGTCGACCTGGTGCCGGTCGAGGACATGGAGCGGCTACCGGAAGTTCCGCTCGGTACCGTGCGCCTGGAAACTGTGCAATTGCCACAGCTCGATTGCCCGGAAAATGACCCCGTGCTTGCGGTGCGGCTGATCCGCTGGGCCCTGCGCCGCCTGACACCGCACAGCACCGACTATATTTAGAGCACAGCGGGTGTTTTTTGCTTGCAACTGGTGAAGCGGTTGAAGAGAGTGCAACAGACTGGTAAACGCCCGGCTCCATTCGGATCCCATTTCGGGTCCTGAGCCATAGAAACCCGATAGTCAGGCAATACGACGCATGATTGGACTTGTACTTGTGACGCACGGACGCCTCGCCGAAGAATTCAAGGCGGCGCTCGAACATGTTGTCGGTCCCCAGGAGCAAGTCGAGACCATCTCCATCGGCCCCGATGACGATATGGAACAGCGGCGCCAGGACATACTTGCCGCCGTCGAAGCGGCCAATTCCGGCAAGGGTGTTGTCCTGCTGACCGACATGTTCGGTGGCACACCTTCCAATCTTGCGATTTCGGTCATGGACAGCAAATCCGTGGAAGTGGTTGCAGGTGTCAACCTGCCCATGCTGATCAAGCTGGCCAGCGTTCGCACGGACCGGGAACTGGCCGACGCGGTCGACGAGGCCCGTCAGGCCGGCCAGAAATACATTTCCGTCGCCAGCCAGGTGTTGTCGGGACAGAACTAAAAGAACTTATGACAACACAGAGCGACCTGGAAAAAGACCTCACGATCATCAACCGCCGCGGGCTTCATGCGCGTGCTTCTGCCAAGCTGGTCAAGCTGGTGGAAACCTTCGAGGCCGACGTCATCGTCTCGAAGGATGGCCAGACCGTTGGCGGCACCTCAATCATGGGCCTGATGATGCTGGCCGCCAGCCCTGGCTGTTGCATCAAGGTGAGCGTTACCGGGACTGACGCCGACGCGGCTCTTGCCGCAATTACCGAGCTGGTTGAGAGCGGCTTCGGCGAAGAGGACTGATGTTTTTAAGGGCGCCTCTGCAATCGGGCGTCCGCATCGGCAACAGGTCTGTTTCCAGTTGAAGTGCCGGCCCTTTCCATTAGCGATTTCAGGGGAACACCATGACGAGCCAATCCGAGGACCGACTGAGATCTGCTGCCCACGCGGCTCTGACCCATATTCACGAAGCGATAGAACTCGATTTCGCGTTTGAACTCTGGGATGGCACCCTGATCCCGGCGCAGGCGCCTGCCGACGGCCTGCGCCTGGCCTTTTCCAGAACGGCTTTGACGCGCCTGCTGCGCCGTCCCGGACTGAAGACCGTTATCGAGCTTTACGCCGCTGGTGATCTTGATCCGCGCGGCGGCAGCATCTTCGACTTCGCCGACAAACGCCCGGCCATGAAGGGGCGCGAAATCCGCAAGCGGCTGAACAAGCGCTTGCTGCTCAAGAGCGCATTGTCACTGTTTTGGGGCGGCGGGGCGAAATCGGCGGCACAGTCGGACGGGCGTCTCGATGCAGGTGAGGCCGGAACGCGCAATGCGGGCAGTGGCAAGGACGATATTGCCTTTCACTACGACGTCTCCAACACCTTTTACCGTCTCTTTCTGGATCCGGAGATGCTCTACACCTGTGCCTATTTCCAGAACTGGTCGAATGACCTGGCAACGGCGCAGCGCGACAAGCTGGAGATGATTTGTCGCAAGCTCCGGCTGAAGCCGGGTGATCGTCTTCTGGATATTGGTTGCGGCTGGGGCGCATTGATCTGCTACGCCGCGGAACATTACGGCGTCACAGCTGTTGGCGTCACCCTGGCGGAAGAGCAGGCAAAACTGGCCCGGCAACGCATAGAGGAGCGCGGCCTTCAGGGCCGGGTGCGGGTCGAACTCAAGGACTACAGAAAACTCGAGGAGAAATTCGACAAGATCTCGTCGATCGGCATGTTCGAACATGTCGGCATCGACAATCATGACGATTACTACAAGCATGTCAGGCGGCTCCTGACGCCCAGGGGCATCTATCTTCACCATGCCATCACACGTCGCGGCAAGAAGGACCTGAAGACCTTTCGGCGGAAGAGGCCGGAATACCAGACACTGGTTCAATACATCTTTCCGGGGGAGAGGTCGATCACATCGGCTGGACCCTGACCAACCTGGAGGCCCACGGATTCGAGGTGCATGACGTCGAAGCCTGGCGGGAGCACTATGCCCGGACGTCTCGCTTGTGGGCCGAAAACCTCATGCAGGCGAAGGATGAAGCGATCGCCGAGGTCGGCGAACAGAAATACCGCCTGTGGCTGGCCTACCTGACCGGGGTTTCGCTCGGATTTCAGCGCGGATCGATCGGAATCTTTCAGACCGTTGCAACCCGGCGCACAAAAGGCGCCTCCGGCATGCCGCCATCGCGGGCAGATCTCTATCGCTAGTCCGGGATGGCGCTGCAGCCTTTTGCCTTTCCATTGGTCCGGTTTCTTGCCAGTTCAGGGCCGGGAACGCGTGTTGCGAGAAAGCCGGACGCGGCAACGCGCCGGGATCCGAGGGGTTTCCCGCAGGTCTTCGCCGGTGAGGATTATTTCCAGAAGGGGGGGGCGGGGGCTCCTGGAAGAACTTCCTTAACCCTGATCCGAGACAGCACGAGTAGGATATAAAGATTTCTTTATATCTTTATTGCGTCATGTGCGCGGCGGCGTTATAAACCGCCGCAGGATTGCCGGACGTGTCTTCGGCGATCAGCAAACACCGCCGGTCGAATTCGGGCAGAAGCGCTTATGTCAGTCCGACGGCCACATCCTGATCTGGCAGTGACGCTGGCTCAAACAGCAGGACATTTTCATGACCGACTATATCATCAAAGACATCGGGCTCGCAGACTGGGGCCGTACCGAAATCGAGATCGCCGAGCATGAAATGCCGGGTCTGATGGCCTGCCGCGAAGAATTCGGCGAGAGCAAGCCGCTCAAGGGCGCCCGGATTGCCGGTTCCCTGCACATGACCATTCAGACCGCCGTCCTGATCGAGACGCTGGTCGCGCTTGGCGCTGAAGTCCGCTGGGCTTCCTGCAACATCTACTCCACCCAGGATCAGGCCGCCGCCGCCATTGCCGCTTCCGGTGTTCCGGTCTTCGCCGTCAAGGGCGAAACCCTGGAAGAATACTGGGACTACGCAGACAAGATCTTCGATTTCCCCGAAGGCGCCAACATGATCCTCGACGATGGCGGCGATGCCACGCTCTACATCCTGATGGGTGCGCGCGTTGAAGCCGGCGAAACGGACCTCATCGAGAACCCGACCTCCGAGGAAGAAGAGTGCCTGTTCGCGCAGATCAAGAAGCGCATGGCCGCCAATCCGGGCTGGTTCACAAAGCAGAAAGAGCTGATCAAGGGTGTCTCCGAAGAGACCACCACCGGCGTTCTGCGTCTTTATGAAATGCAGAAAAAGGGCGCGCTGCCGTTCCCGGCGATCAACGTCAATGACAGCGTCACCAAGTCCAAGTTCGACAACCGTTACGGCTGCCGTGAGTCCCTGGTCGACGGCATTCGCCGCGGCACGGACGTGATGATGTCCGGCAAGGTTGCCGTCGTCTGTGGTTACGGCGATGTCGGTAAGGGCTCCGCCCAGTCTCTGGCCGGCGCTGGCGCGCGCGTCATTGTCACCGAGATCGACCCGATCTGCGCCCTGCAGGCGTCCATGGACGGCTTTGAAGTCAAGACCATGGAGCAGGCTCTTCCGGAAGGCGACATCTATGTCACGGCGACCGGCAACAAGGACATCATCACCTTCGACCACATGCGTGGCATGAAGGACATGGCAATCGTCTGCAACATCGGTCACTTCGACAACGAGATCCAGGTTGCTGCCCTGAAGAACACCAAGCTGCGACCGGTCAAGGACCAGGTCGACATGTACGAGTTCCCGGACGGCAAGCGCATGATCCTTCTGTCCCAGGGCCGTCTTGTGAACCTGGGCAACGCCACCGGCCACCCGAGCTTCGTGATGTCCGCCAGCTTCACCAACCAGGTCCTGGCCCAGATCGAGCTCTACTCTAAGGGCGATCAGTACGAGAACGAAGTCTACGTTCTGCCGAAGCACCTGGACGAGAAGGTCGCGCGCCTCCATCTCGCCAAGCTGGGCGTGACGTTAACCGAATTGACGGACGAGCAATCTCAATATCTGGGGATTAATAAGGCTGGTCCGTTCAAGTCGGAACACTACAAATACTGATCCTGAGCAGGGCGGATACTAGATGTAGTTTTCGCCCTGATTCGGTTCTGTGAACAAAAAAATGCAGGACCCTTGAATTTTAAGGGTCCTGTTAACTTTTCAATAACGGACTCTTCTGCGTGATTCTCAAAAAGGTTATGGTTTAGACGAATCAAAGGCCAGAAGGCGGATGTCTTTGATTTGCTCCCAGAAACCGGGGGCTGCACCCCGCGGAAAGCGGGACAAGGCGGCGTTAAGGGGATCACAATATGCCGAAAGGCAGCACAAACGGCGCGCGGCCACGCGCGACGTGGCGAGATCGGAGTCTGAAATCGGTGAAGCTTGGCGGGACCGCGCTGGCGGGCCTTAGCCTGTTCACCGGTTCGGCCGCTGCCGATATGCTCGCCGACACCACCGCTGCCATTTCTCCCGATACCATGATTCTGTTCGGCGCGTTAGGCGGCATGTGTGCCTTTGCCGTGACCGCTGCCATCGCTCTTGTGCGCCATCGCAAGCAGTCAGCCCAGCTGACCGGCACGCTGGAAAAGGAAAAGGGCGACCTGAAATTCCGCGTCGACCGCCTCGAAGCCATGCTCAACACCGACGAGCAGCGCGTGATCGTGTGGACAGGCAATGGCGCCGTGCCGCAGATCTGGGGCGTCCTGCCGGAAAAATCCGGTGTGCCGCGTCCGCCGGCGCAACTGCTTGCTTTCGGCAGCTGGCTGACCGCCAAATGCGCGGGCGATCTCGAGCGGCATCTCGACAGTCTGTTTCGCACCGGGGAAACTTTCACGACCACGCTGAAAACGCGCACCGGCAGCTATGTTGAAGCGCTTGGCCGCACGACCGGCGGCGCGGTGGTGCTGCGTCTGCGTGACCTGACCGGCGAACGCCAGATGCAGGCGGAACTGGCCGCGCGCAACGCCAAGATTTCCGGCGAGCTGCACATGCTGCATTCGCTGCTGGATGCCATGCCGGCCCCCGCCTGGCAGCGGGATGCGGAAGGCAACCTCATCTGGGCCAACGAGGCCTATGCGGAAGCGGTGGAAATGCCGGATGCCGACAGCGCCGTGCGCGACGGGGCCACCTTCCTCGACGCTGCCGCACGGACGGCGATGGCGGTGCAGCGCGACGAGGACGGTTGCTTCAATGCCCGGATCCCGATCGTTGCCTCCAGCGAGCGCCGTGTGTTCGAGGTCACCGATGTCAACGCGAATGTCGGCGGTGCCGGCATTGCCGTGGACATCAGCGAGCTTGAACAGGCCAAGAAGGAACTCGGCCGGGCGGAAGACTTTCACGGCCGGACGCTTGACCAGCTGGCCGCGGCGGTCGCCATCTACAGCGCCGACCGCAAGCTTCAGTTCTATAATGCCGCCTTCAAGCAGCTCTGGGATCTCGATCCGCTGTTCCTGGAAAGCCGTCCGGAAGATGGCGCCGTGCTCGATGCCCTTCGGGCTGCGCGCAAGTTGCCCGAACAGGCCGATTACCGGGTCTGGCGCAACAAGATGCTCGACAGCTACCAGTCGCTCGAGGCGCGCGAGAGCTGGTGGCACCTGCCGGATGGCCGCACGCTCAGGGTCATTGCCAATCCGCACCCGCAGGGCGGCGTCACCTATATCTATGAAAACGTCACCGAGCAGCTTGATCTGGAAAGCCGATACAACGCGCTGACCCGTGTTCAGGGCGAGACGCTGGACAATCTTTCCGAAGCTGTTGCCGTGTTCGGTTCCGATGGCCGCCTGAGGCTCTGGAACCCGGCCTTCGGCCGCATCTGGGGGCTCGACGAGGATCAGCTCTCCGAACTTCCGCATGTCAAGGAAGTGGTTTCCGCCTGCACGCTCAGCGATCTGGAGCGCGAGGCCTGGGAACTGCTCGCCGGCAATGTCACAGGACTGCTCGACAACCGCACCCAGAATGTCAGCCGGCTGGAACGCCACAACGGCGACGTGCTCGACTATGCCACCGTGCCGTTGCCCGATGGCGGCACACTGGTGACCTTTGTCGACGTGACGGACAGCGTCAATGTCGAACGCGCACTTCTGGAAAAGAACGAGGCGCTGGAACAGGCCGACCAGATCAAGAACGCCTTCATCCAGCACGTCTCCTACGAGCTCCGCTCGCCGCTGACCAACATCATCGGCTTCGCGCAGCTTCTGGCTGATCCGAAATTCGGTGAGCTGTCCGATAAGCAAAGCGAATATGCCGACTACATCCAGTCGTCCTCGTCTTCCCTGCTGGCCATCATCAACGACATTCTCGATCTGGCAACGCTCGATGCCGGCATCATGGAACTGGATCTTGGTGAGGTCGATGTGGCAGCCACGGTCGCGGCCGCCGTGGAGGGTCTGAAGGATCGGCTCGCGGAGACCAAGATCAGTCTGCGCACCCACGTCCCGGACGATATCGGTGTCATGGTTGCCGACGAAACCCGCCTGCGCCAGGTCCTGTTCAACCTGATTTCCAACGCCGTGCGCTATTCGGAGGCCGAAGGCGTGGTGGATGTCAGCTGCAGCCGCAACGACGGTAATGTGACCTTTGTGGTCAAGGATCACGGCTACGGCATTCCCGCCGAAATCCTGACCCAGGTCTTCAACCGCTTTGTCGGCCACGACACTGGCGCGCGCCGTCAGGGAGCCGGTCTCGGCCTTGCCATCGTCAAGAGCTTTGTCGAACTTCATGGCGGGACGGTCGACATCCAGTCCGCAGAAGGCAAGGGCACGACCGTCACCTGTACCTTCCCGGCCCGGCCTGAAGTGGCGGACACCGCTGCGGCGGAGTAATGCCAAAGGGTGCTGAAAATGCCGGATCATGACCTGAGGCAACTGCCGGCGCCGTTCCTGTCACTGGAAGTCATCGATGAAGCGGAGACACGGCGCCTTGCCAATGATCTGGCGCTTGTCCTGAAACCTGGTGACGTCGTCTGCCTGTCCGGTGATCTGGGCGCCGGCAAATCCACCTTCACCCGCGCCTTGCTTCGATCCTTCGCCGGAGATCCCGAGCTTGAAGTCCCGAGCCCGACCTTCACGCTGGTCCAGACCTATGAATTTGACCGGTTCGATCTGTCCCATTTCGATCTCTACCGGCTTGAAGACCCGGAGGAACTGGAAGAACTCGGACTGGACGATCTGGTCGAAGCCGGGGCGGCACTGATCGAGTGGCCGGAAAAGGCGGAAGAGCTGCTGCCGGCGGGTGCACTCTGGGTGCAGATCACGCAGCCCGAGGAAGAGGCGGACAAGCGCCGTTTCAGCTTTTTTTCGGAAAGCCCGGATTGGCGGTCGAGGATGGAACAATCCCTCGAGACACGCCGCTTCCTGGCATCCATCAAACTGGGGACGGCAGAGCGCCATTTCCTGGCTGGCGATGCCTCTTTGCGCAGCTTCGAAACGGTCACATCGGATGAAACGACCGCGGTTCTGATGCGCTGGCCGTTCCAGGGCGATGCTGTTCCGGACGCCGTCCGGACCTATATGCAGACGGTTCATCTGGCGCAGGACAGCAGGGCAGTTGTCGCGATCAACTCCGAATTGCGCGGCCGCGGCTTTCTGGCGCCGGAAATCTATGCGGCGGATCTGGAGAGCGGTTTCATTCTCTCCCAGGACCTTGGCCGCGAGACCATCGTCAGGGACGGCAGACCCGACCCTGCGCGTTACCGTGTGGCGACGGAGCTTCTGGCCGAGATGCACGGCCAGTCCTGGCCGGAGACGGTGACGCTGGAGGGCGGCAGCGTTCATTCCGTTCCGACCTATTCGCGGGCAGCCCTGATCGCCGAAGCTGCGTTGTTCCTGGACTGGTATGTCCCCCATGTCACCGGCCGGGACGCCGACGAAGCAATGCGCCGGGACTTTGAGGGTCTTTGGCAAAAGGCATTGGAAGAGATCGCCGATGCGCAGACGGGCTGGGTGTTGCGCGACTATCACTCGCCGAATCTTCTGTGGCAGGAGGGCGCATCCGGCAAGAACCGAATTGGCCTGATCGATCTGCAGGATACGGTGATTGGACCGGTCGCCTATGACGTGGCGTCCCTGTTGCTGGATGCCAGGGTGGACGTGTCACGGGATCTGGAAACGGCCCTCTTCGAAACCTATGTTTCGACAAGGGAAAAACAGGCTTCCGGCTTCGACAGGTCGTCTTTCACAAAGGCATACGGCGTGATGGGTACCCAACGGGTGTCCAAGATCCTAGGGATCTTTGTGCGTCTGGCCAGAAGGGATGGTAAGCCGGCTTATTTGAGCCATTTGCCGCGCATGTTAGGCTATCTCGACCGGGTGCTTGACAGGCCGGGCCTGTCGGATTTGAAAGACTGGTACAAACGTTTCCGGCCCTGAAGTTTTCGGGTTCAGCCGGAACCACATTTGAGACAAGAGATGACTGATACGCGGTTCCGCCCCACCAACGCCATGATCCTGGCCGCAGGCCTCGGCAAACGCATGCGCCCACTGACGGCGACGACACCGAAGCCTCTGATCGAGGTCAATGGCCAGGCGCTGATCGACCATGGCATGGATCGGCTGGCCGGGGCCGGGGTCAGGTCCTGTGTCGTCAACGTGCATTACCTCGCCGACCTTGTGGAGGTTCATGTCCGGCACCGCAAGGACATGGAGATCATCATCTCCGACGAGCGTGATCAGCTGCTGGATACGGGCGGCGGCATCAAGAAGGCGCTTCCGCTGCTGGGGGAAGAGCCCTTTTTCCAGCTCAACTCGGACACCAGTTACTGGATCGAAGGCGTAAAGCCGAACCTGGAGCACATGATCGAAGCCTGGGACGACAGCCGCATGGATGCCCTGCTGCTGGTCGCCGAGACCGTGAAGGCGATTGGGTATTCCGGCCGTGGCGACTTCGAGATGGCGCGCGACGGATCGCTCTCGCGGCGGCCTGAAAAAGGTGTGACCCCCTTTGCCTATGCAGGTGCGGCCCTGTTGCATCCGCGCTTCTTCGACGGGGCGCCCGAGGGCCCGTTCTCCATGAACCACCTGTTTGACAAGGCCATTGAAAACGACCGGCTGTTCGGCGTGCAGATGGAAGGTGTCTGGCTGCATATCGGGACGCCGGAGGCCATACCAGCCGCTGAATATGCCGTGCGTGAGAGTGCTGCCTGAGGATGACGGAGAGCCCGCGCCTCTGGTCCATCCCGCCATCCGTTCCCTTCCTGGACACCCTGGTCGACACGCTTGTCGACGGCACGCTTGTTCCTGGCTTCCGGCCACTGGACGATCCGCTCCGACTGGCTGATGTCACGCTTTACCTGCCGACCCGCCGCGCCGCGCGCCTGCTGCCTGACCTGTTCCAGAAACGCTTTGGTGGCCGCCCTGTGCTGTTGCCGGTGATCCGCCCGGTCGGCGATGCCGACGAGGACCTGCAAAGCCTCACGGGAGATGCGGATCTGGAACCACTGCCGCCGGCCATGCCCTTGATGCAGCGTCATCTGGCGATGACACGACTGGTGAAGGCCTGGAAGGGCATGTTGCGCCGGGAAGCGCTCAGCCTGCGCTCAGACGAACCGCTGGGTTTGCCGGCATCGACGGCCGATGCGGCCTGGCTCGCTGGTGATCTTCTGGCCCTGATGGACGAGGTTGAGACCGAGGAAGCCGACTGGTCCGGACTGGCCGGACTGGTGCCGGACGACTATGCGCGCTACTGGCAGATCACGCTCGATTTTCTGCAGATCGTTCGCGAGGCCTGGCCGGCGCATCTTGTTGAGTGCGGCCAGATGGATCCCAAGGCCCGCCGCTCGGCACTGATCCGCCGGGAAGCCGCCCGTCTGAAAGCGTCACCGCCGCGTGGCCCGGTCATCGTGGCGGGCGTCACGGGGTCGGTTCCCGCCACGGCGGAACTCCTGAAAGTGGTGGCCCGGCTCCCGGAAGGCGCCATCGTGCTGCCCGGGCTGGACCGTTTCATGGAGGATCGTTCCTGGCAGGTTCTCGGGCAGCGTGAGGTTGGCAAGAACCTCTCCAGTACCGGAACGACACCTGCGCCCCAGACCTTGCCCTCACATCCGCAATACTCGCTGAAGCAGTTGCTGGACCGCCTGGCGGTCACACGACAGGACATTGGCACCCTCGGACCGGCGCCGGCCCCGGAGATGCTGTTGCGTGAAGAGCTTGTGTCCGAGGTCTTGCGGCCCGCCGAGACCTCCGATGGTTGGACCGGCTTTCTGGAAAGACGGTCGGAGGAGGAACGCTCCCGAGCCCTGGACAGCGTTGCGATCATGACGGCGCGAAACGAGGCAGATGAAGCCCTGAGTGTGGCCATTGCCTTGCGCGAGGCGGTTGAGCGGGGTGAAAGCGCGGCCCTTGTCTCCGCCGACCGGATGCTGACGCGGCGGGTTGCCGCCGAACTTGCCCGCTGGAACGTCCAGGTTGATGACAGTGCCGGCCGGCCGTTGGATCAGACCGCACCGGCCATTCTTTCGCTTCTGGCCGCCAAGCTGGCTCTCAATGGCTGCGAGCCGATCGACCTTCTTTCACTCCTCAAGCATCCGCTTGCCCGGCTCGGGCTGCCGGTCAAGGACATTCGTTCGGCCGCACGCGCGCTTGAACGCGGGGTCGTTCGCGGCCCGCGGGCACGCGCCGGTACGGCGGGCCTGAAACTGGCCGTCGAGGCGAGCCGCGAGGAAGCGGGCAAGGCGCATACGCCGCGCTGGAAGAAGGTCCACGACGCCGACTGGGACGTGATCGCGGATCTTGTCGAGCGGCTGGCAGCAGCGCTGAAACCCCTGGAAGACCTGGCATCTTCCAGTGAGCCGCTAGATCTGATGGACCTGGCACGGCGGCACATCGAGGTGATCGAGGCGATTTCAGGGGATGAAACCGGCTCGGTCGCGGAACTCTATGCCGGTGAAGCGGGCGAGGCCCTCGCGGAATTCTTCACCGGCCTCCTGGAAGCCGGCTCCAGCGGGCTCGATATTCCGCCTGGTGAGTGGCCATCCGTCCTGCCTGCGCTGATGTCTGGCCACGCCGTCCGCCGCCGTCTGCCGGGCGACACGCGCATACAGATCCTCGGTCCCATGGAAGCGCGGCTGCAGAGCTTCGACTTCATGATCATGGGTGGTCTGAACGAAGGCGTCTGGCCGCAGCGCACCCGCAATGACCCGTGGCTGAACCGGCCGATGAAACGGGACATGGGACTGGAGCCGCCCGAACGGCGGCTGGGGGCCGCCGCACATGATTTTGCACAAGGGTTCGGCACAAGGCGCGTGTTGCTGTCACGTGCGGCCCGAAGTGATGGCGCCCCCACCGTGGCCTCGCGCTGGCTGCAGCGGCTGACCACGCTTGCAGGGCCTGAACTCACAAGGGACCTTGAGGCACGCGGGGCGGTCTACCCGGAACTGGCCTCCCAGCTTGACCGGTCCGAAGGTGCGGTGCGTCCGGCCCGGCGTCCGGCGCCTCTGCCTCCGCTGGCAGCCCGGCCGGCCTCCTTGTCCATCACCGAGATCGAGCGGCTCATCCGCGATCCCTATGCGATCTACGCACGCCACGTTCTGGAGCTGCAGCCGGTAGAGCCAATCGGCGGCGAGCCGGGGGCGGCTGACAAGGGCAATCTCATTCATGATGCCCTGGCGCAGTTCCTGATGACCTGGCAGGGCCCCTTCGACGACAGCGCAGTCGACGCGCTGATCGGAATAGGCGAAGAGCTGTTTGAACCGCTTGATGCGTTTCCGGCGATCCGGGCGCTCTGGTGGCCAAGGTTCCAGAAGATTGCGGCCGGATTTGTGGCCTATGAGGGCAAAAGATCCGCATCCATCGACACGCGGCATCTGGAGATCGGCGGCGGTGTTGCGCTCGCCCTGCCCGGATTTGATTTCCGACTGCGCGGCCGGGCCGACCGTATCGATCAGCTGCAGGGGGGCTCCCTCTCGGTGATCGATTACAAGACAGGGCAGGTGCCGTCGCAAAAACAGGTCGACGCGCTGCTGTCGCCGCAACTGCCTCTGGAAGCCGCAATGATCAAACGGTTCGGCTTCAAGGACGTGCCGGCGGATGCCGAGGTTTCGGAACTGGTCTACCTGCAGCTGAAGGGCGGCGCGGAACCGGTCATCGAGGCGGTGCGAAACCCCAAGGATGTTCCGCTGGAAGGCCTGATCGAAGATGCCTGGGCGCGCCTGGAGCAATTGATCGCCCATTATGCAAAGCCCGAGACCGGGTATCTGTCGCGCGCCCGTGTCATGCGCGAGCGGCAGATGGACGGCGACTATGACCATCTGGCCCGGACCCAGGAATGGGCCCTTGGTGGGGAGGAACCGTCATGAGCGGGTTCCAGATCCCGGAACTGACCCGTGAACGTCAGGATCTTGCCTCGCGCCCGCGTGCCTCGGCCTGGGTGAGTGCCAATGCCGGATCCGGCAAGACCTTTGTCCTGTCGCGCCGGGTTGTGCGGCTTCTGCTGGATGGCACGGACCCGTCCCGCATCCTCGCGCTGACCTTTACCAAGGCCGCTGCTGCCGAAATGGCGACCCGTGTTTTCCGCATCCTGGGCGACTGGGTGACCAGGGACGATGAAGCGCTGTCCCGGGAGCTGCAGGATATCGAGGGGCGGAGACCGGATGCCGCGCGCCTTGCCATGGCACGCAGGCTCTTCGCCCGAGCGCTAGAGACCCCCGGTGGACTGAAGATCCAGACCATCCACGGCTTCTGCGAAGCCCTGCTGCACCAGTTCCCGCTGGAGGCCAACGTGGCCGGGCATTTTGCGGTGCTGGATGATCGCATCGCCGCAGAACTGATGGCCGAATCCCGCGCCACCGTGCTTCATGCCGCCGAGACCGACCCGGCGAGCACCTATGGCCGGGCCCTTGCCTCGGTGATCGATCTGATGAGCGATGGCGGTGCCCAGAAGGCTCTGGATGAACTTATCCAGAGCCGGGATGCCTTCCGCCGCTGGACCAATGATGCGGACGGGCTTTTGCCCGCGCTTGAAGAGCTTGCCGGATTGCTCGACGTGGATCCGTCGCTGCGGCTGGCAGAGTTCGATCGGCGGTTCAAGGCGGAGTGTCCCCTCGATCTCAATACCTGCCGCGCATATGCCGAGGCGCTCGGGACCGGTTCAAAAACCGATCAGGCCCGCGGCGATGCGCTGGTCGAAGCCGCAAGCCTGGCGGACCTGACGGCTTTCCGCGAGGCCTGGCAATCCATCTTCCTGACGGCCAAGCTTGAGCCGCGCAAATCGCTCGCCACCAAGAAGATTGTTGCGGATTTCCCGCAGATGCTGGACGCTCTGGGCGCCGAGCAGGACCGACTGTTGTCGCTGCTGGACGAGCGCCGCAAGGTTGCCACCTATGAAGGCACGGCGTCGCTCCTGCATCTGGCCGACGCGGTGATCCGGCACTATGAGCGCGCAAAGACGGCGCGCGGGTATCTGGATTTCGAGGACCTGGTCGTCAAGACCGCATCGCTTCTGCAGAAGTCGGATGCGGCCCTCTGGGTGCAATACAAGCTCGACCAGGGGCTTGACCATATCCTGGTGGATGAGGCCCAGGACACCAGCCCGCGCCAATGGGACGTGGTAACGGCGCTGGCCGCAGAGTTCTTTTCAGGTGAAGGTGGACATGACCGGGTGCGGACCCTGTTTGCGGTCGGCGACGAAAAGCAGTCGATCTACTCGTTTCAGGGGGCTGTTCCGGCCTATTTCGACGCCATGCGCCGGGAATTCGCGCAAAGGGCAGGTGAAGCGGAACGGGAATTTCATTCCGTCAATCTGCAGCTGTCTTTCCGGTCGACGCCCGATGTGCTCGGCGCTGTCGATGAGGTGTTCCGCGAAGAAAGTGCCCACAGGGGCCTTTCCCAGGACGTGAAGGCACCTGTGCACGAGGCGATCCGCCGCGACCCCGGAATTGTCGATATCTGGCCGTTGGAAGCGGAAGCGGAAATCGAGGAGCCGGACGACTGGCGGCAGCCGATCGACCATGTCGGCTCCGGCAGTCCGATGATCAAGGTCGCCAGACGCATTGCCGGGGAAATCGCCGACTGGATGCGGGACGGCGTGGCTGATCCCGGCGACGTCATGATCCTTGTTCGCAAACGCGGTCCCTTTGTCGAGGCGCTCAACCGGGAACTGAAGGAACGCGACATTCCGGCTGCCGGCAGCGACAGGCTGGTGTTGACGGACCACATCGCGGTCAAGGATCTGGCCGCGCTTGGCCGGTTCCTGCTGCTGCCGGAAGACGATCTGTCGCTTGCCTGCGTGTTGAAAAGCCCGCTCTTCGGCTTGGGAGACGAGGATCTCTTCCAGATCGCCCGGGAGACGCCTGACAAGGTCCGGCCGGGCACGCTCTGGCAGATGCTGGTCAAGCGGTCCGAGACCAGCGAGACCTGGAAACAGGTCCGGGCAAGGCTTGAGGATTGGCGCGCCCGCGCCGACTTCGTGCCGCCCTATGAATTTTATGCCCGCCTGCTGGGGGCCGATGGCGGTCGAAAGGCCTTCCGGTCCCGGCTCGGGGTTGAAGTCGATGACGTTCTCGACGAGTTCCTGGCACTGACCATGGCCTATGAACAGGCCGGCACGCCTGGTCTTGAAGGGTTCCTTGCCTGGATGGCGGCGGCCCCGACGGAGATCAAGCGTGAGCTGACCAACACCAAGGGCATGGTCCGGATCATGACGGTGCACGGGTCCAAGGGGCTTGAGGCGCGGATCGTCATTCTGGTGGATCCGGGTGCTGCGCCGGTCAGCGCGATCCATGATCCGTCTTTTCTGCCGCATCCGCGTCTGAACAATGATCTTTTGCCGCCGGCGCTTGTATGGCTACCGCCAAAGGCTGATCGCACAAGCTGGCACGACGAGACCGTTGATGCGTTGCGGGCGGCCCAGGAAGAGGAATATCGGCGGCTTTTGTATGTGGCACTGACACGCGCCGAAGACCGGCTGATTGTCTGTGGCTGGGAGCCGAAACGCGGTGCCCATGAAAACTGCTGGTATTCCATGGTGTCGCGGTCCCTGAAACCGGGAGCGCAGGAACTGTTTGGTCCGGACGGCGCTGTATCAGGGTGGCGCTGGCAGAAGGACGGGGCGGGCACACATCCGGCCTCCGGGACTGTCTCCAGGGTCCCTGAAGCGTCCGAAGAGACAGCGCCGCCACTGCCTGCATGGCTGTCGGAACCGGTACGGCCGCTGCCGAAAAAGAAGCGCCTGCAGCCTTCAAGAGCCTTCGAGGCGATGGAGGAGAAAGAGGGGATTGATCCCGTGCCGGCAGTCTCCAGGCTTCAGGCGGGACGGGACCCGGCCTCCTGGCCGCTGGAGCGGGGACGGCTGGTTCACCGCCTGTTGGAGCTCCTGCCCGACCTTGTGGCGGGCGAGCGGATGCAGGCTGCGGAAAACTATCTCGATCAGGCGCTGCGCCCGGAATTCATCTCCCGTCGCGAGCGCTTGCTGGAAGAGGTCGCGCGCATTCTGGACGACCCTGAATTCGCGCCGCTGTTTGCGGCCCGGGCACGAGCCGAGGTGCCTGTCGTTGGCACGATTCGCATTGCCGATGGCACGGAGGTCGAAATCTCCGGGCAGATCGACCGGCTTCTGGTTGAGGATAACCGGGTTGTGATTGTGGATTACAAGACGAATTTTCATCCGCCGGAAGAGGTTGCGGAAGTTCCTCTCGAATATCGCGCACAGCTTTGTGTTTACAGGGAAATGCTGAAGCAGATTTATCCGGGCCGGGACATTTCCGCCTGTCTTTTGTGGACCTCCGGCCCTTCCCTGATGGAAATCCCGGCGGCAATGCTCGACGAGACCTTTGCCGGATTGCGGCCTGACGGCACAGCCGCTTGACGCCGCGCCTCTTGCTTCCTACGTTCGTGCCAACTGACGCGCTTACATAGTGTAGGCGTGACCCCCAGACCTACGAGATCTAGTTATGGCAACCACGCAAGTCACCGATGCCTCCTTTGAGGCGGAAGTTCTGAATTCCGACGCTCCGGTCGTCGTCGACTTCTGGGCCGAATGGTGCGGCCCCTGTAAGATGATCGCTCCGGCACTTGAGGAAATCTCCGAAGAGATGGACGGCCAGGTGAAGATCACCAAGCTGAACATCGACGAAAACCAGGACATGGCCATGAAATATGGCGTCCGCTCCATCCCGATGCTGATCCTGTTCAAGGGTGGTGAGCCGATGGCGCAACAGATCGGTGCTGCGCCGAAAGGCAAGCTGTCCGACTGGATCAAGAGCGCCCTTTAAGAAATGATCTTCCTGCGGCCCACCGGCGGCAGGCCATATGAGCGCGGCCGGCGGATATGCGAAAGCTTATCCGCCGATCCTCTTTGAAATGGCCGGCAATTGGTATAAAGCAGCCGCATTGGATTTTAGCCAGACGGACCATTCATGAGTGACGAGAACAAATCCCCGGAAGAACAGCCGGCAGACGTGACGCCGGAAACCGAAGCCGCGGCCGGTGAAACCGGTGCTGACGCGACCGGCATGGATCCACTCGAACTGCTGCAGACGGAAAATGCCGACCTCAAGGACCGGGCACTCCGTGCCATGGCCGAGATGGAAAACCTGCGCCGCCGCACGGAGAAGGAAATCAAGGACGCCCGCCAATATGCGGTCTCCGGTTTTGCGCGCGACATGCTGACCGTTTCTGACAATCTGCGCCGCGCGTTGGAAGCCCTGCCGGAAGATGACCGCAAGAACGCCGATGCCGGCGTTGCCTCGCTGATCGAAGGTGTTGAGATGATCGAACGCGATCTGCTCAACCAGCTGGAGAAAAACGGCGTCAAGAAACTCAACCCGGAAGGCCAGAAATTCGACCCGAATTTCCACCAGGCCATGTTCGAGGTACCGAACACGGAAGTGCCGAACAACACCGTGGTTCAGGTCATGCAGGCCGGCTATGTCATCGGCGAGCGCGTCCTGCGACCGGCCATGGTCGGTGTCTCCAAGGGCGGGCCGAAGGACGTTGCCCAGGCACCGGCGGATGCCGCTGGTGAAGCCGGGCAGACTGTCGACAAGAGCGCCTGATCGCGCCATCGTCTTTCTTTGAAAGAAGCCACTTCCGCCAGTCGCGGGAGTGGTTTTTTTTCGGCCGGCGTTGGTAAGCTTCGCCTTTGCGGGGCTTGTCCCTGTAGTCCTTGCCCTGAAAGGGAGTTACAACACGCTTTTTCCATCGGGGAAGAAGTGGCGAGGCTCATAGATCAAGTCATGGGGTGACGGCAAACCGGAAAGCTGGCTGACCCGAACCTGGTCTTGCGGTCCAACGAGTGAAAAGGGGCACCATGCTGCTGCAGATGCTGGATTATCTCGGCGTTGCCGTTTTTGCGATCACGGGCGGCATCATGGCGTCGCGCAAGCAGCTCGATTTCATCGCGTTTCTGTTCTTTGCCACCCTGACCGGCATTGGCGGCGGCACGCTCCGCGATCTGCTTCTTGGCGTGCCGGTGTTCTGGGTCCAGAATGAAACCTATCTGCTGGTCTGCCTCGCGGTCAGCGTTTTTGTCTGGTTCTTTGCCGACTGGATCGAGTCCTTGAACAAGCCGCTTCGCTGGGCCGACGCAGTCGGGATCGCCGCTTATTCCGTGATGGGGGCTGCCAAGGCCCTGTCGGTCGGTGACACAATCCTGGTAGCAGTCCTGATGGGAGTTGCAACGGCAACATTCGGCGGCGTCCTGAGGGACACGATTGCCCGTGAACCGTCTTCCATCGTCAAATCCGAGATCTATGTCAGCGCGGCATTTGCCGGCGCGGGAAGTTATGTCCTGCTGGTGCAAGTGGATCTGCCGCAAGTCGCCTGTGCCCTTCTGGCCGGTGCGATCGCACTGATCCTGCGTGGCGGCGCTATTTTGCGGGGATGGACCTTGCCCGGCTATCGCGCCGGCAAGCGCAGCTAATTGGCAGGGCGTCCCGATATTGACAAAAATCGCGATGAAATTGCGTTATGTCACAGGTCTGTCCGTCGGTCCGCAGTAGGATCAACACAGCCTCAGGGTGCAATTTCACAAATGGAGGATGGAGAAGATCATGGCCGAGCACGGTATCTTCTACTGGAACGAGCTGATGACGCGCGACACCCAGAAAGCCAAGGATTTCTATGGCAAGACTCTCGGGTGGACCTTCACCGAAATGCCGATGGAAGACGGCACCTATGTCGTGGCCAACCTCGGTGACAAGCCGGTCGGTGGCTTTTTCCCGATGAATGCGCCCCATTTCGACGGCATACCGGAACACTGGATGTCCTACATTGCCGTCGACAATATCGACGAGCGACTGGAGCTTGCAAAGGCCCATGGCGCGGAAGTCATGCGTCCTCCCTTTGATGTGCCCGGCATCGGCCGCATCGCAATCCTGAAGGATGTCGGTGGCGCGGTTCAAGGCTGGATGACACCTGCCGAGATGGCCGGCTGAGTATTCAGCAGTCGTTGTCCGAAGAAAAAAGGCCGGATTGCAGGATCCGGCCTTTTCGTTATCCTATGTTCCGCGCCTTTTGCCGATGCTCATAGAACGTTGATTTCGACGCTGTCGGCGAGAGTGTTGGCGATGAAACAGTAGCGATGAGCTCGCGCCTGCATTTCTCCCAACTGGCTTGCGTCAACTTCGAAACCTGTGTCGAAGCGCACCTTCGGATGCAGGTCGATCCGTGTCACGGACATCTGTCCCCTCGCATTTTTTCCCAGATGGGCGACCGCCTGGTCGTGATAGCTGGCGACAGGCCAGCCCGCCTTGGCTGACAGCGCGAGAAACGTCATCATGTGGCAACTGGAGAGCGCGGCAGCGAGGGCCTGTTCGGGATTGGTATTTTCTGGATCACCGCCCCAGTCCGGGGCGGCATCCACCTGAACTTCATGACCTGCATTATACTGCACGGTGTGGGCGTTGGAGTATTTGCCTGTCTGCAAGGTTGCCTCACTTCGATGCCAATGCAGCGCGATCTCCAAATCCGACATTTTTTGGGTCTCCGGCGTATGTCAGGTCGATACTGTGTCAGGCTGCCGCGAGCTTTTTGCGCGGATCGAAGAACGGCCTTTCAGCGACCGTGGCTGCTGCATGGCCGGAAGGCATTACAATCTCGAGCTGCGTGCCGATATCGGCGCAGTCGACCGAAACCATGGCAAGTGCGATGTTCTTCTCAAGACGCGGCGAATAGATGGCCGAAGTCACCTTGCCCACGCAAACACCGTCGCGGTTGATGGTCCAGAAGGCTGTGTTCGGTCCTGTCAGCGGCGCGCTGTCTATGATCAGTCCGACCTGCTTGCGTGTCACACCATTGTCCCGGACCCGCTGAAGCGCGAATTTGCCGATGAATTCCGCGTCGCTGTCCAGATTGACCAACCGATCCAATCCGAGTTCAAACGGGTTGGTGTTGATGTCCGCGTCGGCGTGATAGGAGAGCATTCCGCCTTCGATACGTCGGATGGTAGAAGTGTGGCCCGGCTTCAGGCCGAGGGGACCGCCGACTTCCATGATGCGCTCCCAGAGCTGGTCGCCATAGGTGCTGTCGCGAAGGTAGATTTCATAGCCCAGTTCGCTGGACCAGCCTGTGCGCGACACAATGAGCGGAATACCGTCAAGCTCCACCTCGCGCAGCCAGTAATAGCGCAGGTCCATGATCCCGTCGCCAAAGAGGGCGAGCATGATGTCGCCCGACTTGGGACCTTGCAACTGCAGCGGTGAGACATCCGGCTCCGAGATGGTCACGTCCAGACCGGAATGCACAGCCACGCCTTGTGCCCAGAGCAGGATGTCGCTGTCGGCGATCGACAACCAGAAATGGTTCTCGCCCAGACGCAGCAGGATCGGGTCGTTCAGGATGCCGCCATGGGCATTGGTGATCAGAACGTATTTACATTGCCCCACCGCCATGGTCGACAGGTCGCGCGGGGTCAGCATCTGCGTGAATTTCGCGGCGTCCGGCCCAGTAATCTCAACTTGCCGCTCCACTGCCACGTCGCACAAAATGGCGTCGTTCACCAAGTTCCAGAAATTCTGTACCGGGTCGCCGAAATCTCGTGGAATGTACATATGATTGTACACTGAAAAGCCCCTGGCACCCCAGCGAACCGTCGCTTCAAAAAAAGGAGATTTGCGGATCTGTGTTCCAAATCCGAACTCATGAGCTTGCATTCAATCCTCCACCCACATGTGCAATCCGGGCTGTCCCGCTGCGGCGTCATTGATGCCTGGCAAAATAGGGTCTTTCGATTGAAGGCGTGGCCTGAAATCCGGTGGTTCACTAGTCCGTTCAGACTGTTTTCAAGGCTAATCTCAGTCCAAACAGACATTGGGCTAGCGTTGGGGCGGTGACACCAGCTTGGCCAGATTGGGTTGCTTGGCCTTGATCAGGCGTGTAGCGAAGTAGGTCATGTATCTGTCGATGCCCAGTTCAGCCGACAAAAGCTCTTCCATCAGTTCCTGGAAACTCGCCAGGCTGGGCGTGACAACGGTCATGACATAGTCAGAGCCGCCGCCAGTCGCGACGCAATTGATAATCGCATCTTCGGTCAGGATATGGTTTTCGAAACGCTCAAAATCAGACTTGCGATGATGTTCCAGGGAAATGGTCACGACCACGCGAGTCACATCGACGATCCGATCAAGCGCAATATCGGCATGGTAGCCGCGAATGAACCCTTCCGCGCGCAGACGGTTAAGGCGCGCCCAACACGGTGTGGCAGACAGGTTCACGATTTCGGCCAACTTGGCCTTGCTCAGTTGACCATGTTTCTGCACCGCGCTGAGTATGCGGATATCCGTCGGATCGAGGCCGGTTCGTAGTCTCATCGGACCACACTTTGCTCCCTGTCGCATAGGCGCCGCTTTCACTTTATTGCTACTTACAATTTCCAGATTTTCCAATATGGAACTTTACGATCGAAAGGGGACACGATTGCGCGGCAGCGAAGCGACCAATTCCGTCAAGAAGAATTACTTCTGGTTGGCCGCAAGGGCTTCCTGTCCCGGCGGCGCAGAAATATGGAAAGCACGCAATAAAAAAACGCCGGCTTACAAGCCGGCGTTTTCAACTCATTTGACACCGCGACGTCCTGGGAGGCGGACGGTGGTGGGTCAGTAAACCAGCCCTGTCGTCGCCGAGACGTAAAAAATCAGCCCGATCGCGATTGCTGGAAGACTTGCCGAATAGGCAAGTGTCGTCAACATGACGTGCTCCTTTGCAGTCGACATTCCGGAAACATGTCTGTCATGCAACCGCCGGTTCTCCGGCGCGTTTGACAGTCCTCATTCCGGGTCTACCCCCTGCTGTTCCAGATGTGGTGCCTGTCGTGCCGAGTTCCAGAGCCTACGTTCTCAAAAAAATGTGTGCGGCGAGAGCATAGTCGGCAAGCCCGGTGCGCGCACTGGGCAGAAACAGGGTGCGTTGGCCGTAATAGCGGCGGCCCGCCTTGCTGCCCTGGGTCAGCTCTTTCAGATCCGCAGCCCATTCCAGCTCTGTGCTAGGAGGAAGGCTGAGATCCGACGTGAACAGGCGCGCTTCGTCCAGAAGGTCGCTCGGCAACTGGACATCGGCATCAAGCACGTCGATATGACAGCCAGCCGGCGGATCGAGATACGTCAGCATGTGACGGGTACCTGTTCCGGCATCGGGCCCGGCGATCAGGATCATGTCGGCGCCCTCCTGCGCCGAGTGAATTTCTCCGGTCACACCGACATGCACCCCTTTCAGCGTTGCCAGTCCGGAGATCCGTTTCTGGGTGTCCGGCGCCGTCCCGCAAAGCAGGATCGATGTCAGGTTCCTGACATCGGCATAAGCGGAGATCAGGCGGGGAAGACGCGGATCATCGCCGATAATCAGCAGTCTGGACGTGTCTTCGCGCGACAGGTAGCCGGCGGCCAGAGCGTGCATGGCAGACGTTCGCCACACTGTCAGGCGCATGCCGTCCAGGAGGGCGATCGGCTGGCCGGCAGAGCCGGAAAACAGGAGATAGAGGCTGGCGGCCGGTCCGGGTTGTTCCGGCAGGTCGAGAGCAAGCGCACATCCGATATAGCCGCGGGAGACGTCGCCCTGAGCGGCAAAATCCGTCCAGGCGGGTTGAACCGAAAGTGCGCCGGTCAGTTGATTGACGCGGTCGATCGTCAATGTGCTGGTTTCTGGCGCGACCGTATTTGACCTGTAGGCACGGCGCAGCGTTTCAAGAACGGACCGGTCGTCAAGACAGGCGTCAATCTCGTCGCTGGAAATGATCCGCATCGGGGAGCGCCGATCAGGCGGCTGTGCGGCTGCCCGGCCCGGTCAGTCCCTTGACACCGCCGGCAGGCTGAGACGTCGTCTGCATCTCGCGCAGTTGATCTGCCTCCTTGTGCCACTTGGCAGCTTCCCGGCGCTTGGACCTGGCTTCCTTGCGCCAGCGGCCCTGCCTGGCCCAGACGGCAATACCGCCGACAACAATGCCGACGCCGAGGCTGGCAAAAATCACCCAGAACAGGGGAATGTCAGGGATGGTCAGCCGTGGGTCCTGGGGATCGAACGGGTTCAGGGACAGCGAGACCGTGTGCCGGTTTGCAACCGACAGCGGGATAAGCACCACCGCCACGGTGAACAAAATCACGTTCTTGATGAAGCTGGTCACTGCCTTCTCCCGGAACTTTCCAGATCACGGTTTCATTTTAGATGGGGTCACGTGTGCAGCGCAATCAGTCGTCGCCGTGATCCACACCATCGTTCAACCGGAGCCGCATTTCCTTGCCTGTCTTGAAAAACGGGACGTGTTTCTCGTCCACTTCCACCTTCTGGCCGGTTCTTGGATTGCGGCCGATCCGGGCGGGCCGGTTCTTCACGGAGAAGGCTCCGAAGCCACGCAGCTCGACGCGGTCGCCCCGCATGAGTGCCTCAGTGATCTCGTCCAAGATGGCGTTGACGATGTTCTCAACGTCCCGCTGATAGAGATGCGGATTTTGTTCGGCAATATGCTGAACAAGCTCAGATTTGATCATGAAGAGCCCCCTCGCTTAGCGATTATTGTCTGCCGCGTCAGAAGCCTGCCAAACGGACACGAGCCCGTCAAGCGTAAGACCCCGTGGAATCAGCCCCTTAGCGTCATTAATCGGGTCCAGAAGCGCGGAACCGATGCCTTTTCCGAATTCTCGGGAGATGCGAGAGGAGAATGGCAGCTCCTCCAGGTTCTCTTTTGTGCTCCAGGTAACGACCGGCAGGTCCTTTGCGACACCCTTCTCGGTCTCGAGCCAGGAGATCGCGGCTTTTTCGCCGCCGATGGCATCCACCAGCTTCTCGGACATCGCTTCGTGACCGGTCAGAATACGGCCGTCCGCCAGCTGCCGCGCCTTGGTGGCGTCGAGTGAGCGGCGTTCTGCCACCAGTCCGACAAACCAGTCATAGGAGTCGGTGACCAGGCTCTGCAGCATGGCCCGGGCCTCGGGGCTGACTTGAGAATAGAAATCGGGTTCCGCCTTGAGTGGTGCGCTTTTCACCGCTTCCATTTCAACGCCGACGGTTTCCAGCAGCTTCTCGATGTTGCCGAACTGGAAGAGCACACCGATCGAACCGGTGATTGTGTTGTAGCGGGCGACGATATGGTCGGCCGAAAGGGCAACCATGTAGCCGGCAGACGTGCCGATGGTGCGGATTTCCGCGACAACGGGCTTTTTCTCTGCCAATTCGCGGAGAGCTTCGTATAGCGCCTCGCCGCCGGTGGTGCTGCCGCCGGGTGAATTGATCGATATGACGACGCCCTTGACGGCCGTCGACTTGCCGATCTTCTCGATCATTTTCAGCGTCTTGCGGTCTTCGACGATAAGACCTTCGATCGGGATACGCGCCACGTGGGCAGATCGCTTGGACAGCCCGGATGCACCGGAAGCAAGCAGGATGCCGGTGACCAGCGCCGCGGCGATAACGACGAAGGTCGCAACCCGCCAGAAGGTCACTTTGCGCCTCAGGCGCCGTCTATCAACCAGGGCGTCAATATCAACCGACATGAATTCAGTGTCTCCGGCAAGCGCTTTGAAAACCAATAACCTACATAGGGTGACCTACGCAGAAAATGCAATCGGCTTATGTCGTTTTCGCATCGGAATGCGGCAGTTTGCGGCACGGATCGGAAAATTCTCCGCTATAGGGTGATCGGCGTCATCAGGGGGATCCAAGCATTGCAAGCGATGAGCGATACAATGTTAGCGGGAAGAACGCGCCGCGTGAACCGACGGAGCTGAACAGGTTCAACGCCGTGTTTCACGACCTGCTGCACGATGATGACGTTTTCCCAGGCTCAGTCTGGCAGTGGCCTTAATCCCCGAGCGGCTGAGGGCCTGTGCGCCCGTGAAAGGCAGTCAGGGAGGCCCGTATGCGGCGCAGGTTTTCCGCAGTGGTTGTGGACCGGACCTGGGCCACGGTCATGGCGATCGCATCGACAATGATCAGATGGGCATAGCGGGAGGCTGTCGGCTTGTAGATGTCCGGGTCTTCGGGCAGATCGATGAGCAGGGAGACCTTCGAGATCTGCGCAAGCCGCGATCCCTTTGGCGCGATCGCGATGGTCATGGCACCGTAGCCGCCGGCAATTTCCGCCGCGCTGACCAGTTCCTCCGCTTCCCCGCTCGCCGAGACGCACAACAGCACATCCTCCGGGCCGAGCGTTGCCGCGCGCATCTGCAGGAGATAGCTGTCCTCCAGCGCGACGGCCGGAATGCCCAGCCGGAAGAACCGGTTGGCAGCTTCGGTGGCGACCATGGAAGAGCCGCCGCCAATGCCGGCGGCCACCAGCTGCCGGCAACTGGAAATCTCCGAGACGGCCGTTTCCAGGATATCCGGGTCGACCTGGCCGCGCATGACATTCGCCGTTGCATAGAGTGCCCCGAGCACCCGGTCGACGGCCGTGTCGCTGGCCACCTGTTCGCTGGCCGGCGGCGGTGAAATATATTGCAGGCTGACGGCCAGGTTCTGGGCGAGGCGCAGCTTGAATTCCCGGAACCCGTCACAGCCGAGTGTTCTGCAGAAGCGCACAACAGTCGGAGTGCTGACGCCGACTGCCTTGGCGAGCTGGGCAATGGTCATGTCGGAGATGTCAGCCAGGTGCGCCTGAACGTAAGTGGCCACCTTCTGCTCTCGTGCAGGAAACCGTCCGTCGTGATCGCGCAGCGCGGAGATCAAATCGATGGCTGCCTGACCGCTGGAACTGTCGCCGGACGGGGTTTTGATTTTTGCCTGCACATGGATCTCCCTGGTTGCAGGATTTGTAATTTGATTACAGAAACGCGTCAATGAGGGTTTCAAACTAGCCCAAATCGCTCCCAAAGTGTAACTAAAAAACAAAAAATGCTTGACTGATGCCTCAATCTGCTTTGAAAATGTAATTAAGGTACATTTTTGAAGTTGGGGGGGGATATGCGGGACTGGGCAGCCAAGACCAGCGCGAGACTGAACAAGGGGGTGGAAGCGGTTGTGGCCTTGCTGATGGCGCTTCTGGTGCTGGACGTCTGGCTCGGTGTCGTCGACCGTTACTTCTTTCACTGGCAATTGCCGTGGCCGGAGATCATCGCGCGTTATCTGATGATCTGGGCTGCCATGCTGGCGGTCTCCTCAGGGATTGCGCGGCGGGATCACATTGGCCTCACCGCGGCAATCATGCAGGTGCCGCAAGGCCTGCGCCGCGGTGTGCTGATCGCCATCGACCTCTTTATCCTCGCCCTGTTCCTCTATGTCTTCTGGTATGGGCTCGGCTTTGCCGAAAGCGGTGCCAAACGCCAGGCCATGATCTTTGGCATCAGTCTGCAGCCCTTTTACGCAGCGATCCCGACGGCTGCAGCGCTTGCGGTCATCCAGACCGTGCTGGTCATGATCCGGGATACGGGCACCCATCTCGACAATCCTCCGTTTCAGGAGGCGTCCGCATGATTGTCGCGCTTGTTTTCATCGGCTTCGTCCTGCTTGGCATGCCCATCGGTTTTGCCATCGGAGCAGCCGGTGTCATCGGTCTGATCCACATGGGCGGTGATCAGTTCCTCGCCATCGGTCCAAGCCGGATCTTCAACGGTCTGAACATCTTTCCGTTCCTGGCCATGCCGTTCTTCATTCTGGCCGGCGAAATCATGAATCACACCGGCATCACCGATCGGCTGGTGCGCCTTGCCCAGGTGCTGGTCGGTCATTTTCGAGGCGGTCTTGCCCACACCAACATGCTTGCCTCGGTCTTTTTCGCGGGCCTGACGGGCTCTGCAACGGCGGATGCTGCTGCCTTCGGCCGCACGCTGGTGCCGGCCATGGTCAAGGAAGGCTACAAGCGCGACTATGCCTGCGCAGTGACGGCTGCAGGCTCCATCATCGGCCCGACCATTCCGCCCTCCGGACTGATGGTGGTCTACGGATCGCTGATGGGGGTCTCCATCGGCGGGCTCTTCGCGGCCGGTATTCTGCCAGGCCTGATCATCTGCCTTGTCTGTATGGCAGTTATTGCAGTCGGCGCTACGCGAAACAGCCTGCCCAAGGCGGAGCGGCGCGCGAACCTGAGAGAAATCTGGGACGTCTTCGTGTCCTCGCTGACGGCGCTTTTGATGCCGCTGATCATCCTGGGCGGTATCCTGGGGGGCGTGGTCACGCCGACCGAAGCCGCCTCGATCGCTGTCGCCTATGCGCTTTTCATCGGGGCGTTCGTCTACCGGACCCTCACAGTGAAGGCGCTTTACACCATGCTGGTGCGCACCGCACGTATCACCGGCGTCATCTTCGTGATCATCGCCTTTGCCGGCATTCTCGGCTGGTGGATGAGCTTCGAGCGCATTCCGCAACTCCTGGCGGAAACCATCCTGGGCATGGCGGACAATCGTTATCTCGTGATTGCCATCATCATCGGCTTCCTGCTGATCGTCGGCATGGTCATGGACATCACGGCGATCCTGATCATCCTGGCGCCTGTGCTGGTGCCGCTGACGGCCCAGGTCGGCCTGTCACCGATCCATGCGGGCATCATCTTCGTGCTTGCCCTCAACATCTCGTTGATGACACCGCCCGTCGGCGCCTGCCTGTTCGTCCTGTCTTCAGTTACCGGAGAAAAACTGGAACGCATTGCCATCAAGCTCGCACCGTTCCTGGTCGCCGAGGTGGCGGTCCTGTTCCTGTTTGCCTTCTGGGAAAGTGCGGCCCTGTTCCTGCCGCGCGCCTTCGGGTTCGCCCCGTAGCAAAAAACAAGAACGGCAAAAACCTGCCAAAAAACCTGCAAAAAAACCTGAAAGAGAAGTGGAGAGAATGATGAAAGCACTCGCAAAAGGACTGGCTGTCGGCCTTGTCACATCCCTGATGGCCGGCAGCGCACTTGCCGAGGGCAAGGTGCTGAAATTCGGTCACGACAATAAGACAGATCCGTTCGAGAACCCGGCGCATGCCTGCACCGCCGTCTTCTCGAACATCGTGGCGGCGGACACCAATGGCGCGGTGGAAGTGGAAGTCTTCGGTTCCAACCAGCTCGGCTCGGCCGCTGAACACGTCCAGCACGTGCGTGATGGTGTCTTGCAGGCGACGCTTACCTCCACCGGGGCGCTTGCCAGCTATTATCCGCGCGTCGACGTTCTGAACCTGCCATTTGCCTTTGCCGACAACGCGGCCACCTACGAAGTCTTCGACGGTGATTTCGGCAAGGCCCTTGCCGCCGATATCGAGGAAACACTTGGTGATGTCGTGGTGCTTGGTTTCCCGGACACGGGCGGGTTCTTTGCGGTCACCAACTCCAAGCAGCCGATCGCGTCGCTCGACGATTTTGACGGTATCCGCATTCGGACCATGACCCTGCCGTCCCATCAGACCATCATCCAGGCGCTTGGCGCGCAGGCCTATCCGCTCTCCTGGGGCGAGGTCTATTCCGGTCTGCAGACCGGCGTGATCGACGGCCAGATGAACCCGGTGCCGATCATTTCCTTCGCCAAGTTCTCAGAAGTGCAGAAGTATCTCACCCTGACCAACCATCTGTTCTCACCCTACACCTTCATGGTCAATCGCGACTTCTTTGAAGGCCTGACGGAAGATCAGCAGGAAACGCTTCGCTATGCGGCCGAAAGCTGCGTTGCCGCCAGCCGCGGCCTGTCGCGTATCATCGAGGCGTCGGACCGGGGTCTTGCGGGTCTGATGGACAAGATGGAAGTCACCGCCCTGAGCGCCGATCAGCGCGCAGCCATGGCAGCCGCAACGCAGCCGGCCTTCGAAACCCACATTGCAGAAAACCTGGACGGCAAGGCCAAAGAGCTTCTGGCGAGCTTCAAGGCGGAAGTCGAAAAGGCCAACGGCAGCGTCTACATGGACTAGGTGCCAGGAGGAATCCTGCTGCCTGAAACAAGGCCCCGCAGGCAACTGCGGGGCTTATACATTGAGAGGCCAGAGCATGTTTTTATGCTTTGGCCTCTTTGTCATTGAGGTATGGCCTTGCCTCGATGGCGCGGCAAGGACAGGACAGAACCGGAATTAAAATCCGGCTCAGTTGATCCCTGTGATCTGGATTTCGAAGATCAGGACCTTGCCTGCCAGAGGATGATTGGCGTCCAGCACGACCTCGTCGTCGGAGATCTCGACGACGGTGACGGTCATCATCTGGCCGTTATCCGTCTGGGCCTGCAGCTGCATGCCGATCTGCAGCGGCACGTTTTCCGGAATGTTCGACCGCGGTACGGCCTGGCGCGCAGCCGGATTGTGCTGGCCATAGGCGTCGTCCGGCTCGATACGGACCGTCTTCTCGTCACCCACCTTCATGCCTGGAATGGCCCGGTCGAGGCCCGGGATGATCTGGCCGGAGCCGACGGTGAATTCAAGGGGCTCCCGGCCTTCGGAACTGTCGAAGACGGACCCGTCATCCAGGGTGCCCTTGTAGTGAAGTTGAACCGTGTCGCCGGCTTTGGCTTCGGTCATGATGCGTTTCGCAATTCTGTCTCGGGGTGAGTTTTGAGGCCGCGTCAGCAGGTGCTCGTCGTAGGGGCAAGCCTAAAGTAGCAGCGCCAAATGTAAAGGGACGGGCTTTGATCGCGTGTGGGCGGGCAAAACCCGCCGGACTGCGTCGCCATTTGCCGTGAAGAGCGGGAACAGGCTGCGGACCTGCTATCCCAGCTTGAGCGTGTATTTCGGGGTGCCATAGAAGCTTAGCCAAGTGCGCTTGGCCAGGCCGTCTTTTGCAAGTTGTTTTAATGCGTCTTCCAGATCGCGTTCGCCCGGTATCCCTATGTCTGCGGCAAGGTCATCCTTGTCCCGATCTGCTTCCATGGCCGCAATGACGGCAGCGGCCGACATGGCTTCGGACTTGGAAAACATGTAGGCCAGTGCGTCGCGTACATCCTCGCCAAAGCCCGCATAGATCAACAGCTGGGCGCGCCGGGTGAAGGTTTGCAGCACGGTTCGGCTGACCGCTTCCATCAACTGTTTGCGTGTTCCGGCAAACAGTCCGGGAATTCCCTCCCACAGCAGCTTGAGGCCCCACCGCGCTGCGCGGCCGGGAATATGGACCTCGAACAGGCGTTTGGCGACCTTGTCGAAGCGGATGTCTGCCTGGTCCTTCATGCGCATCAGGGCCGCAGGGGAGATGACCGGCCATTGTGGTTCCTGGATCGCATCAATCAGCGGGTCGCCGTTGGCGTCGGTCAGCGGCACCGGATTGACGATCCGGCGCACAAGATTGTCGTGTTGCCTGATCTCGTGGGCCTTGCCCGCCTGGCGCTTGGCGCGTGCCGCCCTGGCGTCATCATGGCCGTCTCCCAACTGCAGCACAGGATTGTCCGCATCCAGAAGAAAAGCCGTTTCCAGGAACCTCTGGCAATTGCGCTGCCCAAGAACAAAGTCATGCGCTCGGAAGCTTTCATCGAAGAACCCGCTGAAACCGCTCAAGGTTCCACAGGCGATGGCATCCGCCCCGCGCAGTTTCTTGCCCGTGTTGCGCGGATCCTTCCGGCTGGGGGCGACCAGAAACCTGGAATAGACGGTTTCTTCCTGCGCATTGAGAAGTTCGCTTTGTTTGAACCGTGCCTGGCTGATGAGGGTCGGCAGAAGTTTGCCAACGCTGATCAGGAGGGAGCCAAGTTTTTCGGCAGCCTTTTTGGTCATGGCTTCATAGCGGGCGCCTTCCGGGAAAGGATCGATCATGATGACCGCGCGGTCTGCGCGGTCGCCCTCTCGTGGATTGTCGAGCAGCTTTGTGTCACCGGCATCGGATGTGACCGAGCGGCGAATGGCAAAGCGGGCAAGTTCAAAGGGTTCGTTGTTGATGACGCCGCCATCAACGGAGATATACGGGGTCTTCTCGTTGGCGTTCTGAGTTTCATCGCCAAAGTCGGGACGTGGCAACGGATTTGCAAAATGCTCCGGCAATTCCAGCGGCAAGGCGCCGCCTTCGCAATAGTTGTCTACCGGATCCAGAGAACCAAGTTGACGTGCGGTCGCATCCACATATCGGGGCGCCAGGCCGAGCGGAAACGCTCCCGATGCAATCGAGGCCACCGTCAGGGCGTACCAGGAGGACTTTTTGTCGGACAGGAAGGGAACGTGTCCCGCCGGATCGCTCTGCCTGGGATCGAGCGTGATACCCTGATCCTGCCATCGGTCCAGCCATGGAGACGGATAGGCGGTTGTTCCGAGGTCCTTGATCCGGAAATGGCGCACCACGTCGTGTTTCTGCATCCAGTAGCCGTCGTCCTTGCCGGAAAACTGGACTTCATAGACCACGCCGTTCAGGCTCGTATTGGTGATGAACACATCCAGGTCGGCCGCCAGGAAATCGTAGTGCATGCCTTCTGCAAGCGCATTGATGCCTTCGAGGCTTGGGCTTGCTGCTTCGTCGATATGGGTGCTGTCGAGAACGGAAGACACATAAGGTGTTTCGGGAATGCCGGGCTGGCCGATCAGAAGCTTGTCCGGATCGTCGAGATCCACAGTGCCGAGGAACCCCTCGAAGGTCTGGCTACCGGCTTTTTGCTCCCAAAGCGTGATGTTCTTGACCCAGGCATCGAAGATCGGCGCCAGGGCGTAGTGGCATTTCGCTGGTTGCTGACTTGCTCCACTGGCAGATGCCGCGGACGTGCCAGGCGCGGTTTTGTAAGGAAAGGAATAACCTGCCTGCAAACGGCCCGGGTTGTCCTTTCGGGCCTTGATGAGGCTTGCGATGGCAAGGCCGATGCACATGCCCCCTGCCGAGGCGCCTGTCATGGACTTGATGACCACCTTGTGCCGGGGAGCGGTGCTGCCGTCGTCGTCCTTGTGCTTTTCCACCAGGTCGTTGTGGGCATCGACCGCCCGAAACAGATAGTCGAGCACACCGGCCGTATAGGCGCCGGCAGAGACGGCGCCTGCCATGGTCAAGCCGATAACAAAAACCGGAAAATCGTCCTTGTCGCGCTCGAACGGTTCGCTCGAAACGTCTGACCCATTTGTGCTGTCCGTCACGCCAATGCTCCCCCGATAGATCGGCGCCGTTCCGCCAACCGGCTGCCCAAATCTGCTGCAGCAGGAGAGGGACAGCCGTGGCAACTATTCTATAAATTGCGTGAGAAAAGCAATGCTCGCATTGGTTAAACTTTTTGTCTGCCGTGTTCTTTCGTTTTGGGCATCAGCAACCGTCTTTCCGATGGCCGCGCAATGGTGCGCGGCTGAGATCGTTGACGGCGTCGGTCGCCTTGCGCAGCAAGTGCAGAAAGGTGTCGGCTTCTTCTTTTTCCAGGCCGCTGAGCATCACATCTTGCGCTGTTGCGACGGCTGGAGTGAGTGTTCCAAGAGCGGCGTGGCCCTCTGGCGTCATATGCAGGACGCGCGCACGGCGGTCTTTTTCGCTCACCTCGCGTGATAGAAAGCCCTTCTGCACCAGGCGGTCGACCACACCGGCGATCGTGGTCCGGTCATAGGCAATCAGCCCGGCGAGGGTGATCTGGTCGATGCCGGGCCAGGCCGCAACCGTCACAAGAGCCGCAAATTGCACCGGTGTCACGTCAAAACCTGTTGCCTCGACTTCAGCATGAAACACGGCAACGGCGATCTGCTGCAATCGCCGGATCAGGTGTCCAGGCATATCGTTCAGGTGGGTCATGTTCGTCTCCCGGCTTAAAAGATCAGTATACTGATTAAATTTGACGCTCTCCATTTAGTCAGTATACTGATTAAATCGAATGCGTCGAGGGACCTGCCACGAAGGGAGGTCTTGAAGGGAACGGGCTCGCCGGTTGGCACGCGGTCGGGAAGCCGACAATGACAGCGTGAAGTCGGCACATTCAGAACCCGGATCCGAGTTGGGAGGACATCGCGTCATGCAGTTTCATCTGAACGGTTTCAAGGCAGGGGACCCGGCGATCTCAGAGAGAACCGGAAGTCCCGCGAGTTCGGAAAACGTTCCGGAGGAAGTTGATGTGCTGATCGTCGGTTGTGGCCCGGCAGGCCTGACTCTGGCCGCTCAGCTGGCCGCGTTCCCGGAGATCCAAACTCGGATCGTCGAACAAAAGCCCGGGCCATTGAAGCTGGGACAGGCGGATGGGATCGCCTGTCGGACCATGGAAATGTTCAACGCCTTTGGTTTTGCCGAACGGGTCGAAAGGGAGGCCTACTGGGTCAATGAAACCGTTTTCTGGAAACCGGATCCGGAGGAGCCCTCCCGGATAGCACGCAGCGGCCGGGTTCAGGATGTTGAGGACGGCCTTTCGGAGTTCCCCCATGTGATCCTGAATCAGGCCCGCGTGCATGACCATTTTCTGGAGATCATGAAGAACGCGCCCAACCGCCTGGAGCCGGATTACCACCGCAAGCTGACAAGCCTTGAGATCGACCCGGCACCAACGGCAGAAGATCATCCTGTGACAGTGCGTCTTGAACGAATGGACGCGGGCCACGAAGGTGAGGTCGAAACCGTCCGCGCCAGATATGTTGTCGGCTGCGACGGTGCACGGAGCGTTGTGCGCAAATTGTTGGGCGGGGAACTCAAGGGCGACAGCGCCAACCAGGCCTGGGGTGTCATGGACGTGCTTGCGGTCACCGATTTCCCGGATATCCGCTACAAGGCCCTGGTGCAGTCCGCGGCCGAAGGCAGCATCCTGATCATTCCGCGCGAGGGCGGTTACCTCGTGCGCATTTATGTGGAACTCGACAAGCTGAAGCCGGATGAGCGCGTAGCCAACCGGAACATCACGGTTGACTACCTTATCGACGCCGCCCGCCGCATATTGGCGCCCCATACGCTGGAGGTGAAGGAAGTTGCCTGGTGGTCGGTTTACGAGATCGGCCAGCGGATCTGCGACACGTTCGACGATGTGCCGCCGGATCAGGGGGGGAGCGCCTGCCGCGGGTCTTCATTGCAGGCGATGCCTGCCACACACACAGCCCCAAGGCTGGGCAGGGCATGAATGTCTCCATGCAGGATACATTCAATCTCGGCTGGAAACTGGCCCATGTGCTGACCGGTCGGAGCGGACCGGACCTGCTCTCGACCTACTCGGCCGAGCGGCGGGCGATCGCCCAGACGCTGATCGATTTCGACCGCGACTGGGCGCGTCTGGTCAGTGCGCCCGTGAAGTCTGAGCAAAACCCGGATGGGGTCGACCCGGCGGACGTGCAGAAATACTTTGTCCAGCACGGCCGATACACGGCAGGCACGGCAACCTTGTATCAGCCGTCCGTTCTGACCGGTGATGGCGCGCACCAGCACCTGGCCAGGGGCTTTGTCACCGGCATGCGGTTTCATTCGGCACCGGTCATTCGCCTTGCCGATGCCAAACCGGTTCATCTGGGGCATGTGATTGAGGCGGATGGCCGCTGGCGGATCTTCGCCTTTGGTGGTCGCACGGATCCGGCCGGTTCTGGCTGCGGCGTTCGAAGCCTTTGCGATTTTCTGCAGTCCGATCCGGCTTCTCCGGTGCTGCGTCACACGAGGACGGGGGAGGATCCGGATTCAATCCTTGATGTGCGCACTATTTTTCAGCAGGGACACCGCGACCTCGCGCTTGAAAAAATGCATGCTTTCCTGCTGCCGGAAAAGGGACGCTACGGTCTCAAGGACTATGAAAAGATCTTCTGCCCGGATCTGAAGGACGGTCCGGACATTTTTGATCTGCGTGGCATTGATCGTGACACCGGCTGCCTGGTGATCGTGCGCCCCGACCAGTATGTCGCCGAAATCCTGCCACTGGAGGCGCATGCCGAGCTGTCTGCCTTTTTCGATCGGGTGCTTTTGCATCGGAACTGAAAAAGCCCGGCAATTTGCCGGGCTTTCAAACTGCTGACAAACCCTCAGCGCGTCATTCCGGACAAGTGCAGCGTGGCTGCGCGCCGATCCGGAACCCAGCGGATCAGCGCGAGTGGAAGCGAGCACAAAACCAATCAAGCGTCTGACTTTATTGATAAAGTCGCGCCTGCTGCGCGAAGTATTCACTGGGTTCCGGATCTGGCCATGCAGCTACGCTGCAGACCGTCCGGAATGACGGAGTGACTTTGTTAAAAACCTGAAAGCCCGGCAATTTGCCGGGCTTTGTCGCGACGGTGGATCAATCCGTCCACCTCACCGGATTTCACCGTGCGGGAAGCGGGATCCATTCGGCGACGGCCACGTCGGCATGCTGGAACTGCGGCATCTTCTTGCCGAGGTCATCCATGTTCTTGACGTCCTGCTCGTTCAGGAAGTCCTGCGTGATGAGCGTCGGCGGCACGATCACCTGAGCTCCCGGATTGTGGCCGGCCAGCATCAGGGCAAGGCTCCGGACGCTGACTTCACCGACAACGGCCGGGTTGGTCGCAACGGTTGACTTCCAGGCGGAATCCGGTTCGCGCATTGCCGAAATGTCGGCAGTGGAGACATCAGCGGAATAGATCGAGATGTCCTGATTGAGACCGGCTTCGTCAACGGCAATCTTCACGCCCTTGGCGAACTCGTCATAGGGAGCAAAGACCACATTGATCGTCGGGTTGGCCTGCAGCACGGACCGGGCCTGGTTGGCCACGGAGTTGGCGATCGGGTTGTCGAGCGTGCCGAACATGGCCGCTTCCTTGATGCCCGGATTGGCGTCCTTCACTTCCTTCCAGGCAACGTCCCGGCGGTCGAGCGGTGCAATGCCGGGCACATAGACATAGCCGGCGGTAAAGCTGTCGCCATTGTCCTTGATGGCCTGTTCCAGGGCCAGTTTGCCCAGGAGGTAATCCGACTGTTCGATCTGCGGAATGGCCTCGTTCTCGACATTGACGTCAAAGGCAACCACCTTGATGCCTGCATCGACAGCGCGCTGGGCGGCGGCTTTCATGGATTCCGTCAGGCCGTGCTGAATGATGATGCCGTCGACTTCCAGGGCAATGGCCTGGTCCACCATGTCGGCCTGCAGCGCGGCGTCCTGGCGGCTGTCGAAGACGCGCAGATCGACACCAAGGGCTTCTGCCTGGCGCTCGACACCGGCAAGGTAGGACTGGAAGAAGTCACCGGTCGACAGGTAGCGCACAAGCGCGATCTTGACGTCTTCCGGCTTGTCGAACGGGGCCGGCATGTCGGCTGCGAACGCACTTCCTCCGGTCATCGCGACGCCGGCTGCGACCGCGAGCTTGATGAATTCCCTTCTCAACATATTGCTTCCTCCCTATCAGAGCGGCGCCTTTAGGGCGTCACGTTGTTCTCCTGCCGCCGCGGCGCGACGACAGGTAGAATGTGAAGACAAGGGCCGCGACCAGAACGGCGCCCTTGACGAAATCCTGCATGTAGTAAGGGGCGTTCATCATGGTGAGCCCCTGAAGAAGAATGCCGACGAACAGTGCACCGGCGGCGGTACCGAAGGCGTTTGGCCGGGCAGCACCCAGAACGGCAAATCCGATCAGTGCGGCCGCAACACTGTCCAGAAGCAGGTTGTTGCCGGAGGCAATGTCGCCGCGGCCGAGGCGTGCGGCCAAAAGGATGCCACCGACCGAGGCCAGCATGCCGGAGATCATGTAGGCGATGATCTTGTAGCGCTGGACATTCGTGCCGACGAGACCGGCCGCCCGTTCATTGGAGCCGATGGCATACATCAGCCTGCCGTGGCGGGTGTAGCCGAGGAACAGCCAGATGAAGAGGGCAATCAGCAGGAACACGACCACCGGGACCGGCAGCAGCCGGTCGAGGAACAGATCGAACCGGTGCCGGCCAAGCCAGAGAAAGGCTGCGGAAAAGGTGCCTTCCGCGACCGATCCATCAGGAAGGCTCATGCCGGTGGCGATCGAATTGCCCTGGGTCGGAATGCGTTGAAGACCGATCAGAAGGAACATCATGCCGAGCGTGGCAAGCAGGTCGGGAACGCGCATCTTGACGATCAGCAGCCCGTTGACCAGGCCGACGAGCGCCCCCATGGCAAGGCACAGGCCGACGGCGACAATCGCAGGCTGCTCCAGGATCACCATGGAATAGGCGGACAGCATCAGGGCGGATGTGGCAACGGAACCGATCGACAGGTCGAAACCGCCGACGACCAGGGTGCAGGTCACGCCGAGCGCGAGAATGCCGGTGATGGCGACGGACTGAAAGATGAAGACCGCAGAGCGCGGGCTGGCAAATCCGCTCGCATAAAGGCTGAAGAACACGGCCAGCCCGAAGAGAAGGACGAGAAAACCGTATCGGATGGCGAGTTCGAGTGCGTTCTTGTTCATGAGCTTTTGTTTATCCCGCCAGGGCTTGTGTCTGGGTCTGGTCCGGGCCGGAGACATCGGCAACCAGACTGTTCAGATCGACATTTTCATTGAGGTATTCGCCGGAAATCTCGGCCTCGTGCAGAACGATGATCCGGTCCGCGATTTCGAGGGCCTCGTCGATTTCGGCGACGAAGACGAGTGTGGTGCGATCGGCGGCGCTCTGCCGGATGTACCGCCCGATATCGCGGCGCGCTCCAATGTCGACGCCCTGGAAAGGCTCGTCCAGAAGCAGGACGCGGGAAGCCTTGAGCAACCAGCGTCCGATCATCACCTTCTGCTGGTTTCCGCCCGACAGGGTGGAGATGTCGTCGCGGTCGCTCTGGCAGACCACGCCCAGCCTGTCGATCATGTCGCTCGTAGCCCGCCTTTGTCCGCGGTCGCTCAGAAACGAGAACCGGCTGAACGCCCCCAGGAACGGCAGGGTCATGTTGTTGGCGATGTCGAAATCCGCGATCACGGCATTCACGGAGCGGTCCTTGGGAGACATGAAGACCCCTTGCGACACGGCATCTGCCGCTCCCTTGGGCCGATACGGTCGACCATCCAGCTTCAGGCTGCCGGCGGCAGGCGCTGCCCGGCCGAAAATGACTTCGGCGAGCTCGGTGGTGCCGCTGCCCAGAAGGCCGGTGACGGCGATGACCTCGCCCTCGCGCGCGGTCAGGTTGATCGCCGGACTGCCCTCGAAAAGACGCAACCCGCTGATTTCAAGGACCGGAGCCCCACCCTGGACCGGGGTGATGTCGACCTCGGTCATCTGATGGCCGAGCATTGCATTGACCGCGCCGACATAATCAAGCGGCTCATTCTCGAACAGGCCGGAAATCGCCCCGTCCCGCATGGACACGATCCTGTCGGCGACGCGGCGGATATCGGACATGCGGTGGGAAATGTAGAGAATGGCGACGCCTTCCGCCCGCAGCCTGTCGATCAGGGAAAAGAGGCGTTCTGCCTCCGAGGCCGAAAGGGAGGAGGTGGGCTCGTCCAGAATGAGCAGTTTCGGCGCCCGGGCCATGGCGCGGGCAATCGCTATCATCTGACGGTCGGCGACATCGAGGTCCGCGACCCGCGTGCGCACATCCATGTCGAGTCCCATGCTGCGGGCAACGTCGCGCGCCTGCTGGCGCAGTTTGCGGTCGTTCACGAACAGGCCTGCGCCGGGTTCCGTCAGACGGTCCAGCGTCAGGTTGGTCGCCACATCAAGGTCCGGAATGACACCGTCGTCGATGGACTGGTGCACTGTCACGACGCCCTTCGAGATGGCGTCAGCCGGATCGGCAGGCTCATAGTGCGCGCCGTTGAGAACGAGGTTCCCGGCGTCCGCGAAATGATAGCCGCAGAGAATTTTCACGAGCGTGGACTTGCCGGCGCCATTGGCGCCCATCAGGGCCGTGACCTCGCCGGCGCGCAGCTCCAGATCGATGCCGCGCAGCACGTGGTTCTGCCCGAAGGACTTCTCCAGTCCGCTCAGTTTGCAGGTGACCTCTACCACCTTTCCTCCCAATTCCAGGCGAGCATGGCTCTCGCTTGAAACCGTTACAGCATGTAAAATAGTCATTTGTCAACAGCATTGACTTTTGAACAAAACTGCCTTTTAGTCGGGGCAAATCGGGAGGAAAGAGCAAAAAGATGGACAAGCCAGATCAGTATCGGGCGCTGACGCCCGAGGAACTCGGGGCGCGCCTGGCCGCGGTTCCCGCCATTGCTGAGAGGGTTGGGGCCGACCCGGCGAACTGGAAGGTGCAGGAAGTCGGCGACGGCAATCTGAACCTGGTGTTTATCGTCGAAGGCCCGCAAGGCACGGTGATCGTCAAGCAGGCCCTGCCCTATGTCCGTCTGGTCGGTGACAGCTGGCCCCTGCCGCTCTATCGCGCCTACTATGAGAACCACGCCCTTGTGCGTCAGGCCGAGCGCGATCCGGGCGCGGTGCCCGAGATCTACCATTTTGACGAGGCCCAGGCCCTGATCGTCATGGAATTCCTGGCGCCGCACAAGATCCTGCGGCGCAAGCTGATCGACGGCGAGACCGTTGACGGGCTGGGGGCCTTTCTGGGCCGCTTTTGCGCGCGCACGGCCTTTCGCGGGTCCGAACTCTCCATGAAAAGCGCCGACAAGAAACAAGATGTCGGCCTGTTCTCGGGCAACGTGGAGATCCCGGCCATCACCGAAGCGCTGGTCTTCACCGATCCCTATTTCGGCGCGGAAATGAACCACCACACGGAGGGGCTTGATCCCGTGGTGGAGCAGCTGCGGTCGGATGCGCAGCTGAAGGCGCGCGTCCAGCGCCTCTTGATGAAATTCGCGTCGAACACCGAAACCATGGTGCATGGAGATCTGCACAGCGGCTCGATCATGTCGACGGACAGCGACAGCCGGGTCATCGATCCAGAATTCGTACAATACGGCCCGATGGGTTTCGACCTCGGCATGCTGACTGCCAATTTCCTGATGGCCTATTTCAGCCAGCCCGCGCATCGCAGCGCTGATGAGCTTGAGAGTTATCAGGACTGGATCCTCGCGGTCGTGGAGGAAACCCTGGCCGAGTTTGATGCCGAGTTCCGGCGCCTCTGGGACACTGAACGTACCGGCATGCTCTATCCGGCGAGCCTGTTTGAAGACCAGGGACACGCGTCCCATGAGGCCTGTGCCGCTCTGCTTGCCGAAATTCGCGCCGAGGCCCTTGGTTTTTGCGGGATCGAGATGCACCGGCGCACGCTCTCCCTTGCGCACAATGCCGACTTTGAGGATATCGAAGACACGGGTCTGAAACGCCGCCTGGAAGCGCGCAATCTTGCCATGGGCGCCGACCTCATTCGCACTGCCGAAACGCTTGGCAACACAAAAGAACTTCTCGATCTTGCCCGCCTCTATAACGCAAAGGACGTCCTATGAAGGTCAACGGCACACATTACCGCTCGCTCTGGTGGGACGCGGACAAGGGGGCCTTGCAGATCATCGATCAGCGGTGGCTGCCGCACGAGTTTCGCATCCAGCATGTCGACACATTGCAGGACTTTGCCGACGCGATTGTTGAAATGCGTGTGCGCGGCGCGCCGCTGATCGGCGCGACGGCGGCTTATGGCATGGCCCTGGCGGCCCGGCTTGACCCCTCGGATGCCCATCTGGACGAAGCCTTCGCCTTTCTCGACAAGACCCGCCCGACGGCAATCAATCTGCGGTGGGCCCTCACGCGCTGCAGGACGTATTTAAAGACGCTTGCCGAGGCCGATCGCGCTGAGGCCGCGTTGAAGCTCGCCCATGAGATTTCCGATGAAGACGTTGAAATCAACCGCAACATCGGCCTGAACGGTCTGGAGATCATCCGGGAGATTGCTGCCAGGAAAAAGAACGGAGAGCCGGTCCGGATCCTGACCCATTGCAACGCCGGCTGGATTGCAACGGTTGACTGGGGAACCGCGACCAGCCCCATGTACCAGGCCCATGACGCGGGCATCCCGATCCATGTCTGGGTCGACGAAACCCGGCCGCGCAATCAGGGCGCCCTGACCTCCTGGGAACTGGGTAGTCACGGCATTCCGCATACCTACATCACCGACAATGCCGGCGGACATCTGATGCAGCACGGCCAGGTCGACCTCGTGATCGTCGGAACCGACCGCACCACGCGCAGGGGAGATGTGTGCAACAAGATCGGCACCTACCTGAAAGCCCTGGCGGCCAGGGCCAACGATGTTCCCTTTTATGTCGCCCTGCCGTCGCCGACCATCGACTGGACGGTGGATAATGGCGTCGCTGAAATCCCGATCGAGGAACGCCTTGAACGGGAAGTGACCCATGTCCAGGGGCTGACAGAGGCCGGCGAGATCGCGCAGGTGCAGGTGACGCCGGTCGGCACGCCCGGCGGCAACCCGGCCTTTGACGTAACGCCGAACCATCTGGTGACCGGTCTGATCACGGAACGTGGCATCTGTCAGGCAAGCGCGGACGGGCTCGCCGAACTGTTTCCCGATCTCAGCAGCCTCAAAGAGAGCGCATGACGGGCGGCGGCGCCAGATCCAGGCCGCCGGAGGGAAAGGCGGCCATTCGCGCAAGATCCCAGGACGAAGCGATCATCGAAGTCACTTGGTGCTATTACCAGGAAGGCATGAACCAGAATGAGATCGCCGAGCGCCTGGGCATATCGCGGGCGACGGTCGTCAACTATCTGTCCGAGGCGCGCCGGCGCGATTATGTGCGCATCAGTCTCGATACGGATATCTTCCGGAACCAGGAGCTGGCGCGCGCGCTCGTTGACCGTTTCGGGCTGCAGGACGCCATCGTGGTGCCGTCAGCGCCCGGAGAGCCGGACCCGTCACTCGACCGGGTGACGCGGGTGGTGGCGGACTGGCTGCCCAGCCTGCTGGAGCCTGGGGACCGGCTTGGCGTTGCCTGGGGCGAGACCGTCTACCGGGTGGCTGAAGCCGCCCCCAGAACCACCGTGGAAGACCTGACCGTGGTGCAGCTGGTCGGGTCCCGTCCGGCGGCCCTCGGCTTTGCGGCCGAGACCTGTTCGGCGACCCTGGCGCGCCGCTACGGAGCACATTGCGTCAACCTGCATGTGCCGTTGCTGCTGTCGGAGCGTGATCTCGCCGAACGCCTCAAGCAGGAGCCGGTGATCCGGATGCAGCTCGACGCCGTTGCCGACTGCAACAAGACCCTCTTTGCCTGCGGCACCTGCACCGCGGACAGTCACGTGGTGCACACGGGGCTCCTGGATCCGTCCGACATCGAGGCATGCGCCTCGAAAGGAGCGACCGGTGTGATTTGCGGGCGGCTCATCGATCAGGACGGCAAGGGTCTTAACCGGGAGATCGAGGATCGCATGATTGCGGTCACCCTGGAACAGATGCGCGGCAAGGACATGGGACTGCTCGTCGGCGCCGGCGCAAACCGGGCAAGGCCGATGCTGGCTGCCATTCGCGGCGGCTATGCCACCCATGTCGCGACCTGTTCCCGAACCGCCGCAGAAATGCTCAATCTCGCGTGACACACATGTTGAAACCACCTTACGACGACACGCCCGACCTGCGTCAGGCCATCATCGATGCCTGCCTGGAGATGAACCGGCGCGGCATCAACCAGGGAACTTCCGGCAATATTTCCGCGCGCGCCGGAAACCGGATGGTAATCACGCCGTCCGGCATTCCCTATGACCGCTTGACACCGGACATGCTGGCGTCACTGCCGCTGGACGGTGACGGACCGGCCGAAGGACCATATCCGCCCTCCACCGAATGGCAGTTCCACCTGGCGCTGCTGAAGGCAAAACCGGAAATGCATGCCGTCGTCCATGCCCATCCGGTTCATTGCACGGCACTCTCCATCAACCGGGAGGAAATCCCGGCCTGCCACTACATGATCGCGCTTTTCGGCGGCAACACGGTGCCCCTGGCAGACTACGCGCTCTTCGGAAGCGACCGGCTCGCAGAGGCCGTTGTCGAAGTCATGACAGAGCGAAGCGGCTGCCTGATGGCCAATCACGGCGCCGTGGTGACGGGCGAAACGCTGGAGAAGGGGCTTTGGCGCCTGGAAGAGCTGGAAGTGCTGGCACGCGCCTATATTCTCAGCCGCACCATCGGCACGCCTCATATTCTCTCGGCGGGCGAAATCGATGAAGTTCTTGGAGCTGTAGCAAATTACGGCATCAAGTCAGCCTAAACCGACGGTCAGGGCCTGGCTGGATCTGCTCAAGACAATCCCCGGCACTTCTATCCGACAAACAAAAAGCCCGGCATCGCTGCCGGGCTTTTCCGTTTTCAGATCTCGATGAGACCGGAAGACTTAGTCGTCGGACTGCTGCTTCAGAGCCGCACCCAGGATGTCGCCGAGGGAGGCGCCGCTGTCGGAGGAGCCGTACTGAGCGACAGCTTCCTTCTCTTCGGCGATTTCCAGGGCCTTGATCGACACGGTGACCCGGCGGGTCTTCTTGTCGAACTGGGTGATGCGGGCGTCGAACTTGTCGCCAACGGAGTATTTTTCCGGGCGCTGTTCTTCGCGGTCACGGGAGAGGTCGGCACGACGGATGAACGCGGTCAGGTCGCTGTCTGCGATCTTGACGTCCAGGCCACCGTCTTTGATTTCGACGACTTCACAGGTGACAACAGAGTTCTTGCGAAGTTCGCCGGCTGCACCGGATTCCATCGGATCGCCGGAGAGCTGCTTGATGCCGAGGGAGATACGCTCCTTGTCGACGTCAACGTCCAGAACGACGGCCTTGACCATGTCGCCCTTCTTGAACTCTTCGATGACCTGCTCGCCCGGACGGTTCCAGTCGAGATCGGACAGGTGAACCATGCCGTCCACGTCGCCGTCGAGGCCGATGAACAGGCCGAATTCGGTCTTGTTCTTGACTTCGCCTTCGACTTCGGTGCCGATCGGGAACTGTTCGGCGAACGCATCCCACGGGTTCTGCAGGGTCTGCTTGAGGCCCAGGGAAATGCGGCGCTTGACCGGATCGACTTCCAGGATCATCACTTCGACTTCCTGGGAAGTGGAAACGATCTTGCCCGGATGGACGTTCTTCTTGGTCCAGGACATTTCGGAAACGTGGATCAGGCCTTCGATGCCCGGCTCCAGCTCAACGAATGCACCATAGTCCGTGATGTTGGTCACGCGGCCGGCAAACTTGGCTTCGATCGGGTATTTGGCTTCGATGCCATCCCACGGATCGGTTTCCAGCTGCTTCATGCCGAGGCTGATGCGATGCGTTTCCTGGTTGACGCGGATGATCTGCACCTTGACGGTCTGGCCGATGGTGAGAACTTCCGACGGATGGTTGATGCGGCGCCACGCGATGTCGGTGACGTGCAGCAGGCCATCGATACCGCCGAGGTCGACGAACGCACCGTAGTCGGTGATGTTCTTGACCACACCTTCGACAGTGTGCCCTTCTTCCAGGCTCTGGACCAGTTCCGAACGCTGTTCGGCGCGGGTTTCTTCCAGAACAACACGGCGGGACACGACGATGTTGCCGCGGCGCTTGTCCATCTTCAGGATCTGGAACGGCTGCGGGGTGTGCATCAGCGGGGTCACGTCGCGCACCGGACGGATGTCCACCTGCGAACGCGGCAGGAAGGCAACAGCGCCATCCAGATCGACGGTGAAGCCGCCCTTGACCTGGTTGAAAATCTGGCCGTTGACTTTTTCGTTGGCTTCGAAAGCAGCTTCGAGGCGAACCCAGCTTTCTTCGCGGCGTGCTTTTTCGCGCGACAGAACAGCTTCGCCGAGAGCGTTTTCGACACGCTCCAGGTAAACTTCAACTTCGTCGCCGACGCCCATTTCGCCGTCGCGGCCTTTCGCGCCGAATTCCTTCAGCGGCACGCGGCCTTCGACCTTCAGGCCGACGTCGATGACGGCGAGGTCTTTTTCGATGGCAACGACGGTGCCTTTGACAACAGCACCTTCGTAAAGGTCGTTCTGGACGAAGGACTCTTCGAGAAGAGCCGCAAAATCCTCGGTGGAGGGATTAAAATCAGTCAAGTCGTTCTCCTGGCGCCTTTTGGCGCGCCGCCGGCGGGTTGGTGTTGCACTCCGGATCGTCTGTCTCCCGGGATCGCGTTTCGCTGATCCTTCCGCTCAAAAAGCGGGCCGGCGGGGCGGGAGCCGGAAAATCCGGTCTCGTCACAGGGCGCCAGTTGGCGGCGTCCTGCCGAAATTGAGTTTGTTCTTAGATCAAGAACCAGAGGCCTGCGGCCACTTTGCTCCGGATGCACAAACAGGGGCACACCAAGGGTGAGCCCCACGTCCTCTAGGCATCCCTGGCGCGCGAAACGATATCCACAGCCGCCTGGAACGCGGTCTCTATATCCATTTCTGTCGTATCAAGCAAGACCGCATCGTCCGCTTGTTTCATCGGAGCCACCGTTCTTTGGCTGTCGCGCTCGTCCCGGCGCTTCAGATCATCCAGTACGGAGGCGTAAACGGCCTCCTGTCCCTTGGAGATCATCTCGTCGGTGCGCCGTCTGGCGCGCGCCTCGGGCGAGGCGGTGACGAAGAGTTTGACGGTCGCATGCGGGCAGACCACGGTCCCGATGTCGCGCCCGTCCAGGACAGCGCCCGGCGGCGTTTCGGCAAAGCGTCGTTGCAGGTTGACCAGCTCTTCCCGCAGACCGCCGAGAACGGCAATGCGCGAGGCGGCTTCACCGATCTCATGTGCTGACAGGACGCTCTTGTCCATCTGGGCTAGGTCCAGGTTCTGCGCGATCTCGATGGCGATCGGTTCGTCGCCAAGCGGCAGGCCCTTGGCCAGCAGGGCCGCGGCGACGGCCCGGTAGGTCAGGCCGGTGTCCAGGTGGCGCAGGCCGAAATGATCCGCCAGCCGCCGGGAGAGTGTGCCTTTGCCGGACGCGGCCGGACCGTCGATTGCAATGATCATGCAGCCTCGCTGGGTTGGGCGGAAATCCGGGCGCCGAGGCCTTCAAACAGCGTCGTGAAGGTCGGGAAGCTGGTGGCGATGACCGCGCCATCGTCAACAGTCACCGGCTTGTGGGCGGCCATGCCGAGCACCAGGAAGGACATGGCGATGCGGTGATCAAGATGGGTCACAACGGTGCCGCCGCCGATGTCGTTGGCACCGCCGGTCACCGTGAGCGTGTCCTCGGTTTCACCGCAAGGGATGCCATTGGCTTCCAGGCCCCGGGCAACGGCGGCCAGCCGGTCGGATTCCTTGACCCGGAGTTCGTCCAGGCCCGGCATGAAGGTATCGCCCTCGGCAAAGGCCGCGGCAACGGCCAGCACCGGGTATTCGTCGATCATGGACGGCGCGCGGCTTGCCGGCACGGTGATGCCTTTCAGCTTGCTGGCCTTCACGCGCAGGTCGCCGACTTCCTCGCCGCCTGTTTCGCGCCGGTTGACGATCTCGATGTCGCCGCCCATTTCGATCAGCGTCGTGATCAGTCCGGTGCGATGCTCGTTCAAAAGCACGTTTTCAATCGTGATGTCGGAGCCCGGTGTGATCAGCGCCGCCACCAGCGGGAAGCCGGCGGAAGACGGATCGCCGGGCACATCGATGTCCTGCGGTTTCAGCTCCGGCTGGCCCTGCAGGCGGATCACCCGCTCGCCGGCGTCGTTCAGAGAAACGGAAATCTCGGCGCCAAAACCCTTCAGCATCTTCTCCGTGTGATCCCGGGTCGCGATCGGTTCGATCACGGTGGTCACGCCCGGCGCGTTGAGCCCGGCCAGAAGCACGGCGGATTTCACCTGGGCGGAGGGCATGGGCACGCGGTAGGTCAGAGGCAGGGCCTGTTCCGGTCCGCGGATCGAGGCCGGAAGGCGGTCGCCGTCACGGGCGATCACGTTTGTGCCCATGTCGCGCAGCGGATCGAGCACCCGGCCCATCGGCCGTCCGGACAGCGACGCATCGCCGACAAACGTGGCGGCAATGTTGTGGCTGCCGAAAATGCCCATGGTCAGGCGCACGCCGGTCCCGGCATTGCCGAAATCGATGACATGGTCCGGCTCCAGCAGGCTGCCGAGACCGATGCCGTCGACGGCGTAGCTGCCGTCATCGTGTTTCTCGATGGTGGCGCCAACGGCGCGCATGGCGTCGGCGGTTGCCAGAACGTCCTCGGATTCAAGCAGGCCGTTGACGGTGGTGCGGCCGACGGCCAGGGCGCCGAACATCAGCGAGCGGTGGGAAATGGATTTGTCGCCGGGCACGCGGATCGTGCCGGTAAGGGGAGTGCCCATGCTCGAGGTGAGTGGCGTGGGCGTGGAAGCATGTGACATTTTCGAATGTCCGCAATTTCAGGGTCTGGACCCTTGTCGGTTGTCAAAAGGTGTCACGTCCTATCACGCAGATGCGGCTTCGTCATCTTCTCTGGCCGCATTTCTCCGGTCGAGGAAAGTTCGATGCATGGTGGGCAAGCGTGGGATAAACCGGTCTGGTGGTTGAAATTTAACCCGCAACGTGCAGAACAATGGGCGAAGTAACGAATTTCCCCCGATTAGCCTTTGACAGGGAAACCTCTTGAGGCTATGGGGCTGCCCACTAATTCAAGTCGTCCAATAACTACGAAGGGTGAGCACAGTGGCAAAACCTGAACTTGGCACCAAGCGGCTGTGCCCGAGCTGCGGCGCGAAATACTACGACCTCAACCGGGACCCGATCACGTGCCCGAAATGCGGCACGATCTTCGAGACCGTCATGACCTCCCGTGCCGCCAAGGCGGCCAAGGCTGAAGAAAAGCCCGAGGATGATGAGGACGAGGACGACGCAGCGGCTCCGGAAATCGTCACGCTGGAAGAAGCGGACGCGGAAGCCGAGGGCGGCGACGACGTGCCGGACATCGACGGTGATGATGATGTCGAGCTGGATGATGACGACAGCTCGGATGACGACGTCTTCATCGACGACGAGGACGAAGACGAGGACAGCGTGCCGGGCATCCGCGTCGAGATCGACGAAGACCCGGATCAGTAAGCTATTGATCAGGCAGAGTTTTTGCTCTGCCTGATCTTTTCCACAAGCCTGGCGGAATTTAGTGCGATTTTCTGCTTGATCTTGTGCGGAGGTGTGACTATAACCCGCCTCCATCGACGCCGGCGACCCAAACCGGCACCAAATGGACTAGGGGCCATAGCTCAGCTGGGAGAGCGCTTCGCTGGCAGCGAAGAGGTCAGGGGTTCGATTCCCCTTGGCTCCACCATTTCTCTTTAAAAGTTACTGATTTTTGAGGCCTTTTTGCCAACGCGAAAAATCGGCCCATCATTCAGCCCATCATATTGTAGTGTTTCCACAGCTGCTCCACGATGAGCGCTAAGACGTTCGCTTGATCTTGCAAACGCAGGAAACAGCAACTAGCCTCATTTCATCACAGGCAGCACATAGCGGCCTAACTATTTTCCCCTGAGCGCAGGACGTGCTTGCTAACGACGGACCGAGACGATCGGTTCCTAGGAGGCGGTATGTCTAACGAAGAGCAGTCTTCTCTGTTCCCTGATTCAGGTTTCTCTGAACCGGGCGCGACTTCCTCAGCAAGGAAGCACTCCAATAAGAACGATACGGGAGATACGCCTCCCAGAAGACAAACACAGGCGAAGCCTGCCAAATCAGTCGATAGCAGGCAAGCAAAGCCCTCTCCAAAACCAGAGTCGCCTGGTGATGCGGTTTATTTGTCTGACAAACAGGTCGCAAAACGCATTTCCATAAGCAAGGCAACTGTTTGGCGCTGGGCCAAGAGCAATCCGGACTTCCCGAAGCCCATCGTCTTTTCCAAGGGTGTCACCCGGTGGAGCCTGGACGATCTTCTTGTCTTTGAAGCGCGCAGGAAGGGGGAAGCGAAATGACTTCCCCACCTGAAAGAAAACCCAAACGCCGCAAGAACCTAAAGAGCAGTCGAATTGCGCGCGCAAACTGGTTCTATACCCGTCCGGAAACGTGGAAACTCTTTGGCATTTGCCCAAACACGCTGAGAAACTGGGAGGCACAGGGACTGAAGCCAATTGAGCCCGAAGGCAGACTTTTTCTGGGCTCTGACTTGAATGCGTTTCATTCAAGGCGCCGCAAGCAAGTCAAAAATCCTTGTGCTTCCCATGAGGTTTTCTGCACGGCTTGCAAATCAACCCATTCGTTGCTGAACGAGCCTTTCAAGGAAGACCCTCTTAGTCGTTTTACCAGCCGTGTTGCCTTGACTTGTCCGAACACGGGGAAACTCTGCAGTTCGTTTGTGCGCAAGACTGTTCTGGACGAATTGAGACAAAGGCTGGAATCCAAATCCAGTTCGGAGACTCCCGATTAAGGAGTCTCCGCAACCATCACTCCAATTGCGTGATCTCCATAGTTTCAGGAAAGGTCCGTTCATGCAGACCGAAAACGCTTGGGCGCTCTACCACTATCAGCAGCACATGAAAGAGGCGAAAGGATTGGACGCCAAGACCATCGACGCACGTCTGCGCCATGTCCGTCATTTCGAGGCGGCCCTACAGGGAAGACTGTTTCGAAACCTCACGAGAAACGACATAAGTCGCTACAAATCTGGCTTGATTGAGCCTGATTGCGCCAAAGCGCAAAACAGCGACAAGAAGGCTGCTGCAACGGTTGTTCAGATGTGCCGGAACCTGAAGTATTTTCTCAACTGGTTGCTGAACCAAAAGTCTTATCGTTCCATGGACAGAACCCTGCCAGACTATTGCGAGCCCCCGAGACGGCAAGTCGCTCTTGCAAGAGCGAAAAGAGAAAAGCATGTCCCAACCATAGGTGAAATCCTGACGCTGCTCTCAAGCATGCCGACAATGACAACTTGTCAACGAAGGGATCGCGCCGTTGTTGCTTTTTTGGTTTTGACGGGTGTTCGTGATGGCGCGCTGGTCAGCTTGCGTCTGAAGCATATTGACCTTGAGGAGAGGCGCGTGTTCCAGGACGCCAATGAAGTCAACACAAAAGCCTCAAAAACAATACCGGTGTTTTGGTTTCCGGTGGACGAGGCATTCCAAAAAATCGTGATTGATTGGGTGCTTGAACGACGCGCTGTGGCAGTGTCCGAGGAAGAGCCGCTATTCCCTCGATCACCTAGCGCCCTGCCTGGGCATACGCCAGAGGATTGGTTTTGGACAACAGCTGCTCCGGTGCGAAAGATTCTGAAGACCGCGACGAAGCGAGCCGGCATGTCCTACTTCGTGCCTCACTCCATTCGTTCCACGCTGGCGAGGCAGTTTGATCAGATCTCACGCACATGGGAGGAGCGAAAGGCGCTCAGTCAAAACCTTGGCCACGAACATATTCGCACGACGGAAGAACACTATGGGAAGTTGGATCTTGAGCGGCAACGAGAACTCATAGAAGGTTTGCACAACCGTCCAGATATGAGTGACTTTGAAATGCTTTCGCAAAGGTTCACCAATGCTAACGCTGAGAGACGGGAGATGGCACTCAAGGTGTTGGAATTGAAGTAATTGTGAAAACGACATGGCAGTCGCGGAATGCTGCAAGTTGCAAGTAATTTGTAGCATATAAGATCGGTAAAGCAGTATTGTTAATTATCAAAGCGCCAGCAAGCTGAAAGATCAATTTCCTAAATTTTGATTTACTTGTGCCGAGATGTATTTGAACAGTGTTGCCTAATAGGTCTTGCGGCTTTGGCCCCTTGAGCCTGTTCTGGGGTAAAGCGGCGTGCAAGTTTACCGCGGTCTTGGTGGCTCACGCCTATCCCGTTGCACCAACACCGCAGCTTCACTGCGCGATCCTCTGTTCGAGCTTGCATAAACGAGTTGGGTGTTAAATTCTTGGCCTCGCACACTTCTTCAACGGTCAAGAGGACGCCTATTCGACAATGAGACCCTTTGGATTCGTCTGCTGTGCTTTGATGCTCGGTTTTGGCGCTGGGTGTTCGGGTCTGGCCTATACACCAGTCCCGGACATCCTTGTGAACCGGGTTGAGGTGTCAGGGTATGAAGGCACTGCTATACGCGTTGATCCCGATACCAGCCCCCAAATCCTGACAAGTCACTTTGAAACGGCGTACCGACAGCTTGCGCGCCATGGACATCGTGGTCCCTTTGATATTTTGTCTGTTTCCGGCGGCGGAGAATACGGTGCTTTTGGAGCCGGCTTTCTGGTCGGTTGGAGCGAACGTGGTACACGGCCAGACTTTGAAGCTGTGACTGGGATCAGTACGGGAGCATTGATCGCACCTTTTGCATTCTTGGGTCCCAAATACGACCCGCAGCTTCAGGAGGTCTATACGACGATCTCCAAGAAAGATGTGTTCTCAACGTCGCCTGTCGCAGGCCTTTTGTTCGGCAACGCGCTCGCCAGCTCTGCTCCGCTCGAGCGCACGATCCGCCGCTATGCGACCGAGCCGTTCATTGCCGAAATAGCAGAAGAACACCGCAAGGGACGGCGCCTTTTGATCGGAACCACCAATCTGGACGACGGCAAGCCTGTTGTCTGGGACATTGGCGCGATTGCCGCATCTGACTCAGCAACGAAACAGGACCTCATTGTCTCCATACTGTTGGCCTCTGCTTCCATTCCAGTCGCCTTGCCACCCGTGGAGATATCGGTGGAGACCGGCGGGGAGGTCTTTACGGAACTTCATGCCGATGGCGGCACATCGACACAAGTCTTTGCCTATCCGCCCTCTATACGTTTGCCGAGCGTCGCACGCCGTGCCGGGATCACCGGACACCACCGTGTCTACATGATTACCAACGCCAAACTCGCACCGGACCGGAAACCCGCCAAGAACTCCGTGCTGGGCATTGCCGAGGCCAGCGTCACCTCCGTGTTAAATGGTCAGCGGCTTGGCGATGCCTATCGCATCTATGCTGCAACCCACAGGGATGGCGCGCAGTTCAGACAAGTGGCCATTGGGCAAGATTTTACCCAGGAGCCTTCAGAGCCCTTTGACACCCGTTTCATGCAGACGCTTTTTGAGTACGGACGGGAGACTGCAAGAGATCCGGATCCGTGGCGGTCGCGGCCATTGGGATTGGCCCGGTAGTTGTCAGGGAGAGGCTATTCGCGCAATGAGCAGCGCCAATTGGGAACATGAACGGAGAGAGTATGCGGTTTTCTGAGAAATGGCAGACGGCATTTGAGGCCAGAGACAGGCCCGCCTTTTGCAACTTGATTGATGATGACTTTGAATTTATCCGGCACTTGTCCGGGACTGCGCTGGGCAAGGAAGAGATCATCAATATCTGGACCAAGGACGGGCCGCGCCCGGAACGGCGGGACTACAGAATAGTCTACGAGAATGATGAGCTCCTCGTTTCTCACCAGTTTATTCACTTTCCCAACGGCTCTTCCGAGTCTGTTCTGGTGGTCATGCTTTTGAAAAACGGCAAACTTACCCGAATGGAAACGGGGGCAACGCCAATGCCCTCATGAGCGCTGGGCAGCTATCATCGGTGGAAGAGTTGACTTGAAATTGTATCCGCCAACTGGCCGCCCATATAACAATCTCTCCGGGCACAGGTGGAAGCACATTCTAATTCTGGAGGCGATCGACCTTTGGGTGACTTGATACTCAACATCCAACTTGAAAAACTTCTATGGATTGTGGTGGTTCTGACCGTTGTGATTACACGGTCCTGGCTAGCGCGCGGCTGCGTGGCCGTTCTGTCCCACCTTGCGTGCCAATTCGATCTAACGCTCAGCGATCAAGCAAAACAGCGGCTTGCGGCCCCGATGAGCTTGTTGCTTGTGAACACGGTGGTGCTGTTCGCATTCACTGTCCTTAAGATCTCCGGACCTTACAGTCCCGTTCTGCTGCGGTTGCTTCAGACAACCACCATCTTATCGCTTTTTGTTGTGCTATATGTTTCGGCCTTGCTGGTGGCTGAGAACTTCAACCAACGACTATCAGCAGACCAAGTGGCCCAGAATAATTGGTTAGCACAAATCGTCCGGTTCATTGTCGTGTTCTTGGCATTTGTGGTGGCTCTGAAGATCTGGGGCGTTGACTTGGGCCCTGCCCTGACGGGCCTTGGGCTTGCAGGCGCGGCTGTTGCATTTGCTGCACAGGACCTCATTCAGAATCTCATCGCAGGATTGACCAACAATGGTGAGCGGAGATTCCGAGCCGGCGACTGGATCCGGCTTGAAGATGGGACAGAGGGAACGGTCGAGAAAATCGACCTTCGCTCGACAACGATCCGTCGGTTCGACAAGGCGCCCATTCACATTCCGAATGCCAAGCTTGCCGGCAGTTCGCTTACAAATTTCGCGCAAAGGCCGATGCGGCGCATAAAATGGGAGATAGACCTTACCTACCAGACAAGGCCTGAGGTAATAGAAGAAATCTGTACTGCCATTCGCGACTACGTCGATGCGGCAGAGGGTTTCGTGCAGTCGAACCAGGTTCCCGTTTCAGTCTTTGCTCATTCTTTCAAAGAGTCGTCGATTTCCGTTCTGATTGACTGTTTTGTGATAGGAACCGACAGGGAAGTGTACCGCCAAGCCTGCCACAGTCTGCTCTTGGAGATCATGCGCATTGTCGAGCAGAACGGCGCCTCGTTCGCCTATCCGACCAGGTCCCTCTACATGGAACCACCCGCATAACTCTGCTGGTGTAGAGGCCAGATTGTGATTGTGTCCGATCTGTTCGAAGCCCGTTCCGACCTGCCGTCGACCTTGACCAGCACATAGGTCAAGACCTGAGAAATTCTATTCAGCCAAGTCATCCTGCGGTACTGTTTTGATGTCAGAAAAGGAAGTAACCATGCCTGCTGCCGATGATCTCAGGAACGAGATAAATCACCTGAAAAAAGATGCGGATGCATCAAAAACAAGGTCTCGAAAACGCCGGCCAAAGAAGGCTACTCCTGAAGAAGACGCACCTACCGAACCGCAGCTTGACGCAAGTGGGATGGATCTTGATGAACTCTCTCAAAGGTTGAGTGAATTGGTTAACGACGCTGAGGATGACATCCGCCGGAATCCGCTCATCGCTGTTGCGGGAGCGTTTGCCCTTGGACTGGTTGTTGGTTCGATTCTGCGGCGCTAGGAGGACGGTATGGACAGCATTGTGCGGACGATGCGTATTATCTGGCGCGCCGAGCTTCTGATCGTTGAGGCAAAGGTTCGCGTTGCCGTCAGGCAAATAGGTGCAACGGCTTTTGCTGCGCTTGTTGGTGTTTTTGGACTTGGCATGCTCAACGTTGCCGGCTTTTTTGCTCTGCAGGAGGCATGGGGCTCGGTTTACGCCGCACTGGGCGTTGCCGCTGTCGACTTGCTCTTAGCGGTTCTGGTGTTGGTATGGGCATCGCGGCTGTCCACTGGTGCCGAGTTGGAGCTTGCGCGTGAGGTTCGGGATGCCGGTATTCAAGAACTGGAAGCCAAGGCAGATCATATACAAGAAGAGGTCGAAGCTGTCCGGGACGAGTTGCTTGCACTCAAGGACAGTCTGCTGACTTTTTCCAGGAACCCCAGGGATGCTGCGATTAACAACCTCTTGGCACCGCTGCTGACCTTGTTGATAAAAACATTGTCAAAACGAAAAGATTGAGCGGGCGGAAGGGATAAAGGGTCGTGGGCAGTTTATGGTCCGACCGAAGTACAGCTTTGAGGTGAACTGTAGCGCAATGGTCGGATCGTCACCACGGTTTTTGGCTGCTGCTCAAATTTGCGCTGCTTTACTCCTTGCTTGTCGACTTTTCGTCATGCACCTGTTTGAGTTCGTCCCGAAGATTTTCGATTTTTTGTTGTGTTCTCTTTTTCGCGCTGGGCGGACCAGGTTTTTTCTGCCCGGGCTGGTGTCTGGTTTTGTCGACATCGCCGTCCGCCGATAACAAAATTGCAAAGGGCCGCAAGGCGGGTATATCACGGAATAGAATCACCAGGGACGCCGTGATCGGAACGCTCATGAAGGCGCCGGCCACGCCCCAGATTGAGCTCCAGAAAGTGAGTGCCACAATCACGGTAAAAGGGCTGAGGTTCAATGTGTTGCCCATGAATTTGGGCTCAATGATGTTTCCGACCGTAAATTGGACACCTCCGCAAAGAACCACCACAACCAAGAATGGCGTTATGGTTTCGAATTGAAGCAGCGATATCAGCGCTGGAAAAACAACACCGAGGATCGAGCCAACCGTCGGAATAAAATTCAGCAGAAAAATCATAAGCGCCAGGATTTCTGAAAAATCGACCCCCAGAAATCTCAGAACCAGATAACAGAAGAAACCTGTCAGCAGACTGACAACGGTTTTGATCCAGACGTATCTTTTGATTCCATGGCCAACTGAAGTAATGACTTCCTGAACATTTTTTTCTTTTTCAGGGTCTGGAAACAAGTAGCCCAGTTTCTTGGTAATCATGCCACGTTCGGCAAGCAAGAAAACGGAATACATCAGCACCAGTCCCAAGCTTCCAAACAATCCACTGACCGAGCTGGCAAGGGCAGCAGCCTGTGCTGAAAAATCCATGTCGGTCAGGAATGCACTCATGTGCTCAACTTGTTGTTCACCGATAACTGTCGAGAGTTGGCCCAGTATTTCGTCAAAGCGCTCGCTGTATTTTGGAAGCGCATCTGCAACAACATCCAGTTGACTGGAAAAGACCTGACCGAATGCGTAAACGAGGAGAAAGAAGGCTGATATCGAAACGGTCATGGCGGCCCAGTTGGGCAAGCCGTAGTGTTGAAGTCGCGTGATTCCTGCGGAAATCAAGGTGGTCAGCAGACCAGCGATCACCAGAGGAATGAGAAAACCGCTTCCGTACACCAGCAGAGCCAGAAGGCCGCAAAGCCCCAAGATCACAAGGGCTGCTGTCCGGAATTGCTGTCCGTCATGTTCTGTTTTCTGTGCCATTTTCGAATTATAGCCGTTAGAACGCAGTTGGCATGAGGAATATGCAGGGCCTGTGGTCTGAGCTCACCGAAGCCAATCATGATTGATGTGCATTCCGCATGCAGATTTGAATCTGGTTTTTGCCGCCTTGTTCATGCGCTTCCGCTTCGACACGCTCACGAATTCAACTTTCGCCGTAGCCCTCAATCCAGCGACCGCTGTTGGCTCGTTGCCTATGTCACGGGCTGGCGACAAACGATCCGCCGTTCGCCTTGTAGTCCTTCAGAATATCAGATATCGGCGCAGCTTTTTCACCGTGTGCCCGGGCAAGATACAAATGGATTTCCTGCTCAAAGACCTTGGTGGCCAAATTCGAGAGATGTGGCGCCAAGACTGACAGGTTTGCACCTTCGATCAAGAACCCGTCGATCCTTCCAAGGTCGAACATGTCGATCAAGCGATCCACGTTTGGAACGGTCTCTACGACATCAAAAGTTCCATCGGTCTTCAGGACATTTTGCATCCATTCGCGCCCCGCCGTGATGCCGATGCGCTTGTTCGGGGCCCCCAGTAAGTCTTTAAGAGGTTCCCTTCCTTGAGAAACGAGATAGCCCGTTCCTATGAGAACAGGCTCTTCCACAATGACGACCTGGTCGTTTTGGGCAAGATAGGCTTTGGAGCGTAACGCGACACCGTCCAGATGTCCGGAGGCAATCAAGGGAGCAATCCGGTTGTTAGGCATGTCGACAAGACGTATGCACCAGCCATCGCCATTAAGAACTTGCTCAAGTTGATCCGCCACCTGGGCAACCGCACGTCCGTTTTCCGTTGAATAGGCCAGTTTCAGGCAATCGCTTTGCGCAAAAGCGATTGATAGGGGAAAACAGATGAGAGAGAAGGACAGGGCAAATAGAATTCGTTTCATGATGGTTTGTGTCTCAATGGGAGTTTGCTCTCTTTGAAAGAAACCAGGAAACGGATCACCATCTTGCTGGCACAGAGGTTGCAGCAGTTTTGGTTTCCTGTTCAGCGCTGTCGAAAATGGCCCCTCTTGTTTAGAGAGAACCCGCTCTTTCACGCTCAATTCGTGCGCATGTCATGCACGTTTGGTTGTCACCGGGTTGCGCTCGGCCGCTGGCTTCCTCCCAGGACCACCTGTAATAACCCAGGCTTTATCCCGAATGTAAACTCTGTTCCCCTGACAGGTTCACCGTCAAGATTAAGGGGCAACGGTTCTCGGGTTCTGACGACAAGCTTTTTGATCTGACGATAATGCAGAATGCGGTTTTCGTTGCTGAATGGATCTCTGATTTCCTGAACAAGGCGTTCGATGCGTCCGTCATCTGGAGCTGCAACAACGGCGACGTCTAGCAATCCATCGTCCAGTCTGGATTTTGGGGCAACGTCAAAGCCTCCTCCCGCGAACCGTCCATTGCTGACTGCGATCAACAGAAGTCTGCCTTCTTCGGCCTTGCCGTCGTCGAGGATAACTTCGGCCTCATAAGGAGATAGTTGATGTGCCCTGATAAGGCCCATAAGAGAATAGGCGGCTCCTCCCAGGAGTTTCTTGAGCTCTGTCGGGGTGGTTGACGTCACCTCGGCTCCAATCCCGCCGCTGGCGACGTTCAGGAAGGCTCTGCCGTTGACGGTCCCAACATCGATGGAAACTGGTTCTCCAGCGCAGGCTAGTCTAAGTGCCTCGGTCGGTTTGTTCGACGGTATCTCCGCTGCGCGCGCAAAATCATTTGCCGTCCCAAGGGGCAAAATCGCCAGCGCCACGTCTTCCTGGGCATCATGCTTCAGGATAAGGTTGGTCATCAGATTGATTGTGCCGTCGCCGCCGGCCGCAATCAGCCTGTTTGCCCCGCTTTTCAGCGCATTTTCGAACAATCTTGAAATGTCATCGCTGTCCCAGGGGATAATCACATCCAGATCGTGACCTTCGGAGCGGACAACGTCCACGGCAATGGCTATGTCCTCGCGCAGGCAGTGTTTCTTGTTCAGCAAAAGAACTGATTTGCACATCAGTCTGCACCCTCTCATTGGACACAGTTCGGGTGGGCAGGACCAAACCTGCTGACTACCGGTGTTGAATTATCAACCCCGATGCTCGCACCTGTTACATTCGGGTCCTGCTACCAGCGAAAACTCAGTCCGGCATAAGGTCCGTGCTGGGTGATGTCATATGCAAACTTGTTGCTGCCCGTTCCGCTGGAGTAGTCGATGTCATAGACGCGATATCCAAGCCGCATGGTGGCACGCTCCGTCAGACGGTAGCCGGCAATGCCGTTGAGCGACCAGGACAGGTTTTCACCCGACACGCCGAAGCCGGACATGTCGCCGCGAAGCACGAAATTCCAACGGTCGTTGAGGACGAAATTGGCCCGGGCGCCGACCACGGGTGAGACCCAGTGCTTGTCCTCGCCGAGATTGGCCGTAAACGGCGCAGGCAGGCCGGGGCGCACATCGATCTTCTGCCGCAGAAAGTTGTAACGCGCACCGGCCGTTACGTCGAATTCGAGACGCTGGGACGTATCGGAGCCGGGCGACAGGGACGCAAAACGGTAGCCGAGCATCGCGTCGATGATGCCCTGACGGATATCGGCCTTCACCGTGCCGCCGGAGGCTGGACCTATACCCTGGTTCTTCAGGCCGAGATTGACATACTGGGCATCGAGCACAAAACCGAAGGCGCTGCCGTCATTGACGTCCCGTGCCCGCCAGGCTTCGCCTCTTCCGGAAATGGCAAAATCCAGAAGTTCAAGCACATCGCCCAGATCCATGTCCAGATCGACAGCACCCCCGTCGACCACCGATGTTCCTTCAACGGAGACCGGAATAAATCCATAGGCGCCAAGTTCGAAGGTCCAGGGCGATGTCTTCTCAACAGGTTCAAAAACGGGTGTCTGCTGGACCGGAAGGTCAGCGGCAACAGCAGCGCCCGACAGCAACACCGTCACAAGTGAGGTTGAAACGAATTTAAAGTTAAGATTGGTCATTGTGTGTTTCCCAGGTCCAAGTCGCCTTCAGTTCGGTCTAACATAATTCAGCCAGGCATCCATCCGAACCATCACTTTCCGGATCAGATGTGTTGCACGAACTGAGTCTGTATAGATTGCCGCGCTGCCTCCAGCTCCACCGATTGGCGTGGCCGTGGCCAAATTAACATTCTTCATTTTCAGAACCACCCCCATCGCTTCGTTCGCTCCATAGTGCGGTGCAAGCGAAGGCAGAATTCCGTTGGGTGGCAGTTGACCTGCCGCATTGATCGACACTTTCGATGCCACCGTGGCTTCAAACACCTTGCCCGGCGCATAGGCAAAGGTGACTTCTGCGACCTGTCCAGGCTGGACAAATCGGGCGCGCGTCTGCGGGACCGCCACAACAACGGTGTTGCTGGATGTCGGAGCGAAGGCCATCCAGGACCTGAGCGGCAGATTGCTGACCCGCTGACCCGGCCGCAAGGTCAAGGCAATGACCATGCCGTCTGCGGGTGCCTGCACCGAGGTCTGTTCCAGATCGTAAATCGCCTTGTCCAGATCGGCCTCCAGCCGGGCGACAGTGGTGTTCACGCCGTCGATCTCGGATGCAAATGCAAGACGTGCCTGTTCTTCGGTCGCCCTGGAACGGTCAACGGAGGCTTCGCTGGCGAGATAAGTCAGTCGCCGTTGTTCGACTTCGCTTTCGCTGAAGGGGGTGCTGCGCGCACCATCACGGACGGCATTTTCATTGGCAATCCGGTAGCGGTCGTAATCGTCTTTTGCCCTGTCGCGGTAAGCCTCGGCTTCTTTGACCGCGGCGGTCGCGGCTCTCAGGCTCGCTTCCAGTTGCGGTACGGCCTGGCGCGCTTCTGCGAGTGCGGCCCGTTTCTGGTCGACAGTCGCCTGGAACGGCACAGGATCGATCTGGAACAACAGCGTTCCTTCTTCAACCGTCTCCAGGGCCCGGACAGGCACGTCTATCACTTCACCGGAGACGTTGGGAACAATTTCGATGACGGATGCATAGGAGCGGATCGGTCCACTCGGCGCACCCCATTGCATCGGGATAAACAGCACGATCAGAAGAAGTACCAGCCATAGCACAGGCGAGACTTTCCAGAACGTGTTGAGGCGAATAAGCCCGGCCTTTACGAGGCCAAAAAGAACGCCGCAATACAGGAGCGTGAGGAACGCAATCATGATGGCACCTCATCGCTGCTCCGTTCCGATGGATCGGTGCCATCGGCATGAGCCCAGATAAATGCCAAGGGCATCAGGATTCCGAGCGTCAACGCGCCCCAGTACCCGCACACGGCGACAGCGGCTGCCTTTGGATGATTGCGCTGCGCCGCGATCTTTCCGGGCCAAAGGGCCAGGAACACCCAGATACCGACGAGGGCGGTGGCCAAAACCAATAGTATGACCAGCGCAAAGACGCTGAGGATATCCATAAGACTGTTCCTCTCGAAACGGACAATCATGAGGGGCGCAACCGCCCCTCATTTTTCTTGTGTTGATCTGGCTCGAGCTTAGTCGTGCGCCGTCAGCGTGGATTCCTGAGGTGTCATCGGCGAACGGTGCGGGAATTGTTTGGTCCGGCCGTAGTGCATGCCCAGCAGTTGCTGCATGGGTTGGACTACCCAAAGGCCTGGATAAAGTTCGCCGTATTTTTCGCCGGGATCACGTTTCACGTTATAGAAATCCATTCCTGGCAGGCCGCCATGGCCTTCCGTGATGTGGATCTTGAAATCATCATAGCGGAAGGCTCCGAGAACAGGGCCACTGTAGTGGGCCATGAACTGACGGCGGCCATGACCTTCACCGTTCAAGAATAGCGCGGTCTGGTCGATCCCGTCGGTGATACGATCATTCGGGATGTTGTCATAGGCTCCACCCAAGCGGGCAGCGGTCGTGAAGAGATCAGTGACATGGAGCACATCGGTCGGGTCTTGGCCCGGTTCGATCATACCCGGCCACCAAGCCATGGCAGGCACCCTGACGCCACCTTCCAGCACATCGCCCTTGGCGCCGCGCAAGAGCGTGTAGCCCGAGGTCGGCCAGAAAGCATACATGGGGCCATTGTCGCTGATCCACACAACAAGCGTGTTCTCTGCAATACCCTCTTCTTTCAGTGTCTCCAGAAGTTCGTCAACATGCTTGGAATGCATTGCCAGGAAGGATGCTTGACGGTTGTTCTTGTCCACGCCAGGAGCGTCGAGGAATTCCTGAGAGTTAGCGATCTGCTGGGCATATGAAGCCCAATAGATGAAGAAGGGATTCTCATCGTCCGCATTGTCTTTTACATATTTCGTGATCTGCGAAATCGACTCGTTTTCGAAGGCTTCCTGACGCTCGGGTGACAAGGGGCCTGCAGTGCCTTCTATCGGCTTACGCCCCGCTCCCTTGGTGCCTACATATCCTCCAATTGACAGGTCGATTCCTGTGCCCTCCTTGTAGGCTTCATACCCTGGGAAGTCGGCAAACGGGAAGGTGCCGCTCTTGTCCTCAAAGGAGGCTTGCCAGTAGTCGGGAGCGCCGTTGAAAAGCCCGTAATAGGCATAGTCAAAACCCTGGTTTTCTGGCGCATGCTCTTCCAGGTCGCCCAAATGCCATTTGCCCCACATGGCTGTGTTGTAACCTTGTTCGGACAATAGTTCGGCAGTCGTGACCTCTTCCGGAGACAGACCATCTTCCATCCCTGGCCAGAGTACTGACAGAAGACCGGTGCGGACAGGATGGCGGCCGGTGTTGATGGCGATGCGGGTCGGGGTGCAAGACGGTTCCGCATAGGCTGACCAGAATCGCATGCCTTCAAAGGCCATTTTATCAAGTTCAGGTGTCGGCGTTCCGCGGTGTTTGCCGCCGCCTTGCCATCCCATTTCCCCCCAGCCGATGTCATCTGTCAAAATGTAAATGATATTCGGTTTCTTGCCGAAGCGCTCTTCGAGAGCTGCCAGCTTTTGACTGATCTCCGCGTCCTCTGCGCTCCATGCATCAGCATTGCGCTGGGCGTTTGCCAACTGAGGCCCATCCGGCTCTATAGCCTGAACAGGTGTGACTGAGGCCATCAAGGCTCCCAGCCAAAGGGCGCCTGCAATTCTGTTTTTCATGGTGGATTTCCTCCGATCCTCTGGTGTGCAATCTAGAGAAGATGTACGGTTCCGTCCACACCAGCTGTACGGTTCCGTTTAGTTGTCTGAATGATCGAATTCGGCTAGCAACTCTTCAATGACGCAGATCAAAAACCTCGGCCGAGTTGGCAAGCAGGAGTGGTTGGAAACCGCTCTTGAGTTGCTTAAGAAGGGTGGTATTGATGCCGTTCGAGTTGAGCGGCTTGCCGCCCGCCTCGACGTTGCAAAGAGCGGGTTTTACTATCATTTCCGTGACCTGGGAGATCTCAGGGACAGTCTGCTGGACCACTGGATCGAGTTGGATCACGAGCCGCAAAGGGCCCTTCAGGAGGCATCCGGATTGGGTCCTGCCGAGCAACTGGCGCTTATTGCCGATGTTGTCGACCAGGTTGACCTTGCGCTTTACGATGTCGCCATTCGGCAATGGGCCCGCATTGACCCGAAAGTTCGCCGCATCTGGCGCGCAGAGAACAAAAAGCGCCTCAAAGTCGTACGACACCTGTTTTCCCAGCTCGGTTTCAGCGGCCATGATCTGGATATGCGGACTCATTTGTTTGTTGCCTATCATCTGAGCGAGCGGGAGGTCTTTCCGAACCTGAAGAAGGCTGATCGCCGGGAACTCAGGTCGCGGAGGCTTAAGTTTTTGGTTCAAACCTGATGTTGCTTTCGGCTCGGTGCGTTTAGTTGGAACGCAACATCCGGCTGGTGTTTGGCCGCGATCGCGTTTGCGTGCAGGCGGGCATCAACCGCCTCGGAAACCGCTACCTCAGCCTCCTCAATTGCGAGGGCGGCAAATTCGATCGCCAGCAGAGCATTGCGCTCCAAATGCTGAGTTCGATGTTCGGCCCGCTGCGCATCGGTCGCCTGTCTCTTGCTCTCGATTAGGGCTTGGATCTGTTCGGCTTTGATTTTCAAGGACTGGTTGATGCCGGTCCAAACGGAAGAGATGTCATCGCCAGCATTGTGAATGCGGGTGTCGAGGTCCTCAATGCGGGCCTGAACGCCGGACTTTAACGCGCTGACCTTTTGGTCCCGAAACCTCTCCTGAGTGCCCCTAAAGGCTGCAATGCGAGCCTCAATATCGCCGACGTGGACAGACAAGTCAGAGAGTTTTTCCGCAAGTGCCGTCACTGCCTCATCTCCTTGTATTTGGCCTGCACACGGCCACAGTTTTCCCGTTCCCTCAAATGCGTGATCTTGAGAGGTGCGCGTTTCTGGTTCGGGTTGTTGGTTGCCTCGTTGGCCTGGGAAGACCCTCTCACAAAAGCGGTTGTGCGCCAATATCGTGATTGGAATATCAAGAATTCTAAAATAGAATACATGATATGGATCAATTTGTTGCAATGCGCGCCTTCGTGCGCGTCGCCCAAACCAGAAGTTTCATTGAGGCTGCAAGACTTGAGGGCCTGGCCCAGGGAACGATCAGCAAACGTGTTGCGGCCCTGGAGACCCATCTCGGCGTTCAACTGCTACGCCGCAATCAGCGGGAGGTAACGCTCACAGCACTTGGCGCAACTTATTATGAAAACAGCATACGGATCCTGGACGCGTTGAATGCAGCGGAAACACAGATCCGGACGGATGCCCAGACCCCGGCAGGTCTTGTACGGCTCTCCCTGTCTCCCGTGCTGTCACGGCTGATCATCGCCCCGCTGGTCGCGGAGTTCGTCCAGGAATACCCGAGGATTGAAGTTCTTTCTTTTCTCACCGAGCAGCATGTCGACATTGTTGGAGAAGGTGTGGATCTGGCGATCCGGGCCCGGCATCTGGAAGATTCTTCCCTTGTTGCTTCACGGCTGTCCTCCAATCCGTTGTCGCTTGCGGCCGCACCATCTTATCTGGACCGGGCCGGACAGGTTGAGACGCCCGATGATCTGTCCAATCATGCCTGTGTGACGTTCAGCCGGATGAAATCGGCTCAAACCTGGCGGTTCACGCGCGAGGGTGAGGAGAAAGAGGTTCCGATCACAAGCGCTTTGATGGCGGATCAGGGCGACACGCTGGTCGAATACGCTGCTGCGGGAGCCGGTGTGGTGATGATGCCGGACTGGGTAATGTCTTCGCATCTCAAGTCTGGACGCCTCGTCAAGTTGCTGCCTGACTGGACACCTCCCAGTATTCCCCTGCACATTGTTTATGCCGCAAGCACGGCTGTGCCGCTCCGCATTCGTTTGCTGACCGACTTCATCCGTCGCAACGTACGCAGCCGGGGTCTCTTGCCTCGTTGAACATGCTGCTGCAGCGCAATGAGGCGGCAGCTATTTTGGAAACCGATCTTTGAGCTCCAGAAGCTCGGGAGCGTCCGGGTTCGCGACGAGGGCCTTTTGCAGGGCCAGTTGCGCTGCGGCTGGATCTTGAAGCGCAAGATTGAGGCGGACCAAAAACACCCAAGCCTGGATCAATTGTGGATCGAGGGCCGTGACTTCAGTGAAGGCTGCAATCGCTGCCGGCCAGTTGCGCATTGCCAGCCCTGCACCGCCAATAGCCATATGTGTTTCGGGAAAATCCGCTTTGTTGGCGAGCGACGTCTGCCATTCCTGCGATGCGGACTGGGCGCTGTCCAAGGCATCGTTTGGCAGTGGGAACTGTCTCAATCCGAGCAGCTGGCGGGCGGCCTCGATCCTGACGACCTTTGCAGGGTCATTGAGAGCCTTTAGGACACGTTCGAGTTTCCTCTGAGGAGACAATCCCCCTTGAAGTTTCAGGGTAGCAGCCCGAACAATCGGGCTGTTGTCATCCAGGAGAGATGCAGCTTTGTCCGGCACACCTGGTTCCATACTCGCGCTCAAGAGGTCGAGCGCCGAAGCCCGTATGATAGCCGGGAAACCCTCATGTTTTGCAATCTGGAGAAGATTGGGGCCGATGCCGGAGGCGCCTGTTCTTGCCGCTTGAAAGGTTTCGCCGAAATGAGGACCGCGGTGCGGGCTGCCCGGAAAGCGCGTTTGCAGCTCTGATGCCGCCCATTGCGGGGTCTTTTCGCTATGGCAATCGGTACAGGCGTTCGGTGCTCCGATTTTGACGGAAAGGTCGGGTCGTGGAACACGGAAGGAATGATCCCGACGTTCATCGATGCCCATGTAGGTGCGCTCGATCATGTGGCACGACACGCATTGTGCGCCAGCAGTACCTGTTTCATGAAAGTGATGAGAGGGATCGTCGTAGTCCTTCAGCGTCAAACTCGGAAAACGCGTGTTGCCGGCCTCGGAATGACATTGGGTGCAAATGGCATTGCCCAGGGCGCGCAGCGCGCCGCTGTGCGGCTCATGGCAGTCGGAGCAGCGCACTCCCTTTTCGTACATCTTTGACTGGAGAAACGAGCCATAAACGTAGACCTCATCGAGGATTTGGCCGTCAGCGTGATATAGACCGTCCCTCAAAAGCGCGAGCCGATACGCATCATGAAAGGGCGTTCCGGGAAGCGGGTTGCCGTCCTCGAAGGGCTCCCGGCGCGCATGGCATCCGGCACATTGCTGGATTTCCGTTTCGGCATTGTCTTCGTTAAACGCCACCAGCAAGCCGGTTGATCCAAGGCCAGGGAAGGGACTCTTGACCGCTCCACCTTGGTTTTCCGCCCAGGCAACATGGGCCGCGCCGGGGCCATGGCAGGCCTCACAGCCAACGCCGACTTCTGCCTGTGTGCTTGCATAGGTGCGCTCCCGGGCACTGTAGTTTTTTTGAAAGCCGGTCGCATGGCACTCGGCGCAGCGCGCATTCCAGTTCTTGTAAGGTCCGCTCCAATGAAAGCCGTCTTCCGGTTTCAGCTCCTGATTCTCGTAAATGTGGTACCAGGTCTTCAGATCCTGATCCCAGGCGACATCAAGAGATTGCAGGCGTCCAGGTTCGGTTTCGATCAGGTATTGCTGCAGGGGATAGACGCCACCGACCCCGACGACCTTCAGTACCTTTGGTCCATCGCGAATGTCGGTTGTTTCGATGAAATAGTCCCCGTTCTTTTGAAAGAAACGGGTCGTTCGGCCCCGATGCGTGAACTCAGCGTTTTCAAAATCGCCGTCCACTGTTGTTTTTGAGGGAAGCATCCAGGCTTGTGCATGGTGAGACGTCGCCCAGGCATCCGCCTCTGCCTGATGACAGCTGGTGCAGGAAGGGCTGCCGACGTAATCAGGGGGCATCGGGGTTTGTCCTTTCGCCAAAGTGAGCGCGCTAAAGAACAAAAAGAGTGAAGTGCCCAGAGCGGCAGATACCTTCATAGATGCAATCCAGTTGGCTAGCCGGGAAACGTGGCAAGGCTGAAAAACGGAGATGCTGCCAAGGTAACCGTTCTCAAGCTATTGTCACTACACCGACTTTCGAACAGAGCGAACAACCTCTCGGGTGCAGGCATTCATCTCGGATGAACCGCAGTTGATTTGATCGACATCGGATAGCGATATCTGCACACCCTTAGATTGCGTTTCCAGCGCGCGCCGCGAGCAAAAACTGTTTCTTGGTTAGCTGGTGTATCATGCTCTCAGGCACGACGAATTGCCTGTTGAGCTTAACACCCATTCCTCCCAAGCAAGCATTATGTCCCGCCGCTGCTCGAGTAGATCGGTTCTGTGATATGCGGCCTCGGTCGCATTTTGAATCGTATGGGCAAGGGCTCTTTCAGCCAGATCCCGTGGGTATCCGTTCTCCGAAGCCCAGTCTCGGAAACTCGACCTGAACCCATGTGCTGTGGCCAAGCGCCCCGGAGTGTCGCTTTCTACCTTGTGATCCCGTAGACACTTGGTCAGGGTCATATCGCTAACTGGTGTGTTTTTGCGTGAGGGAAAGACCAAATTGGTCGCCTCCAAGTCAGCTTCTTCCCGCAGCCTTCCGAAAAGCCTGATCAAATGGGGTGAGAGAGGTACTCGGTGAATAATTTTCGCTTTCATGCGCTCAGCTGGCAGGGTCCAAATACCCTTCTGCAGGTCCAGTTCTGACCAGGACATCTGTCTGATTTCACCTGAGCGGGCCGCTGTCAGGATCAAAACTTCAAGCATGAGTTTTGATCGAGTTTGCAAGCCAGCGTGCAAAACGTCTCGTACAAAATCCGGAACAGCGCGCCAGGGAACCGCTGGCTGATTGATCACCCGCTCCCGCTTGCCGGGCTGTTTCGGCAACAGTTGACCGACAACGCCGACCGGGCTCGCAATTATGAAACCACGCGCAGCACACCAATTCATGACAACGTCACAGCGTTGTTTGACCCGAGAAGCGGTTTCAGCCTTCTCCAACCAGATCGGTTTCAAAGCAGCAGCGAAATCCGCTGCTGTTAGGTTTGAGACTTTAACCGCCCCAATCGAAGGGAAGACATACTGCTCGAGTGTGTTGATCCACTGACCGGAGTGTTTTTCATTGCGAAACCCTGGGCTCAAATCGCGGTACACTTGGCGCGCAGCTTCGGCAAATGTCGGCATAGACATTTTCCGTTGCTCGGTTTCCAAAAGTCGCTTTCGCTCGTTAAGCGGGTCCTTGCCGTTCTCAAGCAATCGACGCGCCTGAAATCCCTTTTCCCGCGCGTCTTTTACAGAAACAGCCGGATAGCTGCCCAGCCCCATATCTCTGCGCTTGCCGGTTTCCGGTGACACGAACCGGAATACCCACTTTGCGTTGCCAACCGACTTACCGGGAAAGAGATAGAGTCCTCGAATGGTTCCGTCCGACACCGGCTTGTCGCTTGGCTTGGTCTTTCTCGCTTTGGCGTCAGAGAGCATTTCCGTTTCCTATGCAGATTGGACGTTTCCATCAAAACCATCATCTGGACCATCATGAAGAGTGCGACTTGATGAGGCTTCAGGAGGCCAATTAATATGAGAACGTTATCCGAAATACGAAATATGTAAATGAAAATAGGTATTTGCAAAATCCATTAATGTTGAATGACACTAAATGAGACATGTATTATGGCGGACCTTGGCTCCACCATTTCTTCTCTTCCGACAATTCTGATTTGATCTCCTCTGGGAATGCGTGTCCTCATGCGGTTGCCGGTCTACGCGGTTTTCCACCTTTCGCCAGGACTAATGGGCGTTGGCATCGTGACGGATCCCTTTCCATCGGACCGCACTGGCTTGTGAGATGAGAATCAGAAAGCCTCGCACGCCGAACGGGTAAGAAGTGAATGGGGCTTTTCTGGACAAGACGCTTCAGCTTGGACGAAGTTTGCGCGGATCAACGACAGGGCGCTTTCACATGGCCGACAGCAAAACGATCCGCATCTATGACGAAAAGGCCGGTGACTATGCTGCGCGGTTTGCCAGCAGCCGTCCAAGCGGCTCCCTGCAGGCATTCATGGCGCTGCTGCCCGAGCGCGCACGGGTTCTCGACTGGGGCTGTGGACCGGCGACAGCGTCCGCGCATATGCAGGACGCGGGGTTCGACCCGGACCCCGTGGATGCTTCCCCCGAAATGGTGGCTCTTGCGCTCAAGCAATTCGGACTGAATGCGCGCTGCGCAACCTTCAGCGATCCCTTGCCATCTGCGCACTATGATGGCGCGTGGGTCAATTTCAGCCTGCTGCATGCGTCACGTGCTGCGCTGCCGGGGCATTTAAGGCAGCTTCACGAAGCGCTTCTGCCTGGCGCCGTTCTTCACTTGGGCATGAAGCGGGGCAGCGGAGAACAGCGTGACCGTTTCGGACGGTTCTATGTCTTTTATGAAACCAGCGAGTTGACGGAGCATCTGGAAACGGCTGGCTTTCAGGTCACGCACACCCATGAAGGCGAAGAGGCGGGGCTCGCCGGAACAATTGATCCCTTCGTGTTGCTTTTGTCGCAAAAAGCCTGAAACCGTCGCCACGATCTGGAGGATTACAAAGGCCCTGACTGGCGTTTCGAGCTTAGGGGCTGGATGGCAAGGTCACGCGAACACTGGTCTTCCCGCCTGTAACAGCAACGACATCCGCCCAGCCTCCATGGGCCTGTGCGATCTTGCGCACCAGAGGCAGACCGAGGCCGTAGCCGTCAATGTTCTGTCGATCCGGGCCGCGGTAGAAAGGCTGGAAAACTGTCTCGCGTTCGGCCATTGATATGCCCGGGCCCTGGTCGCAAACATCCAGCGTGACGACGTTCGCAGAGGAGCTCAGCGTCACTGTGACCGGCTGGATCCCGTGTTTAAGACCGTTTTCAAGCAGATTGGCGAGCATGCGATGCAGGAGACGGGGATCGCCCTCGATCTCCGGTGCGGTTCCGGAAAAGGAGCAGCCCTCGAACCTGGCGCATTCCTCCGCAATCAAGGCAAGGAGATCGACCGGCTCACGGCTGTCAAGCGGCATCGCCGCGTCCAGCCGGCTCATCATCAGGATCTCCTCGATCAGCGCGTTGAGGTCGGCAATGTCCTGTTTCAGGGCCTGCTGACGCTCTTCAGACGGCCGGTCCTGCTCCATCTCCAGGCCCAGCTTGATGCGGGCCAGTGGTGTGCGCAGTTCGTGGCTGGCATTTGCCAGGAGCAGGCGATGCGCCGAGACCAGCTTGTCGATCTTGTCGGCGGAGGCGTTGAAACTGCGTGCCAGCTGCGACACCTCATCCAGGCCCTTGACGTCGACACGCGCCTTCAGGTCGCCGGCACCGATCCGCTCCACCCCTTCCTGCAATTGTTCCAGGCGTTTGGTCAGCCGGCGCGCGACCGGATAGACGCCGACACCGACACAAAGACCGATCAGGGCGAGGGCGGCCAACAGGTTCACGACCGGCGCCGCACCCGGACGCCGTTCCGCATCTGCCACGAGCCAGCGCCCGTCCGGGAGGGACAGGGCGACAACCGGGCCTCCGTGTGCGCGAAACCAGCCGGTCTGGCCGTGGAACCGGTCATCGGGCATGTCCGGGTCGCCCCACTTGGCGATCAGGCGGCCGGACGCGTCGAACATCTTCAGTTCCAGCTCGAGATCCTGGCCCAATCGCTCGATTGTCGCCTGTTGAGTGGCAATGCTGGCACCGGGCGGGGGCAGGGTCAGTGCCACAAAGCGGCTGATGGAATCAAGCACATCGCGGTTGACCCGGTCGCGGCCGTACACCTCCCACAAGAGGGCAGACAGGATTACCACCAGGAGCAGGCTGGCCAGCATGACGCCGTAGATCTGCAGGTAGAGCCGTCGCATCAGGAACGGGGCAAACAGCTTGCGAAACGGATGGATCATCTGGCTCAGTCCTGTGACCGGGCGAAGACGTAGCCGGCACCGCGTACGGTGATCAGCCGGCGCGGCTTGTTCGGGTCGTCCTCGATTTCCGCCCGGATCCGCGAGACATGCACGTCGATGGACCGGTCGAAGGAGGCCAGGTTCTCGCCCTTCAGCGCATTCATGATGGTGTCGCGGCTCAATACGCGGCCAGCCCTGTTGGCCAGGATTTCCAGCAGATTGAACTGGTGCGCCGTCAGATCGCAGACCCGGTCGCCGACGCGTGCCTCCATGGCATCCGGGTCGATTTCCAGGCGGCCGAAGCGCAGGATCCGGTGTGCCGGTTCGGTGATGCCGCGCCGGAGGACGGCCTTGAGCCGGGCGAGCAATTCCCTCGGTTCAAAGGGTTTGGGCAGGTAGTCGTCCGCCCCCAGTTCCAGGCCGATGATGCGATCCATCGGTTCGCCCTTGGCCGTCAGCATCACGATGGGCGTGGCGTTGTCCGCCCGTATCGTTCGGCAGAGATCAAGACCGTCGAAATCCGGCAACATAAGGTCAAGCAGGATGGCGTCGAACTGCCGTTGACGATGCAGGTCGAGGCCTTTCTGACCGGTTCCGGCAACGGTCACCTGAAAGCCGGACCCGCCGAGATAGTCCTGGACCATCGCGGCGAGCCGGGCGTCGTCTTCGATCAGGAGAATCTGCTGGGGCATGGGTCCTGTTTGTGTCAAGGCCTGAAGAAAGGCTGTTCAATCGGGACCGATTGAACAGCCAAATGGCGGTGGCTTCAAATGTTTTGCTGTCCAGAGGCTGCCCCGTGATCGCATCGGCCAGCCGCGATGTGCCTAGTGACGGCGCCAACCGAAGCGCTTGCCGCGAAACGCCTCGATCCTTTCATCCAGTGTGGCGCGCTGCTCCGGCGTCAGGACTTCGGCGACATCGATCATCACGCTGGTCAGTCTCCGGCTGACTTCGTCCGCCAGCGCGAGTTTTTCCGCGCGCAAGGCCTCGACGGCAGACCGGTCGACATTTTCCGCAAGGATCAGTTCGTGCAGATCCTTGCCGGTCGACGCGAGATCCTTTTGCACGGCCTTCATCTCGATGGCCGCAGGCGTCAGGATGGCGACGATCTGGTCGATCTGCTCCGGCGTTGCATCAATTTCGATCGCGACATGCTGTACGAAGCGCGACACCCGCTTTTCGATGTCTTCATCGCTCATGTCCTGAAACTTGCCGCCACGACGCCAGCCGACAAATTCAAGACCGGAGCCGTCCGAGGCAGTGACGGCGCTTTGTGCCTTCAGGATCCCAGAGGCTGGGCCGGTCACCTGCGGGGCGCCGTTTACGGTCAGAACGCTGCCGGCCAGGATCCCCGTGCTGACAATGCAGGCGGTGGCGAGACGGCTGAATTTGCTGTTGTTGGATTTCAAGCGCTTGTTCTCCAGTTTGTGCAACATGTCCTGTCTCCTCGGTTGTTTGCGACAACCTGCACCAAGGAAGGCAGAAGTCGCGGAAGGGAGACCGGATCGTCGCAGGGGGCCGAATTCCGGTCTCGGAACGAAACCTCACGGCCGGAGGTTGCGGGGGCCAATCTCTCTGAGCGTGACAAGCTGGTCCGCCGTGAGAAATTCGGCGAGCTCGGCCTCGAGCACATCGCGGTTCTGGTCCAGCTCGCCTTTCATGGCCCGCCGGGTTCGATAGGACGGACGCCCGCCATCCGGGTCGATGCCGTGTTTGGCCATCAGGGCTTTGGTCTTTGCGATATGGGCCTCGAAAACTCGCGTGAAGGCGACTTCCTGGTCTGCGGACAATTCGAGCGCGGCGGCCATTTCCTTCACGGGCGGCGGTGTCATGCGCGGCTGCGCGAGGACGGCTGTCGGTGCGAATGCCAGACCGAGCGCCAGAAGGCTTCCGGCGATCAGCCGGCGCGTTCTGGTCGGCTGGGTATTGCGTGACATGGATTTCTTCCTTGTGTTGGGTCGCCGGGCATCCGCCAGGGCCGGCGACGGGTTGGGGAAAGTGCCCCTTTCTGCAAGGAAGAGATAAGCTGTCTCGTTTTCTGGCGTTCTTCTTCTATGTAAAGAATTGTAAAGCGCGGAGCCGTGCGCGGGAGGGGGCCATCGGAGCATGCGCTGCTACAGTCGCACCGCATTCTCTGTGAACTGTACTTCGTGGCGAAATCCCGGCTGTTTGTCGCGGAATGTAACCGACCGGTTGCAGGCTCCCGGTCAGCGTCATATGTGAAAGTGCCCGAAGACGAGGAAGCGGCAATGCATGGACCGGATCTCCCATCAAGGCGGCGATAGAGGCAGGGCATGAGCGCGGACAAGAAAAGACAGAAGCTGATTTCCGCGGAACTGAAGCGTGTCGACGGCGCAGCGCCTGAAACCCAACCCGTCCTCGACAAGCACCAGAAGATGGCAGGTTCGCCGTTTCAGTTCCTGCGTGGCTCGGCGCAGATCTTCTATGCGGACCTTGCGGCCGGCAGCCTGAAACTGCCCGAACAGCTTCTTCAGGCACCGTTGACGCGGATTGTCGGCGACTGTCACCTGGCCAATTTCGGCTTCCTGACAGAGGAAGGCAGCTATGGCGACACGGTGATCTGGGCTCCCAACGATTATGACGACGCCGCCGAGGGCCATGCAGCATTTGATCTGGCGCGCTTTTGTGTGTCCCTGTTCCTGGTTGCGGATTACCTGGAAGGCCTCGGGGCTGGCCGCTATCGCAGTGCGGAGGTTTTCAAGGTTCAGAAACCGCCACGGAAGAAGGACGCCACCAGGGCGGCCGAAGGCTTTCTGAAGTGCTATCGCAAGGCCTTGAAAAAGACCGCATTGGATCCGGAGAAGCGGGACAAGGCGGTCAAAAGGTTCGACAAGGATCACTTTCTGAGAAAGCCGCTGGACAAGGCGAAGGCACGGGCTCCGGGCGGCAAGCATTTCGAAAAGAAATCCTCGGTCGCCAAGCTGGCTGTGCGGACAAGAGGCGGCTTCAGGTTCGATCCCGAAAACAGCAAGCTTGCCCCGGTTGAACCTGCCCTGGCTGATGAACTGGAAGACGTGTTCCGTCCATATCTGGACGATGCGGTCCTCGACGTGTCTCGCCGCCTTGGTGCCGGGACAGGTTCGCTGAGCGTCGAGCGCTACTATTTTCTGGTCGGCCCGGCCGGGGAGACGGATGGCGAAGCGTTTCGGGAGACCCATGTGGTGGAAATCAAGCAGCAGCGCGAAGCTGCGCTGGTCCACCATTTTGCAAACCTGTCGCCTGTCAACCGGATGAACCCGGCGCACCTGACGGTCGATTGCCAGCGCCGCATGATGCGCCGCCCCGACCTGGTGCTGGATGAAGCGGTCTGGAACGGTGTGCACTGGCTGGTGCGCTCACGCCATCACGCCAGGTTGACAGTCGACCCGGAAGATTTGCTGGAAGCCGACAGGCCTGCAATGGCCTTGAAGGATTACGCCAAGGCCTGCGGCGTGGCGCTGGCCCGCACGCATTCCCGCGGCGACCGCCGGTCGGTGCGTTTTGAACGCGTCATGGCCGACGCACTTGCGGACAAGGCCGAAGATCTGGTCGATGCCGCCCGCGAATATGCCGATCAGGTGGTGTCCGACCATTCCCGCCTGTGCGAGATGATCAGGAAAGACGGAGACGAACATGCAGCATGAGGCGGGTCTGCCCGCGGTCCTGGCCGGTCCGATTTTGCGCAAGGTCACCTCGGACCGCGTCACGATCTGGATGGCGGTGAGGGCGCCTGCAAGGGTCAGGTTGGAATTGCAGCCGGAAGCTGGGCCTGCCAAAGAATATGTGCTGGAACCGGGGACAGAGGAACTGGCGTGTCTCAGCGCTGGCGCGTCTCTCCACTATCTCCTGATCGATGTCGCCGTTGAGACACCGCTGCCACCGGAAACCTGGATCAGCTACAGGCTGAACCTGATGTTCGAGGATGACTCGGAAGCTGGATGGCAGGACCATACGGTCTGGGCCCCCGACCTCACCTATTCCGGTGCAGAGAGGCCCGGCTTCATGGTGCCGCTGCGCATCAAGTCGTTGCTGCACGGATCCTGCCGCAAGCCGCATGCCAAGGCGCGTGACGGGTTGGTGGCGGCCGACCGGCATCTGGCGGACCGGCTGCCGGGCCGGGACACGCCGGGGATCAACGAGGAGGGCTGGCCCTCGCTGCTGGTGATGAGCGGTGACCAGGTCTATGTGGATGATGTCGCCGGACCCATGGTGCAGGCCCTCGGCGAAACCTGCGAGAGGCTCGGCTTGCGCGATGAAACGCTGGCCGGGCTCGAAACCGATCTGCCGGCCTCCGGGCATGCCCTGCACGCAGTGGGTGACATGCTGTACCGCCGTGACCGGCTTCTGCCGAAAATCGACCAGAATGCAAAAGTGTTCGACGTGCTCTTCGGCGGCACCGCCAAACCGATCTTCACCTCCCAGCATGCCCGCAACCACCTGATCACACTGGCCGAAATGCTGGCCATGTATCTGCTGGTCTGGTCGCCGGCCCTCTGGTCGGACATGCCCGAATTCCAGATGCCGGACGGCTTGAGCGAAGACGAGCAGGCCATGTATGCGCAGGAGACGGAGGCGCTGAAGACGTTTGTCGAGGACCTGCCCGCCGCCAGGCGCCTGATGGCGCATCTGCCGACGGCGATGATCTTTGACGATCACGACGTTACCGACGACTGGAACCTGTCGCTGGCCTGGGAGCAGGCCGCCTATGGTCATCCGCTTGCCAAGAGGGTGATCGGCAACGCCATCCTGGCCTATGCGGTCAACCAGGGCTGGGGCAATCGGCCGGAGAGTTTCCGGGCTGATCTGGAAGCACCTGTCCGCGACGCGCTGGAGGCACCGGGTACCGACCGCCACGATGCAGCCATCGACGCGATTCTGGCCTTCGAGGCCTGGGATTTCCAGTGGCCGACGGACCCGCCCTTGATCGTGCTCGATACGCGCACCCGCCGCTGGCGCTCGGAGCGCAATTCTCATTACCCTTCAGGGCTGCTCGACTGGGAGGCGGCAACGGATCTGCAGGCGCAGCTGCGCGGCAAGGACGCTGTTCTGCTGGTGTCGGCTGCACCGATCTTCGGCGTCAAGCTGATCGAGGCAATCCAGAAGTTCTTTACCGTCATCGGCAAGCCGCTGATGGTCGACGCGGAATACTGGATGGCGCATCCGGGGACGGCCGGGGCAATCCTGAATGTCTTCCGTCACCGCAACACGCCACGTCACTTCGTGATCCTTTCTGGCGATGTGCACTATTCCTTCGTCTATGACGTTGAACTGCGCCACGGGCAGCCGGATCTGAGCGGTGAACTCGCGAACGGCCCCGAGATCTGGCAGGTCTGCAGTTCCGGCATCAAGAACACCTGGCCGGAAAAACTGATCCGGACACTCGATTTCGGCAACCGCTGGGCCTTTGCGCCACGCTCGCCGCTCAACTGGTTCACCAAGCGCCGCGGCATGAAGGTCATTCCACGCAAACCTGTCGGTACGCCCCACGGACAGCGCATCTTGAATGCGTCCGGGATCGGGCTTGTGGAACTGGATGAAACCGGTGCCCCGACACGCATCTGCCAGCTGACGGCAGAGGGCAAGACGGTTCCCTTCGAACGCCGGGAACTGGAGGCGCGGCTGGACTGATATCGCTGTGGCTCCGGCACCATCTCAAACTGTCATCATTTGCCGATATCCTGAAGATCAGACAGGTCAGTCCGGTCTCCATTGAAAATTTTCGGCTGTCACATGGCCGTAACACCGTCTCTGTAAAACGCGCATTGCACACGTGTGCAAACGTCCTACCCGCGCCTGGATCCCGTTGAAGGAGAGGGCGCTGAACAGACAGCAGGCGAGACCAGATGACCACTCTTCTTTCCAAACTGCGCCAGTCCACGGCAGCTGCCGTTCTGGCTCTGACAGCTGCGACCGTTGCCGGCGAAGCCGTCGCAAAAGACCTGACCATCACCGTTTGGGCCGGCGGCTCCAACGACAGCGATCACTACCGCATCGACGCCATCGCCATGGCGGCCGACATGCTCGAGCGCGAATACGAGCTGGCCGGTGAAGAGCTGAACATCACCGTGGAAGGCAAACGCGATTTTGCCGGCTGGGCCGAGTTCAAGCAGGCCGTTACCCTGGCCGCCGAAGCCGGCACGGCACCGAACATTGTTGTCACCAGCCACCTCGATATTGCACCGTGGAGCTCTGCCGGTCTGATCGTGCCGGTCGAGGACTATGTCGATCTCGACGCCTGGCCTCTCAACAACCTCTACGAAAACCTCGTTGAGATCACGTCCTACAACGGTCAGGTCGTCGGCCTGCCGCAGGACGCGGAAAGCCGTCCGTTCTTCTTCTGGAAAGACACCATGAAGAAGATCGGTTATTCCGACGAAGAGATCGACGCGCTGCCGGCCAAGGTTGCAGCGGGTGAATACACGCTCGCCAACGTTCTGGAAGACGCCAAGAAGGCCGTCGACATGGAACTGGTGGAACAGGGCTACGGCTTCTATCCGCGCGTTTCCAACGGCCCGGACTATGCCCAGTTCTACCAGTCTTTCGGTGGTGAACTGATCGACAGCGAGACCGGCAAGCTGGTTCTCGACAAAAAGGCCATGACCGATTTCTACCAGTTCTTCGTCGATGCCGTTGAAGCCGGCGTCACCCGCAAGAACCACATCGGCACGGACTGGGCCCAGTGGTATTCCGAAGTGGCTTCCGGCAAGGCGGCTCTGTGGCATGGTGGCACCTGGCACTATGCCCGTTACACCGGCAAGGAAGGCCTGGACGATTTCTTCGGCAACATCCAGTTCACGCTGATCCCGGCCGGCAATGAAAACGGCCGTGCCAACACCATCACGCACCCGCTGGCCTATCTCCTGACCCAGCAGCAGGATGAAGAAGCCGTCGAGATCGCTGCCCAGCTGATCAAGATCGCTTCCGAGCCGCGCATCAACTCCCTGCATGCGATCAAGTCGGCCCACCTTGGCATTTCCAGGGAACAGTCGAACATCGAGTTCTATGCAAACGACCGTTGGGCGGCCGAAGCCACCGAGCGCCTGCTGCCGCATGCCAACGCCCAGCCGAACCATATCAAGTACGGCCAGTTCTCCGAACTGATGTTCAAGGGCCTGGAAACCGCCTGGACCGGTACCAAGACCCCTGCGGAAGCCGTGGCTGAAGTGGAAGCTGAGATGAAAGCGACTCTCGGCGACGACCTGATCGTTCGCTAAGCGGACCACCTTGGCCGGACAGCGCTCACTCCCTAGCTGTCCGGCCATTTTCTTTCCAAGAGGCAAATGATGCGGCGCGCAGACTTGTTCGGCCTGTGTTTCATGGCACCGGCGCTGATCCTTTCCATCCTGTTTTTCCTGATGCCGGTGATCCTGACCGGGGTGTTTTCCTTCACCTCCATGAGCACCGCCACCGGCATCACCGGTGGCGCTTACGAGGTCACGCCCGAGATGGTGCGGGATCTGAAGCAGTCCGGATTTGACGAAAAAGCAGTCAATCGGCTCGAGGCCGACCTCTTCAAGATTGACGACGCCGGACTGGCGGCCGTTGAAAGGGACTATGGCAAGGCTTTTGCGAGCGAAATCGCCAAGGCCTATTCCGGCAGGACTTATGATGGCCGCCGCAGCCTGGAGCGGGACCTGAAAAAGCTGAAATCCCGCCCGCGCTCGACCCGCGACCTGAAAAAGGCCGCCGATCTCTTCAAACGCTCGCTGCTCAACACCCGCTTTGACAGTGAAACGGTGTTTCTTGAGAACCTGGATGAGTTGGGCCTGTCCTTGAGCCCGGAACAACGCGCGGAAATCACACGCGAAGCCTATACGGGCTGGGTTTGGACCAACGAGAATTACGACAGGATGGCGTCGCTGCCGTCGACATACCGCGCCGCCACCAACACGGCGATCTATGTCGGCTTCACCCTGGCCTTCAACATCGGCTTTGGGCTTTTCCTGGCGATTGCGACTTTCTATCTGCCATCGGGACAGGCGGCCGCCTTCCGCACCATCTGGTTCCTGCCGCGCATTCTGCCACCGGTGCTTTATGTGCTGATGTGGAAGTGGCTCACCTGGGACACGGGCTTCCTGTCGACCCTTCTGAGTTTCTTTGGTGTGCCGGCACGCAACCTGATGCTCGACACCGCCTATCACGCCTGGATCGTGGTGATCCTGATCAACGGCTTTGTCGGGGCATCCATGGGCATGATCCTGTTCTCCAGTGCGATCCGGGCGATCCCGTCTTCCATGCTCTATGCCAGCGAGGTCGATGGCGCCAGCCGGATGCAGCAGGTCTGGTACATCATTCTGCCTCAGCTGCGCTGGCCGATCCTCTTCACGACCGCCTACCAGACGCTCTCGCTGCTGACTTCGTTTGAATACATCTATCTGTCGACCGACGGTGGGCCTGGCAGCGCGACAAGCGTCTGGGCGTTCTACGCTTTCTCGATCGCGCTCAACAATTATGGCGGCAATCTGGAATACGGCTATGGCGCAGCATTGGCCATGGTGCTGGTGGCGATCGGGATTATCGCTTCGCTGCTCTATCTCCGCCTGTTCGATTTCAAGACGATGATCAGCAAACCGCGGATCGAGAACTAGGAACCGCCATGAGCAACAATTTCAAGACCTGGCCGATCCTCCTGGCGCTTGGCCTGACATCGACGCCGCTGGTGATCATGTATGTCTACCTGGTTCTGGACACGGTCACGGTCAGTCCGGCCGGCTCGCTGATCCCGACCGACTTCTCCCTGGAGCACTGGCGTTTCCTGTGGGATGCGCCGGGCACGGGCCGGGCGTCTGTCTGGCCCGTCACACTCAACACGTTCATCTTCGCCTGCGCGTCAACGCTTCTGGTCCTGTCGGTGTCGCTGACGTCCGGTTATGCGCTTTCACGCCTCAACATGCCCTTTCGCGGCATGTTCCTGGCCGGCCTTATCATCCTGCACGCCTTCCCGACGATCACCCTGATCATCGCCATCTTCCTGATCCTGCAGATGATCGGCCTTTACGACACGCTTGTCGGGGTGATCCTGGTCAAGGCGGCGCTCGAGCTGCCGTTCGGCATCTGGATCATGAAAGGGTTCTACGACAACGTGCCCTGGGAGATCGAGATGGCCGGGCTTCAGGACGGTGCCAGCCGCTTCACCGTCTGGTGGAAGCTGGTGCTGCCGCAGGTCCAGCCCGGTCTGACCGCCCTCGGCATCTTTGCGTTTCTGTCCGGTTGGAGCGAGTTCCTCCTGCCCCAGATCCTGGCGCCCGGCGCCAATGCCCAGGTGCTTGGCGTTTACCTGCAGAACCTGATCATCGACGACGTCAAGCCGGACTTCAATCTCTTCAAGACGGTCGGCGTTTTCTATGCGCTGCCGGTCATTCTCATCTACCTGATCTTCAACAAGAAGCTCATGAACATCTATGGCGGAGGCACGAAGGGCTGATGCGTATTTCCATCGAAAACTTCACCAAGACCTTCGGCGACACCACCGTCATCAAGGACATGTCGCTGGAGATCAAGAGCGGCGAGATGATGGCCCTTCTCGGCCCGTCCGGCTGCGGCAAGTCGACAACACTGTTCGCGATTTGCGGCATTCACCGCATGAATGGTGGACGCCTGCTGTTTGGCGACAAGGACGTCACCACGCTCTCTTCCCAGAAGCGCAATGTCGGCGTCGTCTTCCAGAATTATGCGCTCTACCCGCATATGAATGTCTTCGACAACATTGCCTTCCCGCTGAAGGTGCGCAAGGACAGCCGCGCCGAGATCGAGCGGCAGGTCGAGGAGATCGCCGGGCTGGTGCATATCGGCGAACTCTTGAAGCGCAAGCCGGCCCAGCTTTCCGGCGGTCAGCAGCAGCGCGTCGCGCTTGCCCGGGCGCTGGTGCGCAAGCCGGACATTCTCCTGCTCGACGAGCCGCTTGCCAATCTCGATGCCAAGCTGCGTCTCGAGATGCGCTCCGAGATCCGCCGCATTCAGCTGGCGACCGGCATCACCGCCGTGCTGGTGACCCATGACCAGGTCGAGGCGATGTCCATGTGCGACCGGATCGCGATCATGGACAAGGGCAGGATCGTTCAGCTCTCCGCCCCGCGTGACATGTATGAAAACCCGGCATCCGATTTTGTCGCCGGTTTTCTCGGCAACCCGCCGATCGCCTTTCTGGAGGGCTCGGTCCAGGGCGAGACGTTCCGTCTGGCCAATTCAGAAATCACGCTTCCGGTGCCGTCCAGCATCCGGCTGCCGGACAATGGGGCGCCAATGCGCTTCGGCATCCGGCCCGAATTCTTCCAGCCCGGCAATGATCTGAAAGTGACGGGCAAGATCAGCTTTGTTGAAACGCAAGGCAGGGAAGAGCTTTACGACGTGACGCTGGAAAACGGTGCCGTGCTGCGGTCGATCCAATCCCAGGGCGGCGGTTTTCAGATGGGGGAGGAGGTCACCTGGGGCATTGCACAGGATCGCATCCTTGCCTTCGGTCCGGATGGCGCCCGGCTTTGATGGTGTTTGCATGACCAGGGCACCATCGGACCGAGACTGGGTCAAGGCACATGAGGGACCGCCCCTTTCCATCGCCCACCGTGGGGCGAGCGCCTATGCGTTTGACAACACCTTGCGGGCTTTTCAAGTTGCCCATGAGCTTGGCGCTGACATGTGGGAAGTGGACGTTCGCCTGACGGCAGACGGGATCCCGGTTGCGTTCCACGACGCCGACCTCAAGAAGGCCTGCAATGTCAACCGACCGGTCTCGGAGCTCACCGCTCGCGAGCTGCAGGATCTCACGTCGGCCGCAGGGCGGTCTGTCCCGCTCTTTGTCGAAGTCGCCTCCTTGGCTGCGTCTCTTGGCGCCGGAATTTATCTGGATGCCAAGGAAGCGGATGCGGCCACAAAGGCGATCGACATCCTTCAAGGGCACGGGATTGCGAAATGCATCGTCGGGGCGAACACACCCGACTATTGTGCTGAGCTGCTGGAGCGCGGTTCTCCCTATCCGGTGTCGATCCTGGTCGGCCTGAACAGGGACCCTTTCGCAATCGCGGACGCGTGCGGGGCGGAGATCATCCATCCCTGTTGGGAGCGGGCTGGCGACCGGCCGGACAAGCTTCTGGACAAACTGTTTTTTGACGAGGCAGGCAAACGCGGACTGCCGGTGGTCACCTGGCATGAAGAGCGCCCCGAGGTTGTCGACGCCTTGGTTGGGTTGCCGGTCCTTGGTATCTGTTCCGACCAACCGGAAATGGTCAGCCGGTACCGGTCCCCGCGGCCAAACCATCCGGAAATCGTCTGCCATCGAGGCGCCTGCAAGATTGCGCCGGAAAATACGCTACCGGCAGCGACGGCGGCCTGGTCGGCCGGCTTCGACTATGTCGAGATCGATGTGCGCGAGACGTCCGATGGACATCTGGTGGTTCTGCACGACGGCGATTTGACCCGGACGACAAACCGAGCCGGTCCGGTCTCCAAAAAGACCTTGAAAGAGCTCCGCACCCTTGATGCGGGATCCTGGTTCGATGCGTTTTTTAAGGGGACCAGCCTCCCGTCGCTCGACGAGGTGACAGGTCTTGCCGCAAAAAGGGGCGGCAGGCTCTATGTCGAACTCAAGCAGGCGGATCCGATCCGCACGGCCGAGACTGTTCTGAAGCAGCTTGCACCGGAAAACGTCTTTTTCTGGTCCTGGAAACAGGATTGTCTTCGCGAGATCCGGTATGCCTTTCCGGAAGCGCGGTTGATGGCGCGGCCGGAAGATTTTGACAGCCTGCAGGACTGCCTCACCACCTTTGATGCGGACATCATCGAATTCAATGCGAAAAACGCAAACGCAGACGAAATCGTGAAGGTTCGCCGCGCCGGCCGCAAGGTTATGATTGCCTACATGGGACATGATCCGGAAGAGATCGACCGGTTGTTGCTGCTTGAACCGGACCTCTTTAACGTCAACGAACCGTTCCGGGTTGCGCGTCAGTTGGCAGCAAGGAAACCAGGGGCTTGACGACCCCAAGAAGGAAACAGGATGTCTGACGCCACTGGGCCCAAAAAAACAGTCAATTCATTTGACGTTGCCAGGCTGGCGGGAGTTTCAAGGTCTGCCGTGTCCCGGACCTTCACTGACGGGGCCAGCGTCTCCAAGGAAACGCGGGACAAGGTGATTGCTGCTGCGCGTGAACTTGGCTACCGCGTCAACGTACTGGCACGCTCGCTCCACAAGCAGAAATCGGATCTGGTCGGCGTGGTGGCCGCCGATCTCGACAATCCCTTCCGGGCCGAGCAGATCGATCTCCTGACACAGGGTCTTCTGGAGCGCGGTTTCCGGCCAATCCTGATCCGGGGAGAACCGTCTGCCGATGTCGCCGATCTGATCGGCTCGCTATTGCAATACAGCGTCGCAGGCGTGATCGTCACCTCCGATACGCCACCGGAATCGATCTGCCGGGAATGTCTCGACAACGGTGTGCCGCTTGTGGTCGTCAACAAACGGGACCCCGGTGCGCCGGTCGACCGGGTGGTCACGGCCTTCGAAGCTGGCGGCCGTATGGCCTATGACCACCTCGTGTTCTGCGGCTGCAAGAAGCTCGCGGTCGTGACGCCCGAAAACTCCTCCTATTCCATCAATGGCCGGGCACTGTCCTTTGAACAGGCCGCCAATGCTGGCGGTGTAGCGGTGACCCGGATCGCCTGCGGCACCCAGTCTTATGACGGTGGGCTTGCCGCGGCTGAGTTCGTCAACAGGGTGAAATCGGAGATAGACGGCATCTTTTGCACCGCGGATTATCTGGCACTCGGCGTTCTGGATGGCCTGCGCCATGAACATGGCCTGCGTGTGCCGGAGGACATTCAGGTCATCGGGTATGATGACATCGCTCAGGCGTCCTGGAAGGCCTACGATCTCACCACTATCCTGCAAAGCCGCAAGGCACTTTGCGAGATCACCCTGGATCTCTTGATGCAGCGACTGGAAAACCCCGACCTGCCGCAACAGATCCGTGAATGTGATATCAGCCTCGTGCAGCGTGGCACGACCCGAGGCAGATAGGGGAACGAACGCTCAAACCGTTCATACTCTCCTGATCTAAGCCGTCCCGGTGTGATCGCGTTACCGTCTTTTCGCGAGTCAGAAAAGCAGCTTCAAAATGGCTTCGATGGCCCGCGGCAGCAGCGAATAGAGCGTGTAGATCAAAGAGCCCCAAAGGACTGCAATCAACAGCAGGTTGTTGAAGGTCATGACCGGTCGACGCGCACGTTCGCGCTTGAGCCTGTCGGAGCTTCGGCGTTCGCGCCCGAACAGGACCACCAGAAAATAGCCAAAAAGACTGAGCCGAATATCTGCCGCGTGCTGGTGGTTCCCGCGACGCCGGACCGCATCCAGTATGGCGTCTTTCTGATAGTTGTTCAGATCGACGACAACTTCCGGATCAACGTCGTTCCAGAAACCGGTGGTTTCCTCGATATCGGGCTGTTTCAGCATATGGGTCTCCTGCGTCCCTAAACTTGCAAGGATCTATCTGGTTGCACTCAGGATCGGCGTTGTCCTGTCGACATGGATGTTGATCGTCGAGATGTCGGCAAAGGGCAGAACGATATCAAACGGGATGCCGACGGAAATCTTGATGTGATCAATTCCTGACGTGGTCACCTGTTCCGCCGTTACGGTGAGGGTGTCGGCGTCCACACCGGTCAGGTAGGCGCGCATTGCCTCGTTGATTTCGCTCGGCGTGGTTGACGCATCAATGTTGACCAGCCGGATGGCGCGGCCAAGTGCGTGGTGAACTTCGTTCCAGGTCTGAAGCGCCTGGCCAATCTCGACAATCGCGAGAAAGATCATCAGAAAGAACGGCAAAACGAGCGACAGTTCCACGGCTGTCGCACCGCTCCGGTCCTGGAGCAGTCGTCGCCGGACGCGCAGGCCTGACAGGCGCCTAACGGATCTGGACATGTGTCTCCGACTCCAGATTGAAGGGTGGAAGAAGAAAGCCCTTGTGCAGCTTGACCGCACTGATGTTGAGAAAGACCGAAGGCGGTTCCTTGGCCGAACACCAGTTCGCGCAATCAACAGCCAACCCGTCGCAGCTACAGGTTTTCTCCACCGCGATCGTGACTTTGTCCGGCTCGTTTGCCGAGGCCAGAATCAGGTTCGAGATATCGTTGGCCTCGTTGATGTTCGACATCACCGCCTGTGCGCCGACCCGGGTGCTGTGATCGAGATTGAGACCTTCTCGAACCGCCATGCCAATATCGAGCATCATCAGCAGGCCGAAGATCAGAAACGGAGCGACCAGGGCCATTTCCACCGCGGCAACCGCGCGCAGATCGGAGATCAGCAGGGACAGACTTGGGGGTAGGAGGTCCTTCATCGCAAGCGCCCTATTCGACCAGCTGGACGAGCTGCGAGTTGAGAATTTCGTTGAAACCCATCGGGCTGCAGTCGCTGCCGATGCCGGCATCCCCGGTGATCTCGACGGTGTTTGCGACGATTTGGGTGCAGCCGCCGCCGGCGCTGCTGTTGCCGGCAAACTTGATATGCCCGGAAGCCGCATAGATTGCGCCGTCAAGAGACGATGAAGAAGAGCCGTTGAAGATATGCGTCGTGTCGGATGTTTCCCTGTCGACGAATATCAATATGCCCTGATAGGTGCCGGAGTCTGGAGCGCTCAGGACGACATTCGCGGTACCTGCCATGCTTACGGATGCACCATTGGTCAGGTAGAGAGTGACGCCGGAACCGGTAAGGTTGCTGAACGACGTCAACTTGAGCGTTCCTCCGTCGACAATGTAGACGCCCGGTGTCATCGTGACCTGCCGCCTGATCTCGAGACCACCGCAATATCGGCCCTCGGAGATCGTGTAACTGGCGCTTGGAGGGCCTCCGAACACGTTTTCAGGTTCACAGGGGATGTTCGTGTCGGGAGCGGGAATATCGGAAAACGGGTCTTCGATCGCTTCGGCATATTCGATCGGGGCCACGCATTCACTCATGCTCAGTCCGCTCGTTGCACTGACTTCGCCCACGGCCGAGACGCAAGGGGTGTCGACCTTCCCGTTGCCGGTCACAAGCACCGACTGGTCGGAGGTCGAATTTGCGTGAACATTGCAACCTTCCAGGGTGGCGTCTGAGGAGCCGGTAAACGTGATTGCGCCCGAGCTGGTCTGGTCGAGGGACAGAATGCAGGTTGGAAACCCCTGTCTGAGCTGTGCAACGGCGCGGCCGGACAAAGAGATTGTTCCAGACGTGAAAAGCGAGGTGAAAAGCCTCGGATGATTTTCGGTCAGGGCAATTTCGACGGCATTGCCGTCCCCCGCGAAAGACCCTGAGCCGGGAGGCCAGCTGAAGGTCAGGTTTCCGAGGGACGTGCTGTATCCGGTTTTGACAGCTGCTGCGAGGGCGGCGTCGGAGAGGCTTTCTTCACTTCTGTTCAGTCTGAGCTGCGTGGCAGCTGCATAAGCTGCGACATCCGCCGCATTCTGAATTTTTCTTTGTTGGAAGTACCAGAAAGACGCTTCTGCGCCCAATCCAAACCCACCAATGGCGACCGGCATAAGCAACGCGGTGTAGACCGCAATCGTGCCGCGCTGGCACCTCGCGAACGCCTGACTGATGCGGAACGTCATTGGTTTGTGCCTCAAGGTTACTGAAGTGCTTTGAGGCTAAGGGGGAAAACTTTATAATAATAAAAAGTGATAGCTATAGTTTTTATATAAATTAACTCGCATTATGGAGTGTATTTATTGTACAGATACTAACCTTGAATTGCAAGGGCATGGTGAAAAGAACCGATGAATTTATGCGTGTGTGTTGATTTTTTCCGGATTTTCCTGTTGCGCCCCTAAAATTTTAGCGACCTGGGATCTCAGGTTCGGGCGTGACGGTCTGCCCCAGTTCAACGTCACTGCGAGACTGGCCAGTATGATGAGGGCAAGTCCGGCCATCTGAACGATGCTGACCAGCCGTCCGTAAGCGGCAGCGTCGACGGCGATTGCGCTGGCCGGGTAGAGAAACAGAAGCACCGCGATCACCGGGGTGGTCAGCTTCGGCAGCGCCTTGTAGAGCACGACGTAAACGCCCCCCGTATGGACCAGGCCGATGATGGCCAGCCAGATCCACTGGTTAGTAGCAAGGGACGTAGGGGCGGCAGGTGAAAAGAAAATCAGCATCGCCGCGCCGGTCAGAAACTGGATTGCGGCCAGCTGGGGCGCCGACAGACCGGTGAGACCCTTGGCGATGACCGTCACGCCGGCATAAAGAAGGGCAGCGGCGAATGTCGCGCCGAGGCCGAGAAGGTAGGACGTTTCAATGTTGACACTCGCCCCGGTCAGTCCGCTGGCAAGGGTCAGGCCGACGAGCGCCAGTCCGATCCAGAACAGTGTGACCGCATGGAGGCGTTCCTTGAACAGGAGCGCTCCGAGGCCGACCACCAGAAACGGCTGGATGTGAAAGGTGATGGTGGCGACCGCGATGCCGGTCCGCCGGATGCCTTCGAAAAACAACACCCAGTTCCCGGCCATCAGCACACCGCTTGCCACCGCCAGGACCAGCGCCTTCCCCGATACTGCAGAGAGGCGCTCAAGGTCGCCGCGCCAGAGGCAGAAAAGGGCAAGGGCCAGCCCTCCGATCAGGCAGCGATAGAAGGCGACGCTGACGGGACCTGCACCGCTTTCCAGAACGCACAGGCCAAGCGTGCCGAGCAGGGTCTGGGCAAAGACCACCCCGAGTATGCCTTCTGTCTGTCTTGTCATGGATCCTGTCCTGCGCTGGCGGGAATGCGGCATGCTCTGCCGGTGATGGCGGAAACCTCTTTGCTGCAGCCAGATTGGAAGGACTTTTATTGTTCGAGCAAGCAATATAGTTTGAACAAACTATTCAGGAATTTTGAAGAAATGCAGCTTGATCACACGCTTCTTCGCACCTTTCTGGCCTGTGTTGATGCCATGAGCTTCTCACGGGCGGCGACGCGTGTGCACAAGTCTCCGGCGACCGTTTCCATGCAGATCCAGCGGCTGGAAGAGCGGATCGGCAAGCGTCTGTTTGTCAGGGACACGCGCAACCTGGCGCTGACCCGGGCCGGCGAGGAACTGGAAGGCTATGCAAGGCGGATCCTGCGATTGCATGACGAGGCAGCCGCCGCCTTCAGCCGGCCGGAGATGGAAGGCAAGGTCACCATTGGCGCGCCGGATGACTATATCTCGGCCATGTTGCCGGTCGTCCTGAAGCGGTTCGCGGCGCTGTTTCCGCGTGTCGAACTCAACGTGGTCTGTGCCCAGTCGACGGCGCTCCTGCCGGAGGTCCAGGCGGGAGAGATCGACATGGCGATCGTCACGCGCACGGGAGGCACGGAAGGGCGCCTGATCCGGCGCGAACCAATGGTCTGGATCGGATCAAGGGAAGGTCAGGCCCTGGAGCGCACACCCTTGCCTGTCGCGCTCTATGAACCCGGCAGTCAGGTGCGCACGGAGACTTTGGCCGCGCTCAATCGCAGCGGTCGAAGTTATCGGTCCGCCTATTCCAACTTCAGCCATTCGGCGCTTGTCACCCTGGTCGAAGCGGATCTTGCAGTGGCCTCCGTTGTTCAGATGGCCGTGCCGACGTCTGTGATGCGGCTTGGAAGGGAACAGGGATTACCCGAGGTCGAGGCGCTCGACATCATCCTGGTGCGCGGTCAGACGGCAACCAGCGCTCCTTGCGAGGCACTTGCAGAAGCTCTTACAGAAAACACGGCTTAAACGACTGCTGCCTCGCACCTGCCACGCACAAGGGTTACAAGCGCCCGCATTTATCCCTATGTCCAGCAGAGACAGTAATGGGAGGGTGTCGTGTCGCAGCAGATCGAGAAGTTTGAGCGCCTGAAAGCGTTGCATCAGCGGGACGAAGCCTTTGTGATCCCCAATCCCTGGGATGCCGGGTCTGCAAGGCTGCTCACCAGTCTGGGATTTGAAGCGCTTGCCACCACCAGCGCCGGCTATGCAATCTCCAAAGGCAAGCGGGACTCCTTTGCCAGCTTGTCCCGGCAGGAAATCCTCGACAATGCAGCCGAGATTGTCGCAGCGACGTCTCTTCCGGTGATTGCCGATCTGGAGGACGGCTTCGGACCCGAACCGGAGACTTGTGCCGAAACCATACGCCGGGCGTCGGCGGCCGGCCTCGTTGGCGGCTCCATCGAGGACGCGACCGGCGACCCGGAGGCACCGATCCACCCGTTCAACCTTGCGGTTGAACGGGTCCAGGCTGCGGCTGAAGCTGCGCGGGAACTGCCGTTTCTCCTGACGGCTCGTGCGGAGAACTTCCTCTGGCAGCGTCCCGACCTCGACGACACAATCCGGCGGTTGCAGGCTTTCTCGGAAGCGGGCGCCGATGTGCTTTATGCGCCGGGCCTTCCGGGCCTGAACGCGATCCGCACGGTTTGCGATGCCGTGGACAAACCGGTCAACGTGGTCATGGGGCTGACTGGGCCGCGCTACACGGTGGCCGACCTGGCCGCCGCCGGCGTGTGCAGGATCAGTGTCGGGGGCTCCTTCGCACGGGCCGCTGTCGGGGCGCTGCTCCGCGCAGCAACCGAAGTCAGGACAAGCGGCACGTTTGCCTATGCGGATGAGGCCATTCCCGATGCCGAGATCAGCCGGCTGATGTCGCAGGAGAAGCTGGATCGAACCGGTTGAGTGGCATCAGCCGTCGTCGCCCAGCCCGTCATAGGCCGCAAGAGCCTCGGCCCCGTAGATCATGGACGGCCCGCCACCCATATAGACCGAGACGCCGATCACCTCGAGGATCTCGTCGCGGCTGGCGCCAAGCCGGGCGGCAGCCCTTGCATGATAGGCAAGGCAGCCGTCACACCGTGCCGTGATGCCGATGGCCAGCGCGATCAGTTCCTTGGTCTTGGCGACAAGCGCTCCGGGTGCCGTTGCTGCCTTGGCCAGTGCTCCAAAACCCTTGGCAACCTCCGGAATGCCCTTTCGGACTTCCCCCATGCGTTGATCGGTCTGTGTGACGAAGGCTTCCCAGTCGGTGACGGCCATATCCGGCTCCTGTCGTTCAAGGATGATATCGTAGGAGCGTAGGCGCGCTTGCGTGGACAGGCGTTGACGTGGCTCAAGGAGAGCTGGCGGAAGGTCTCTTGGCACCCGGCGTTCGATCGCATGAAAGACGGTTTTCGGCTTGAAACGCAAAATACCTGAATCTAATAATCAACTTATATGACCGATGACCCTCAAATCGATCGCCACAGAAACGGAGTCCAGAAAACATGTTCCTTGCGATGAACCGGTTCACCATCAAGAACGGCCAGGAAGAGGCTTTTGAAACCGTCTGGCGCGATCGCGACACCAGGCTGGAAGATGTGCCGGGCTTCAAGAGCTTTCACCTGATGAAGGGACCGCAGGACGAAGACAACGGCACCACGCTCTACGCGTCGCACACGATCTGGGCGAGCCGCGACGATTTCGTCAACTGGACAAAATCCGAGCATTTTCGCCAGGCCCACAAGAACGCCGGTGACAACAAGGGCATGTATTTCGGTCATCCGCAGTTCGAGGGATTTGAAGCCGTCCTCGACAGCTAATCTTCCCCGGACCGTTGGCCGGCTCAACTGTCGGTGAGGCTTCCCAGTACGGTCTCGATCTCGCTTGTGATCCTGTTCGAGGTTGGCGAGGTCGGCGTCGCAAACCAGGCAACGATGCTGCCGTCCGGGCCGATCAGGTACTTGTGGAAGTTCCAGTAGGGCCGAGCAGCCGGGCCGAGCATTTCGGCGGCCCATTGGTAAAAGGGATGCGCGTTCCGGCCCTTGACCGATGTCTTGGCGGTCATGGGGAACGTCGCGCCGTAACGGGCTTCGCAGAATTTTGCAATTTCACCGTCATCGCGTGGTTCCTGGCCGCCAAAATCATTGGACGGCACGCCGAGCACCACGAGGCCCTTGTCGCCATAGGTTTCCTGAAGTTGCTGCAGCCCGGACAATTGACCGCTGAAACCGCATTCGGTCGCCGTGTTGACAACCAGCACCGCCTTGCCCTCGAACTCCTTGAGCGTCAGTGGATTGCCATGCGGCATCTGGAAGCTGAAGTCATGCGCACTGGTCCTTGTGCCCGGTGCGGCTTCTGCCTGCACCGTTCCCAGGGGAACGGCCAATCCGAATAATGCGGCTGCAATGCGTTTCATGTGACGGGCTCCCGTTGCTGCGCCTGATACGCAAGGGAACCCGTCAGCGGTTCACCTCAAATGGTGAGTTTCGGCTTGCCGCATGGATGTGCCGGGTGTCAGCCGCCCCGGAAACCGGAGCTCGACCTTGCGCCGAAACCGCCGCGTGAGGCAACGGAGGTCCGGGTCTGCACCTTGGCGGGTTTGGGCGTGGTCTTGACCGCATCATTGTAGGTGCGCCAGCTGGTGCCGCCGTAATTTCCGACAAAGTAGCCGTGGGACGTGTAGTAGCGACGGCTGCCGCGCTCCGAATAGACCGGGCGGACGTTGTCGCGCAGAAGCTGGCTGGTCACGCCGCCGGCAAGGGCACCGGTCAGGAAATAGCCGACAGGTGTCGGCGTGTAATACGAGCCCTCATTCGACGTGTCGTAAAGGCAGACATTGTTGCCGTGCTGGTCGACACACAGATTGACGGTGTTGTAGCGCGGTCCGGTTTTCTCATGGATGTCCTTGCCGACGGCGAGCGCCTCGGCGCAGACCACGTCGGGCACGAAGTTGCCGGCAACGCACTCGGCTTCCGTGCGGTAGACCTGGCCCTCCAGGTCCGGTTCCTGGGAACAGCCGGCCAGGGACACCGATGTCGTTGCCATGACCACCAGCTTGATCGATTTGGAGCGTTTCATGAAATTTCTCCCGACCTCTCAAAGGTCTGATCTAAATCGCGGTTCTTCGAGCGAGTGGTCCGTCAATAGGTGATGCAGGCGGCGTTGAGCAGACCGACCGTCACGGAGATGGTCGCAAGCTTGGTGCTGATCGCCATCTCGCCGCTTTCGATCCGGCTGGTGATCTTGGGATAGAAGCGGCGGAAGATCTGGTAGACGATCAGCTGCGCGATGCAGGCAATGATGCCCCAGACGATGAAGTCGACGATGCTGAGCGAGTTGGCCGCCGCGCTGGCCAGCGGCAGGGAGAAGCCGAGAAAGGCGCCGCTGAGCACAAGAGAGGCGGCGACATTGTTTTCCTTGATCAGGGCCATTTCGTCATGAGGCGTCATGATCATGTAGATCTTAATGAAGATCAGCAGCATGGCGATGGCCGCTGCAAAATAGAGCGCGAAGGGAATGATGCCTGAAAGGGATGCCAGCAGAACGTCCATGATTGTCTCCCCGGATGTGAATTAGACTGAAAAATTGTGCCGTTCGAGCGGAAAGCCGACCATGAAGGCAATGCTTTTCTCTCCGCTGTCCGCTTCTTCCATGTTGACCAGCAGCATTTCGTCCCGCCCGTCCTTCAGCGTACGGGCAAACAGCATGGCTGTCTGGAATATCTTGCGCCGGCCGCCGCCTTCGCGCGTGTCGCAGACTTCCTCCCAGTAGGTCATCGGGTCTTCCGGTGATGAGGAGGTGTCGAACCAGGCGCGGTCGAAACGTTGCAGGCCGTCTTCGGTGGGCAGATTGTAGCTTGTTTGACGAATGGCCTCTTTCATCTGGTTCCATTCGCCTGTGCCGGACGGATATTGCACGTCGTAGAAATACCAGAGCATGATCTCGTCGACCCGCTCGTCCTCAACGCCGTCCCCGCCCTGGAACTGGACCAGGAAGCGGTCGTCATCCGGATAGAAGCGGTGCATGTGCGACTGTTCACCGAGATCGCAGTGGCCCTGGGCCGTGATCATCAAGGTGCTGTCTGGATGTTCGATCAGGCTGTCTGCCGGCAGAAGCTTCAAGGCGATCTTGTCGAAGGTGATGCCCCGTCCGATGGTCAGACCGAGAACCTCGGGCGGCAACCAGCCCTTCGGTTTCTTGTTAAACAGTGACCCGAACATCGCCGCCCTCCAGTCCGTTTGTGATCTGGTTCGCGCTCAGGCGCTTGCTGGCAAGATAGTAGATCGAACCACCGGATTTCAGCGCCTTGGGGAAGGGGCGGAACAGGAAGTCGTCATTGTCCGGCTGGGAAACGGCAATCAGCGTGCCGTCCGCACCGGAAAGGGATTTTTCCAGAGCAGACGTGTCGGTGGTGCTGTCGGCCTCGACAATGGCCGAATAGACGGTGGCGCCGAGACCAGCCGTCGACAGGGCCATCAGGATCTGGCCGGCGCCGGGGTCCTGTGCAGCGCGGACCAGAGACTCGCAGGCATTGGACACAACCGGTTCGATGCCGGCCAGCTTGCCGGCGCGCCGGGCGGTGTCACGGTCTTCGAAATAGGCAGCGATGTGAACGTCTTCGTTGAGCTCGCGAATGGCAAGGCAGGTGTTGAAGGTCTCTGCGTCCGTCGCGGCATAGACCAGGACCTTCTGGGCGCCGGGTATGGCCGCGCGGCGCAGCGATTGCAGCGCGTCGAGCCGTTCGGCACGGATCAGCCGCACCCCTTCTGGCACTTCGACATTCTTGGAAGAGGCCAGGAGAATGATCTTGTCGTCGCCATCCTGGCCGGCAATCAGGTTTTCGACCATCAAGGGTGTCTTGTCGCGGTGATAGCCAACGATGACTGTGGCGTTCTGGACGCGTTCGTAATTGCCGTTGCCGTCCGCCATACGTCTTACTCCTTCCACAAGCACACCTGTCAGCCGGCCCAGAACCGCGGAGAAAATCAGCAGGGCTCCGGGAAAGAACCAGAAGGCGGCAACCATGCGCCCGGCTTCCGTTTCCGGCGACAGGTCACCATACCCGACCGTCGAAGCGGTTGTTGCCGCAAAATAGATGAAGGTCAGCGGGTTGTCGGTCAGCCCGCCTTCTCCGGCCAGCCAGAACAGCAGCCACGAGATGAACAGATAGGCACAGATCAGTGACAGCAGCAGCCAGAGCTTGAGCTCGATCACATGCTGGTAAAGCCTGGAAATGACGAGTTGTAAAATGGGCACAGCTGAATCTGCCACGGTTTGAATCGCGACGTACTGTGACCAGCCCCAGCCGCCTTGTCAAATCGGCTGGCGTCCTGAAAAATCGCTTGAAACACTCTGGTTTGACTTCTACTTGTTCGGTGCCGGGAAGGACCCCGGCCGCAACGGGAGGCCCGGAATGAACGCACCGCAAACCGCCTGGACTCTTCAGGATCTGAAGTCCGCCCTGGAACAGTCCGCAAGCTTTTCCGACGGCGAGATCACCTGCACCGTCAGCCCGGACCAGCCCGACGTTCTGGAAGTGCAGTTGCACTCTGCCGGCGAGATCACCCTCTACATGAATGTCGGTGAGACCCAGATCCTCACCTCCACGGTTCTGTGGCCGCGCGACGCCCAGGACGATCCGGCGGCCTTTGAAGCGATGATGCTGCGCAACCACAAGAAGCTGCTGCCGCTCTGCGCGCTGTCCATCGATGATGTTGATGGGCGGGAGTATTACGAGCTGTTTGGCGCCATGTCCGTGCGCTCGACGCTCGATTCCGTCGAGACCGAGCTGCGCACCATCGCCAACAGCGCGCTGGAACTGGCTGCCGATGTCGGCCCGAAAGCCGCCGCCTGAACCCGCCGTAGATTAAGCAAGGACATCTGACCATGAGTGTTTGGGGCAAATTGATCACGGCGTTCAAGGGCCATGCCCACGATGCCGCCGAATCCATCCAGGACGCCAACCTGATGACGATCCTGGAGCAGGAAGTGCGCGAGGCCAAGCAGGCCATCGCCAACGCCAAGGACGAAAAGGCGCGCATGTCGGCGAACCGGCGCCTGAAGGAGCGCTCCGTCGAGGAGCTGATGACCGAGATCGAGCGGCGCACCGAAGCGGCCCGCACGGCCAAGGCCAATGGAGACGAACCGCTGGCCGTCGAGATCATCGAGAGCATCCTGAAATTGCGGGATAAGGCCGAAGCCGACCAGGCCCTGTTCGATCAGTACAAGACCACCGAAGAGCGCATGGATGCCACCATCCGCCAGTCTCAGAACAAGATCGAGACCCTGCAGCGCAAGATGGAAAGCGCAAAGGCCAACGAGGCGCTGATCAAGGCGCAAAAGGCCGCCTCCACCAACACGACCGCCTCCGACGGCCGGCTTGCCAGCGCCGTTGACAGCCTGGCCCGCCTGGAACAGCGTCAGGCCGAACAGCAGGCGATGCTGGAAGCCGCCGAAGAAGACGCCCGCCTGGAAAGCGGTGCGGATCTGGAAGCCAAGATCAAGGCCCTGGAAAACCCGGGCCGCAACGACGTCCAGGCCCTGCTGGCGAAGCTGTAACAAATTGCGGGCTGTGGTGTGTTGCGGCAAGTTTTCTGTGCTGCGTTGACAGAGCCTGGCAATGTGCCGTCCGCCTGGTGTTTTGAGCGCGTAAACTTCAGGTGCCGCGCCACACCTTCCTGTGTCACCCCGGGCGAACGAAGTGAGACCCGGGGCCCACTCGTTCGCAGAGCCGAAAGATGAAGCACTGCGCGGCCAGGAAAGACACACATCAACCAGCAGCAATGCGAGTAGGTCCCGGCTCGCGCTGCGCTTGGCCGGGATGACACCTTTGTCCTGTTGCAGGCAAAGAGGCGCGGTGAGAGACGCAACGACAATTGGCCCTTTTTCCTGGGGCAAGGCCTGAAGGCTCATTGAACTCTTGGAGAGGCGGCGCGCCCGTGATCGTGACCCGGCGTTCTGAATTTTTGTTTTGACCAAGGCCAAATAGATGAAGCGGATCGACATTCCCGAACGGCCGGGCTGGAAGGAACAGGCGGAGGAGCTTGGGTTCGGTTTTCACACCATGTATGGCGCGCCCTACTGGGACGAGAGCCGGGCCTATCAGTTCTCCTTACGGGAAATCGAGGACGACATCGAGGACCCAAGCCAGGCGCTCTACGGCATGTGCCTCGATCTTGTCGACCGGGTGGTGCATGACGACGCACTGCTTCAGAAATTCGCGATCCCGAAGGACTATCGCGACTGGATCCGGAAATCCTGGACCAGCCAGGATCCTTCACTCTACGGACGGTTCGATTTTTTCTATGACGGCAGCGGCCCGGCGAAGCTTCTGGAATTCAATGCCGACACGCCGACGGCGCTCTATGAAACCGGCTTTTTCCAATGGGTCTGGCTGGAGCAGCAGATGGCTGCCGGTGTGCTGCCGGAAAATGCCGACCAGTTCAACTCCGTGCAGGACCGGCTGATCGAACGGTTCGCAGCCATGTTCGGCCCCGGCTACCACATTCATTTTGCGTCCTCGAAAGATCACGATGAGGACCGGGCGACGGTGCGCTATCTGGAAGACTGCGCCAAACAGGCCGGGCTTATCCCGCATTTTGTTGCCGTGGAAGAGATCGGCGTCGACGAGGACGGCCGGTTTGCGGACACGGACAGCTTTGTTATCGACGCACTGTTCAAGCTTTATCCCTACGAGGACATGTTCCGCGAGGACTACGGGCCCTACCTGCCGGGTGCGCCGATCCAGCTGCTCGAACCGCCGTGGAAGGCGATCCTTTCCAACAAGGCGATCCTGCCGCTGCTTTGGGAAATGTTCCCGGACCATCCAAATCTTTTGCCGGCGTATTTTGACGGCGAAGCGCCGGAGAGTTTCCTGTCATTGCCTCATGTGAAGAAGCCGCTCTTCAGCCGGGAAGGTGCCAATATCACCGTGCGCGGGCTCCGTGACGAGGAGACTACCACGCCGGGCGATTATGGCGCCGAAGGGCATATCCTGCAGGGCTATGCTAAACCGCCGAAATTCGGCGACGACTATGTCATGATCGGCTCCTGGATCATCGGCGGCCAGGCGTCGGGCATCTGCCTGCGCGAGGACAAGGCCCCGGTCACCCAGGACCTGTCGCGGTTCGTGCCGCACGTGATATTGGAAGACTGACTTGGTGAGGTCTGTTCAAGACCTCAAGGGTCCATCACCAGCTCAAACTCCGAAAATCCGAAATCCTGTCCATTGATCCGGAGGCTGACCGCCTGCGTGCCGCCGTAATAGACCCGGGTCGTGATCGGCCGGATCGCATGCTCGCGGGCGAGCGATACCGTCTCGCCCGGCTCAAGGGTCAGCTTCGTCCATTTGAAAACCTTCGGCGCGAGCGTGCCGTTGGCCTTCTTGAAATGCACCAGATAGTCGAGGACCAGATCCTGGGGTTTCCGAGCCGTTGAGGACAGCTTGATGGCGAAGCCGAGCGCGGAGCCGTAGTCGACTTTGTCAGTCGTGATCGCCGGACCATCCACCTGGATCTCCGGCGGGTTCAGGCCAAAGGCGGACAGCGTTGCAGCATGCCCCTGCTTGATCAGCGAGCGGCAGGCATGGCGGACGAGCTTTTCGCGGTTCTTGTCGGCGCCTTTCAGCCAGCGCGCGGCGATCTCGGCCACCAGGTCCGGATGGTCCTTGGCAATATCATTGAGGTGATTGGCAACCGAGCGGCGGACATACTCTTCCGGGTCGTCCTTCAGCGCTTCGAGCAAGGGCAGGGTCGGCGAGGGATCCGCAACGAGTTGCTTCAGGCGAAGACCCCAGGGCAGGCGCGGGCGTGTGCCTTCCGAAACCAGCCGGCGCACATGCACGCTGTCGTCCCTGACCCAGGGCGCCATGATCGTCAGAGCCTTGTCCTGATCCTTGTCCAGAAAGGGACGCACATCGAATTCGGCCGTTGCCCGTTTGGTCATTTCCTTCAGGAGCGCAAAGGACGCTTCAAAATTCTCCAGACCGCTGTCGGACACCACCATGCCGAGGGGCATCATGCCCCAGCCGCGCATGCCATGCTCGTCGCTGCCCCGGTCAAAGGCGACTTCCGTCATCGGGTGCAGAATGGCTTCCAGAACGGTGTATCGCTCGTAAAGATCATCCGGCAGGTGCCGGTCCAGAACATCGGCGATGTGCCTGGCCCGTTCCTTCAGCTCAAGTTCTTCGAGCCGAGCCAGGATGTCGGCCTCAAAACCTGCCTTGTCAAAACCGTTCAGCTGCTTGTCGAGGTGTCCGGCGAGGCAACGCACCAGATCGGGTGAGATATTGTTCTTGAACGGTTCCAACTGATGCTCCCTTGTTGTGTGGATTACTCATGTGCCAGAGCAATGTCTTTCGTGCCAGAGCCTTGCCGGCAAGTTCCTGACAAGCACCGTCAGGAGAGGTTCCGAGAGGAAAGGCAAACACTCTCCATCTTCGTCATGCCATGGCTAGACCATGGCATCCATGCCGTTTCTTCTCGGCATGTTGAGGCCGTGCTTGTGGCAACGCAACAGCATGGATTGCAGGGTCTAGCCCACTGCTGTCCGGTTAAGCAGTGCTCGCGGTCCATACTCAGGCCTCACAGCTTGTTCCAGTCTCCCCCCTTGCGGGGGAGATGTCTCCGCCAGGAGACAGAGGGGGGTATCAACCTATCGAAATCATTCGGCATTTCTGAATTGGCGGCGACCGTTTCACCCCCCTCTGTCCGGTTCCCGGACATCTCCCCCGCAAGGGGGGAGACGGCAGCAAGCGGCAATTCTATTTCATGTCAAACAAGCCGTTCACCGCAGATAGACGAACCGATCCAGCATCTTGCGGAATGCCTCACCGTCTAAACCGGACAGCAGTGGGTCTAGCCCTGCTATGTCGAACAGGAGGAGGGAGATCCTTCGCCGAAACTGTCGGTCCCCAGAACAATAAAGCCACCCCGGGTGTCCGGGGTGGCGGGGCGGAGCCGGCATTACCGGTCATCACAGACCTTGCGCCGGTCAGTTATAGGTCGCCAAGGACCGGTACATCGGCATCTCGGCGTCCATGTCCACGTCGCTCAGGTCCATCATGGAAAAGAACTCCATGCAGTCCGGCGATGTTCTTTCCGCTTCCATGACCTTTTCCGCGTCATCGGCGCTACGGAACTGAACGATATCGAGATATTCGCCCTCCGCGGTGCGGACGAGTTCGCGCCGCAGCACGCCCTGCTGATGACTGACGAAATTTTCCTGAAACCGGCTGGAAGCCGCAAGCAGGTCTGCTTCGGTCTTGCCGGGCGCGAGTTTGATCGGGGCGAGAACGGTGATTGGGTCCGACATGTGTGTCTCCTGAAGTTGTCGATGGCGGAACCATATGGATAAATACGACATTTTATGTCTTATTTGTTCCATGCCCAGAAGCACCACCACGGAACGCATGAAACGCCTGGAGCTCATCACGGCCAGGCTGAAGTCGGATGAAGCGCTGACGGTTGCCGGCCTGTCGGAAGAATTCGGCGTCAGCAGCCGCACGCTGTCCCGGGATATCCAGATCCTTCGAGATCAGGGGCTGCCGGTTGAGGCCGACCGCGGCCGGGGCGGCGGCATCCGGCTCCACAGCAGCTGGGGCATCGGGCGTGTGAATTTCAGCTATTCGGAGGCGATCGACCTCCTTGTGAGCCTGGCAATCGCGGAGCAGATGAAATCGCCCTTCTTCATGGCCGAGCTGGCTCCCATCCGGCGCAAGCTGCTGGCGTCCTTCTCGCCCAGGCTGAAGAACGATATCTCCGATATCAAGTCGAGGATCCGGGTCGGCGAAGCAGCGTCGCCCATGGTACTGTCCGCATTTTCCGCACCGGCCCGGGTGGTGGTCGAGGAACTCCACCAGGCCTTCGTGACCCGGCACCTGCTTGAGATCTCCTACAGGTCCATCGAAGGCCGGACCACGCAGCGTCTCATCGAACCGCACTACCTGCTCCTGCACAGCCCTGTCTGGTATGTGCTGGCATTCGATCACTTAAGAGGTTCCATCCGGACGTTTCGGTGCGACCGGATCGAGGCAGCGCGCCTGCAGGACCAAAGGTTCAAGGTCATCGGGATCGAGCGGTTCGACGAGACGCTGAAAAACCTGCACGTCATCGGCCCATGAAAAAGCCACCCCGGTTGCCCGGGGTGGCTGGTTCGGGTTCGGCGGCCCTCGTTAAACCGCCTCGCCTGAAAGGGGTGCGGATCAGTCGATCCGTTTGCCGGTATCCGCATCGAAGTGATGGATGTTTTCCGGGGCAACGCGGAGGTAGAGCTTTTCGCCGGCTTCGTGACGGGCGTGGCTGGAAACACGCACGACGATTTCCGGGCCGCCATCGCCAAGGCTGGCATAGATGTAGCTTTCCGCGCCGACCGGCTCGAGCACGTTGACGGTGGTTTCCAGAAGAATGCCGTCACCGCCATTCGGTCCGTCAACTTCTTCCATGTGCTCCGGCCGGATGCCGATGGTGTAACGGTCCTTGCCCTTGGTGTTGGAACCGCTGAGGCCGCCGCCGCTTGCCAGCGACAGTCCGGCATCGTCAGCCTTCACATCGAGAAGGTTCATGGCCGGCGAGCCGATGAAGCTGGCGACAAAGGTGGAGGCCGGCTTGTCATAGACCTCGATCGGGGCGCCGATCTGCTCGATATTGCCGCCGTTCAGAACCACCAGCCGGTCTGCCAGCGTCATGGCTTCCAGCTGGTCGTGGGTGACGTAGACGCTGGTCGTGCCGAGCGACCGCTGCAGGCGCTTGATCTCCACGCGCATCTGCACCCGCAGCTTGGCGTCGAGGTTCGACAGCGGTTCGTCGAACAGGAAGGCGGCCGGTTCACGCACGATGGCGCGGCCCATGGCGACGCGCTGGCGCTGGCCACCGGAGAGCTGGCGCGGCTTGCGGTCGAGATAGTCGCCGATTTCCAGGATGCGCGCGGCTTCCTTCACCCGGCGGTCGATCTCGCCCTTGTCCATGCCCCGGTTTTTGAGGCCATAGGCCAGGTTGTTGTAGACCGACATATGCGGATAAAGCGCATAGTTCTGGAACACCATGGCGATGTCCCGGTCGGCCGGATCGACGTTGTTGACCAGCCGGTCGCCGATCTTGACCTCACCCGTGGTGATCGCTTCCAGGCCGGCAATCATGCGCAGCAGGGTCGACTTGCCACAGCCTGACGGGCCGACCAGCACGATGAATTCGCCGTCGGCGATGTCGATGGAGACACCTTTGACCGCTTCCACATTGCCCGCATAGACCTTGCGGACCGTGTCGAGAGTAATCGTTGACATTCAAAACCTCACTTATCGCTCTCGACGAGCCCTTTGACGAACCAGCTCTGGAAGATCACCACGATCAGGACCGGCGGCACGATGGCGAGGATCGCCAGTGCCATGGCCTCGTTGAAGGCCGGGATCTGCGCGCCCACCCAGACCTGCAGGATCTGCTTGATGCCGCGCACCAGGGTGAACAGGCTTTCATCGGTGGTGATCAGCGTTGGCCAGAGATACTGGTTCCAGCCGTAAACGAACATGATGATGAAGATGGCCGCGATCATTGTCTGGGACAGCGGCACAAGGATATCCTTGAAGAACTTCCACGGACCGGCACCGTCGATGCGGGCGGCCTCCAGGAGTTCATCCGGCACGGACATGAAGAACTGGCGGAAGAAGAACGTGCCCGTTGCCGAAGCAATCAGCGGCACGATCAGGCCGGTATAGGTGTTCACCATGCCAAGCGACTGAACGATCTCGTAGGACGGCAGGATGCGCACTTCCAGGGGAAGCAGCAGGGTCGCGAAGATCACCCAGAAACACAGCGAGGCCATCGGAAAGCGGAAATAGACGATGGCATAGGCCGCGAGCATCGAGATGATGATCTTGCCGATCGCAAAGCCGAGACCGAGGATCAGCGAGTTTTTCAGCATCACGAAGCCATCGACTTCCTTGGTGAAGCCGCCGGCCTGGAACAGCACCGTTTCGTAGTTCTCGAAGAACTTGCCGCCCGGCGTGAACTGGATGCCTTCCTTGTAGATCGTGATCGCGTCGTGGGTACTGGTCAGGAAGGCCAGGACCACGGGCGTGACCATGAAGAAGACACCGGCGAGCAGGATCACGTGATCCCAGATCTGTGATTTTCTCATCACCGCCCCCTTACGTGTAATGCACGCGCCGCTCGATGAGGCGGAACTGAATGATTGTCAGGATGAACACCATCGCCATCAGGATCACCGACTGGGCGGACGAACCACCGAGGTCGTTGCCGCGGAAACCATCGAGATAGACCTTGTAGACCAGGGTTACCGGGTTGTTGCCCGGCTCGTTCTTCACGATGACGTCGACGATACCGAACGTGTCGAAGAAGGCGTAGGTGATGTTGATGATCAGCAGGAAGAAGCCTGTCGGCGCCAGCAGCGGGAAGGTGACCGTCCAGAAGCGGCGCATGCCGGAGCGGCAATCGATGCTGGCCGCTTCCTGGACCGACTTGGAGATGCCCTGAAGACCGGACAGGAAGAAGATGAAGTTGACCGGCACCTGTTTCCAGACCGCCGTTGTCAGCATGGCGAAGCTGGTGTCGAAATAGTCGACGCCGATCTGCATCTTCCAGCCGAACAGCGCAAAGAAATCGACCATCGGGCCGACATGCTGGTCGAACAGCAGGACGCCGATCAGGCCGGCGACCGGAGGCGCGACCGCATAGACCCACATCAGCAGGGTCTTGTAGCTCGACGCGCCGCGCAGGACCTTGTCGGCCTTCACCGCCAGAAGCAGGGCGATGCCGAGCGACAGGAAGGTCACGAAGAAGGTGAAGACCGCCGTGAACCGCGCCACACGTCCATAGTCGGACGAGGTCAGCGTGTCGGTGAAGTTGTCGAGCCCCACGAAGGTGGAACCGAAACCGAACGGGTCTTCAAGATAGAAGGAGGATTGAACTGCCTCGGCCGCGGGCCAGAGGAAGAAGATCGTCACGATGGCGAGCTGCGGCAGAAGCAGCATATAGGGCAGCCACGGGGACTTGAACTGGACTTTTTTCATAGGGATGTGTCTCGACCACCGGGAACGGGCAAAGCGGGTCACCAGAGATCCGGCCAACCCGCTTTGCTTATGCGAGGACAGGGGCGCCAGGCGCCCCCGTCCCATGTCAGGTCAAAGCCAGCTTAGTTGCCGGTGGTCTTTGCAAAGCGCTCCAGAAGCTTGTTGCCTTCTTCTTCGATGGCAGCAAAGGCGTCTTCAACGGAGGTTTCACCGGACATCAGCTTACCGTATTCGCGGTTCATGACGTCACGGATCTGGACGTAGAAACCCATGCGGTAACCTTTGGTCCAGTCGCCGCCCGGCAGGGTCAGCTGCTTGATGCCGATTTCAGCAGCCGGTGCTTCCTTGTAGTAGCCGTCTTTCTTGGCCAGCTCGTAAGCAGCGTTGGTGATCGGCACATAACCGGTTTCCTTGTGCCACATGTACTGGACTTCCGGGGAAGTCAGGTACTCGTAGAAGGAAGCAACGCACTTGTTTTCGTCGTCCGGCTTGCCGGCCATTGCGAAGAGAGCCGCGCCACCGATGAAGGTGCCGGTGCCGGCGCCTTCAACAGCGTCCCAGTAAGGCAGGTAGGTTGCGGAGAACGGGAACTCGACGGTCTTGGAGATGCCGCCGAAGGAACCCGAAGAACCGAGCCACATGGCAACCTTGCCTTCGTTGAACGGGGTCTGGTTGTCGCCCCAGCCGGTGCCGTAGTAACCGAACAGGCCATCATCCAGCCAGCCCTTGACGGCGGTGAAGTGGTTCTTGATCGGCTCGCCGAAGACCAGCTTGGTGTCTTTCGCACCGTCGTAACCGTTGTTGTTGGTTGCGAACTGCAGGTTATGACGGGACTTGAAGTTCTCGGTGAAGATCCACGGCAGGTGGGACTGAGCGAGCGGCACATAGCCGGCTTCTTTCAGCTTCGGAGCGATTTCCTGGAACTCTTCCCAGGTCTTCGGAGCTTCGACACCAGCCTTTTTCAGGGCGTCTTCGTTGGTGTAGAGGATCGGCGTGGAAGAGTTGAACGGCATGCCGATCATCTTGCCTTCGCTGTCGGCGTAGAAGTAACGGACACCGTCGATATAGTCTTCGATGTCGAAGGCAACGCCGGCGTTTTCCAGGATGTCCTGGGCCGGGATGACAGCGCCCTTGGCACCGATAATGGTGGCGGCGCCGGCGTCGAAGACCTGCAGGATGTTCGGCTGTTCACCGGCACGGAAGGCGGCGATACCGGCGGTCAGGGTCTCTTCGTAGGTGCCCTTGAAGACCGGAGTGATCTGACAAGCGTCCTGGGATTCGTTGTAGCCGTTGGCGATGTCGACGACGACTTCGCCCAGGCGGCCGCCCATGGCGTGCCACCAGGAAATGTCGGTTGCCGCATAAGAAGCGGACGAGGTGCCCAGGAGGGCGGCCGCAGCAACAAAGCTGGCGACTGTCTTACGATAAGCCATATTCATGTGCTCCCATCTAGAAGGGCTGTTGCCCCGATCAGCAGTTGGTTTTTCAAGGTGCCGAAATGGCTTCAACGGCACCAGAAACGATAACGCCTGCGTTTCGTATTGTTTTCATATGAACGTTATATGACGCTCATATGAACATTAAAAGACGCCAAAGCCGCGTCCGCAAGAGGCTACGGAGTAAAATCAGCATTCTGCGACCGGGCGTCATGAACGTACCCGCATTTTCGCAAGGGGCCGTGGCTCAAAAAACCAAGGCTTGCCGGGATTTTACGCGTCCTTTCCCTTACGATAGTTCCGGTTTGTCGTTTCTTGCAAATTAGTTTAGTCGGCTCATGTGAAATGAGGACGTCGTTCATATGAACGTGCGATGACAGCGATCTTCCAGGTGATTCCGAAGATCGCTGCAAACGCTTGACGCTGCGGTAGAAAACAGGCCGTCTGTCCGGTCGGCAAGAGACGGTGTCAGGCGTCCTGGCCGAAAATCCGCTGCTTGGTGCTCGCGCTGGAGTGCAATATCTTGTTGTAGAGGTAGTGTTTCGTCCGCTTTTCCAGCCAGCGAAAGCCGTATTCCAGTTTGCCGGCAAAGCTTCTGGTCGGTTTAGGGCCGGGAGTGAGGTGCCGGACGATGCGGCCCTCTTCGACAAGCTGCTGAACCCACTCCTTTTCCGCACTCCAGTCATGGGTGTGCTGCTTGCCCTGGTGGGTAAAGCCGAAGAGGTGGATTTTCACGTCCGGCGCGATCTCCAGAAACTCGGCGATGATCGAGGCGCCGGACGTCGGCTGGCTGGTGTCGAAGGGGTCGAATTTTTTCAGATGCTGCCGGGCCTTGTCCTTGGGACCGAAGCCAAGATAGGTCGGCCTGCATTCGCGTGTGAACAGCCAGTCGACCTGGCCGTTGTCCTGGATGTCGTTGACCCAGACTTCCGGTGACCGGTGCAGCGCCAGCGGATTGATCCGCTTGGACATATAGACCCTTGCCCGGTTGAGCATCAGAACGTCGACCCGCTGTCCGGCAGCCCCGAGGGAGGGCGCACTGTTGAAGCGCAGCACCATGTCGGCCTTGTCGATTTCCGGTGCATCGACTGCCGATACCGGGCCGTTGCCGACAATGGCGATGGTCTTGAGTTTCCGCCCGTCCAGAAGGCTGCGCGTCATTGTGTTTTCCCGACTGTTGTGCCGGGGCGTATAGCAATCGGGAGGTCCGGCGGCAACGGCTGTTTGGAGACGGGAGAGGCAGCAACCTCATTTGTCGTCATTGCCGGACGTGATCCGGCAATCCATGCCGTGCCGTTGCATGCCAGCAGGGCGTTGCGGGAGGCGTCGCAACGCCATGGCATGACGAAGGAGCGGGGAACGAGAGCTGACCCGGTTCCGCAAGCGACCCCGATCCGCTAGTCTTTGCCGGATTCGATTGCAGCATACGATCTTTCCATGTCCCTGACCTTTTCCTCTGTCTACCCGTTGAAACAGGCCCGCGCCCACGAGATCTGCGGTGACGGTGCGCTGGCTTTTGCCGCGATTGCGGCTGGCTCAGCAAAGGGAGCGGTTGTCTGGATTTCCGAAAGCTGGAGGCCGACCGTCAACCCGGAAGGCCTGGCACCTTATTGCGATCCGGGCCGGTTGTTGCTCACCCGGGCCGACAGCCAGCTCAACGTTCTGGCCAGCGCGGAAACGGCGCTGCGCTCCGGCGCTGCCGGGCTGGTGGTGGCCGAGGTTTCCGGAGCGATCGGCCTGACGGAAGGCCGGCGGCTGCAGCTGGCAGCCGAGGCCGGCGGCACCACCGCCATTCTCCTGATTCCGGAGGGCGCGGGCAGCAATGCGGCCGAAACCCGCTGGCGCTGCGCCGGTGTTCCGGCCCTCTCCGGACGCGCTTCGGCCCCTCGTCAAAACAGCCATGACTCGACTCATTGGCGCTGGGCACTTATAAAGAACAAAATAGGAACATTGTCAGAATGGATTGTGCGTTGGGATGCAGCGTCGCGTCGTGTCATTGTGGTTTCCGAGGCTGGCGGCTGAGCGCGTTTTACGCGCCCGGCCCGTCGACGCGCCGTTTGCCTTAAGCCTGTTCGACCGCAATTCCGAACGCCTTTACGACCTGTGCGCACGCGCCGAAAGCTTCGGCCTCAATCGTGGCATGACGCTGGTTCATGCCCGCAGTTTCTGTCCCGAATTGCTGACCCGTCCGGCCGATCCGGCTGCCGATCAGCGCTTTTTGCGCCTCCTGGCCCGCTGGGCGACTCGCTATTGCCCCTGGGTCGGGCTGGATGGCAATGACGGGCTTTTTCTCGACATCACCGGCTCGGCGCATCTGCTGGGCGGCGAAGAACCTCTGCTTGACGACATGCGCGCGCGTCTTGCCCGGGCCGGCCTGACCGCCCGGTTGGGACTGGCCGACACGCCCGGCACGGCCTGGGCGCTGGCGCATTTTTCCGAAGGCATTGCCACGCCGGGCGAGACACTCAACCGGATCGGCTCCCTGCCGCTGCCGGCCCTGCGCCTTGCCGACCAGACCTGCACCAGCCTGGAGCGGCTCGGCATTGCCACGGTGTCCGAGCTCTACAATCTGCCGCGGGCAACCGTGGCCCGGCGCTATGACCGGGAGGTGCTGGCCCGGCTCGATCAGGCGCTCGGCAACCTGCCGGAACAGATCTCGCCGCTGGGCGAGGAAAAGGTCTTTGCCGTGCGCATGACCCTGCCCGACCCGATCGGGCTTCTGGACGATGTCATGGCTGCCGCCCGGCGTCTTACCGCCCATCTTTGCCGGCGCCTCGACGAGGCCCAGCAGGGCGCCCGGCGGCTGAAACTGACCTTCCGGCGGGTCGATCAGGAAAACCAGTCGGTGGAACTGAAGCTCGCCCGGCCGATGCGCGACGGCAAACGCCTCCTGGCCCTGTTCGAGCGCGGCGTCAGCGCGGTCGATGCGGGGTTCGGCATCGACATGATCCGCCTGGAAGCGCTGGAGGTGGAACCGCTCGGCCTGCGTCAGCTGGACCGCTCCGAGGGCCTGGCAAAAGACAGTCTTGATGATCTGATCACCCAGCTCGGCAACCGGGTCGGCCTTGAAAACATCCAGCGTTTTCAGCCGGTCGACAGCCATATCCCCGAGCGCAGTTTCAAGCTGGTGCCCGCCGCCTATAGCCGCCCTGCACCCGACTGGCCCTCCCACCGTCCGCGGCCGATCCGCCTGTTCGCACCCGAACCCATTCTGGGCTCCGGCTTTGAACCGCCCAGACGCTTCCGCTGGCGCGGCCGCATGCGCACCGTCCTGGAGGCCGAGGGGCCGGAGCGGATCACCCCGGCCTGGTGGGAACAGGATGACAGTTGGTCCAAGGGCCTGCGCGACTACTGGCGCGTCGGCACCGGCGAGGGCCAGCGCCTGTGGCTGTTCCACACCCCCCAGGAGCCGGCCTGGTTCGTGCAAGGGGAGTTCGGCTGATGGTTTTTGGCCGCTGCCTTTCCAAACACGGTTTCTTTCCGTGTCACCCCGGAGGAGCAAAGCGAGATCCGGGGCCTACTCGTTTGCAGAGCCTTGGGACAAGGATGCATCACCTTCGCTTCGGCAAGCGGCGAGGCGAGTGGGTCCCGGCTCTGCGCTGGCGCTTGGCCGGGATGACACCGAAAGATGCGTCTGGCTCTTGTGTCCCTGATAGATTTGAGCTTCACCGCATACACCCCCTCTCCCCCTTGAGGGCGAGATGTCCCCGTCAGGGGACAGAGGGGGGTATCGGCCTTTCGGCGAACGCTGGCCTCTCCGGATTTTGTGGCGCGGCTTCACCCCCCTCTGTCCGGTTCCCGGACATCTCCCCCGCAAGGGGGGAGAGGGGCGCAAGGGGAAGGGCCGTGCCGGTTTTTGGAATGACGCCGGAGCAGGATCTCGGGAGCTCCGTTCATGAGCCGTGAGCCTTCCGCTGACAGTTTCCGCCTGGAACCGGCCCGCTATGCGGAGCTTGCGGTGACGTCCAATTTCTCGTTCCTCACCGGCGCGTCCCACCCGGAAGAGCTGGTGACGCGGGCAGCCGCGCTTGGCCTTGAGGCGATTGCGATCACCGATCGCAATTCGCTGGCCGGAGTGGTGCGGGCTTTTTCGGCGTTGAAGGAGATCAAGCGCGCCGCGGCCGAAGAAGGCGTGCAGATCCGCTCCCATTCGCAGATCGATTCATCCTCGCGCCAGGAGACCAACACCAGCCCGCCGCTCGCCCTGCCGGAGACGTTGAAACTGCCGCGGCTGATTGTCGGCGCGCGGCTGGTGCTGCAGGACAGCCCGGTCGACTGGGTGGCACTGCCCACCGACCGCGCCGCGTACGAACGGCTCAGCCAGCTGCTGACGCTGGGCAAGCGCCGTGCGGAAAAAGGCGATTGCCATTTGAACCTGGAAGATCTGCTTTGCGCCGCAAAGGGCCAGATCCTGATCGCCCTGCCCCAGGGGGCGTCCGCGCAGACGGGCCTCTGCGCCACAACATGCGATCACATCCGCCGGCTGCGCCAGGAACTGCCGGGCCATGTCTTTCTGGGCGCGGCGCCCCGTTATGACGGCACCGACCAGGCCTGGTTCCGGACCTGTGCCCAGGCCGCGCATTCGCTCGCCGCGCCGATGGTGGCTGTCGGCGACGTCATGATGCATCACGCCGGCCGCCGCCGGCTGGCCGATGTGCTGACCTGCCTGCGCGAGGGCTGCACCATCGACGAGATCGGCACCCGGGCGCTGCCCAATGGCGAGCGGCGGCTGAAGGCCCCGGACGACATGGCGCGCCTTTTCCGCCATCACCCGGCCGCGTTCCGCCGCACGCTGGAAATCGCCACCCGCTGCAGCTTCGACCTCTCCGAACTGTCTTATGAATATCCGGACGAGATCATGGGCGGCGAGGACCCGCAGGCGCGGCTGGAACGGCTGACCTATGAGGGGCTGGAACACCGCTATCCGGCGGGCGTTCCGGACCATGCGCTCAAGCTGGCGGCGAAGGAGCTGACGCTGATCGCCAAGCTGAAATTCGCGGCCTATTTCCTGACCGTGCATGACATTATCGGCTTTGCCAGAAGCCGCCACATCCTGTGTCAGGGGCGCGGCTCGGCGGCCAATTCGATCATCTGTTATGCGCTCGGCATCACGGACGTTGGCCCGGAAACCATCACCATGGTCTCCGAGCGCTTCATTTCAGAACATCGCGGCGAACCGCCCGATATCGATGTCGATTTCGAGCATGAGCGGCGCGAGGAGGTGATCCAGTATGTCTACGAAAAATACGGCCGTCACCGCGCCGGGCTCTGCGCCACGGTGATCCATTTCCGCACCCGCGCCGCGATCCGCGAGGTCGGCAAGGTGATGGGGCTGAATGCGGATGTCACCGCGGCGCTCGCCGGCCAGATCTGGGGCAGCTCCAACAAGGGGCCGGAGGAAACGCGTGTGAAGGAGATCGGTCTTGATCTCGACAACCCCCGTGTCCGGCAGACCATCGAGCTGATCCGGGAGATCATCGGCTTTCCAAGGCATCTGAGCCAGCATGTCGGTGGTTTCGTGATCACGCAAGGCCGGCTCGACGCGCTCTGCCCGATCGAGAACGCCGCCATGGAAAACCGCACCGTCATTGAATGGGACAAGGACGATATCGACGCGCTTGGCATTTTGAAGGTCGACATGCTCAGCCTCGGCATGCTCACCTGCATCCGCAAGTGTTTTCAGCTGATCGACACGCATCATGGCGATCAGCTGACGCTCGGCACCGTGCCCCAGGCGGACAAGAAGACCTATGACATGCTCTGCGTCGCCGATGCCATCGGCGTCTTCCAGGTGGAAAGCCGGGCGCAGATGAACTTCCTGCCGCGCATGCGCCCGCGCGAATTCTACGACCTTGTCATCGAGGTCGCGATTGTGCGCCCCGGCCCGATCCAGGGCGGCATGGTGCACCCCTATATCAACCGCCGACAGGGCAAGGAGAAGGTGGCATTTCCCTCAAAAGAACTGGAGGAGGTGCTCGGCAAGACGCTCGGCGTGCCGCTGTTCCAGGAACAGGCCATGCAGATCGCGGTCGTCGCCGCCGGTTTCACCCCGTCGGAGGCCGATAAACTCCGCCGCTCCATGGCGACCTTCCGGCGCATGGGCACGATCGGTCAGCTGAAGGAGAAGTTCATCTCCGGCATGCTCAGCCGTGGCTACGAGCTGGAGTTTGCCCAGAACTGTTTCGGCCAGATCGAGGGCTTCGGCGAATACGGTTTTCCCGAAAGCCACGCTGCCGCCTTTGCCATGCTGGCCTATGTCTCGGCTTACCTCAAATGCCATTACCCGGCCGAATTCGCCTGCGCGCTTTTAAACGCCCAGCCGATGGGCTTTTACGCTCCGGCGCAGATCGTGCGCGATGCCCGCGAGCACCAGGTCGAGGTCCGCCCGGTCTGCGTCAACACCAGCGAATGGGACAACATCCTGGAGCGGCGCAGCGACGGCGCGCTGGCGCTGCGCCTCGGCTTCCGCCAGATCAAGGGCCTCCGCGAAGAAGACGCTGCCTGGATCGTCGCCGCCCGCGGCAACGGCTATCCGGACACCGAAACCCTCTGGCTCCGCACCGGCGTGCCGCCGGCCACCCTGGAGCGGCTGGCCGAGGCCGATGCCTTTGCCGGCATGGGCCTCAATCGCCGTGCCGCGCTCTGGCAGGTGAAGACCATCCGCAGCCCGAAACCCCTGCCGCTCTTCAACGACCCGATCGACGGCGAGGCGATCTTCGAGCCGGAGGTGCATCTGCCGGCCATGCATCTCGGCCAGGAGGTGGTGGAGGATTACCTCTCGACCCGGCTGACGCTGCGGGCCCATCCGATGGAGCTGTTACGCCCGCATATCCCGCATCTGACGCCCCATGACCGGCTCGCCGCGCTGACCCCGCGCGAGGCGCGCCGCGTCTCCGTCTGCGGCCTCGTCATCACCCGCCAGCGCCCCGGCACGGCCTCCGGCGTCATTTTCCTGACGCTCGAAGACGAGACCGGCGTCTCCAACGTGGTCGTCTGGCCGAAAATGTACGAAAAATTCCGCCCCGCCGTTCTCGGCGGCCGGCTCCTGAAAGTCACCGGCCGTCTGGAGCGGGAAGGCATGGTGGTCCACCTCATCGCCGACCACATCGAAGACCGCTCCCGCGACCTCTCCCTCCTCGGCCACCCGAGCGACAACGTGCTGGGTGAGATGGGCCCCAAGACCGACGACGTGCCGGTGCACCTGAAATCGGACGCCCAGAAGACACGGGCGATGCATCCGAGGGAACAGGCCAAGCGATTGTTTCCGAGTAGGGATTTTCATTGAGGAGGGGAGGGACGAAGGGGAGTGGACAACCGGAGCTGCGGAGAGGTGATCTCAGTAGATCGTAAGAACCAGAAATTCACACGCATCGTAGCGAATTCAACGCTGGGCGTGAAATTCTCGCGGAGAGTTTCCCTATAAGGATGTGTCAGGCCCGCTATGTGTCTTCCAATACGAAAAACACTACCAAAGCAACGTCAACTGCGATCATCCCTTCTCAGGGCGATAAACCACTGATGAGCCTAATCTCGGCGATGCCGTAACGAACTTGCCTCACAAAAGTTTCTTTCAGCCTCACTAAAGGAATGTCACCTCCAACAACCTAAGCTTGCACCTGCCGAATTTATCAGTAAACATTGATAATTCAGCGACCGGAGAGAACATGGCCGACGAAATTCTTAAACTTCGAGAAATTATCACTGAAAATCTTCGTATTCAGAAGCACAGTGAATCCGTTACTTATGTGGATACAGATTCTCTAATTCTTGATTTGCGAGCAAAGCAAAACCACGCAGTATTTGCGAGGCGTGGTTGTGGCAAAACGCTTTTGATGTTTAAATCAGCAGAGCAGGCTTCAGAAGATGTTAGAACGATTTATTTAAACTGCGAGGACTTCAAACGTCATAGTTTCCCAGACGTCCTGTTAGTGATTCTTGAGTCTGTTTTTTCGGAATTACAGGCCAATTGCCACGGCTGGTTCGGTCGAAAACGTCGCCTTAAGCAGATTGTTCAGGAAGTTATCAATGATATCAATAAGATCAAAGAACAACCTGACGAAAGAACAAGCGAAGTTCGCACTGAAAGCGAAGAAAATAGCACCAACAAGAACTCGATCTCATTGGGAGCCAAATCATCAGGGCTGGATCTAGGGCTAAAATCAGACAGATCGGCGACAGCTTCCATTCGCGTAGAAAGAGCATTTCAAGAACATCAGTCGAAACTGAAGCAACTCGACATAAGACTTCCTGAATACAAACGCAATATTCGTGAATTCTTCCAGTTGTCAAGCAAGGTGAAATTTGTTTTCATACAGCTTGATGATCTCTACCATCTCGACCGGGTTCATCAAGCATTTGTTGTGGACTATGTTCACAGGCTTTGCAAGGATTTGCCTCTATTCTTCAAAATTGCAACATTGAGACATGCGAGTACTTTGTATGTCGACAGAAATGGTCAGCCGTTCGGCGCGCAAGAGCGCCATGATTTTCAACCTGTAAGTATTGACTATGATTTCGGCAACTTCGAGAAAACACGTCGCCGAAACTTGGCAATTCTTGAGGGATTTGGAAAACAAGCTGGCATGAGTAAAAGTGAAATAGGGGCTCTGTTCAAGGGGGAGGGATTTCAGAGACTTGTAATGGCGGGAGGCGGTGTACCTCGTGATGTTATGTCGCTTTTTTTGGAGATATTGCCGTCCGTGTCTTCCGGCGACGGAAGAATTGGAAAAGACGATGTTCGCATTAGTAGTCGATCCAATTTTGAGCGTCGCATAGAAGAGCTGAAGCAAGACTCTCAGGATCAAGAGCAAGAAGGACTACTTAAAGGAATATATTTAATTCGAGAGTTTTGTCTCGCTAAGCAAAACAATATTTTTAATGTCAGTGAGGAGTTACTCAAGAGAAATGAACAAGTTCGAGGGCTTGTGTATCGTCTTTTAGACTATAGAATTATTCACAATTGCGGGACGGCACTCACGCACAAGTCTCAACCTGGAACCTTTCAGGCCTTTGCAATAGATATTGGATGTTATGCTCACCTGAGAAAGCTTGAAGGACGTTTTAATGAAATCGATGTCTCTTCGTCGCAAGCTAAAGAGCGCATGCGCTCGGCACCTGTAATGACACTAGAATGGCTCGAGGAGAACCAAAGTTCAGTACCGTCGGAAAATCTCGAGGGCGAACTACTATCTGAGTAAACCAACAGAAGTTGGGTGTGTGAATGCACAACCTCGGTGAATGCCGAAATGAAGGATAGCAGCGCACCATGCGGCTTGGCCGATGAATGACAGCCCCAGCCCGCCTTCACCCCCAACCGAAGTTCCAGTTGATTTGTACCCTCGGACCGGATCACATGGTGTCCCCGGCAACACCCAAGGTCACCAGCCGCAGGACCAGCGGCTGACTGGAGCCATCATGCGCCTGCTTGCTCTCTTCCTTGCCCTCATGTGTCTTTGCAGCCCGGCTCTGGCCGGTGTGGAAGACAAGGTCGCGGCCGCGGCGCCGTCGGGGGTCGTGCTTGTGCTGGATGAGACGGGCAACGAGCTGGTGGCGCAAAACGCCGAGCGGTCCTTTGTCCCGGCGTCGGTCGCCAAGCTCGTCACCGCCTGGTTGGCGCTGGAGGTTCTGGGGGAGGATTACCGGTTCACGACAAGCTTTTACCTGGACAAGAACAGGGTGCTCTATGTGCGCGGCGGCGGCGATCCGTTCCTGGTCTCCGAGGAGCTTGCGCTGCTCGTGCCCGAGCTTCTTGCCGCGACCGGCAAGGAACCGTTCGCAGGCCTTGTTCTGGACGCAAGCTATTACCCGGCCAGTCTTCGGATCCCGGGTATCGAAGACACCGGCGCGGCCTATGACGCCCTCAACGCGGCCCTTGCGGTCAATTTCAACACGATCCATGCCGTCAGAAAGGGAAACACGGTCCGTTCTGCGGAAAAGCAGACCCCGATCACCCCCCTGGCGGTGAGCCAGTTCCGGGAGCGTGGCCCAAAGGGGCGCGGCCGCATCAGCCTGGCCCAGGAAGACCCTGCCATAGGCGTGCGCTATGCCGGCGAGCTGCTTGCCGCCTTTATCGAGCGGGCCGGAGGGCGTGTTGACGGCGACATCTCAACCGGGCCCGTGCCCGCAGACCTTGAGCCTGTCCATGTGCACCACCAGTCCCGCCCCCTGTCGGAGATCCTGACCCTGCTGATGATCGGGTCGAACAACTATATCGCCAACCAGATCTTTCTGGAGATTGGCGCGCACCGTTTCGGCGGGCCGGTCAGTCTTGAAAAGTCGCAGCAGGTCACGAAAGACATCCTGGCCGAACACGGCATCACCGAGGGCCTGGTCCTCAAGGAAGGTTCGGGCATCAGCCCCGACAACCTTTTCTCCCCCAAAGCCTCGCCAAAGTACTGCAGCAATTTGCGCCGCATGCGGACCTGCTGCCCAAGACCCGGGCCGGATCCCGCTACAAGACGGGCACGATCCCGGGTGTGAAGGCCCTGGCGGGATACGTGAACACCTCAAACCACGGCCTGGTGCCCTTCGTGATCTCGCTGAAGGGCAACACGGGAAAGACCCGGTTCCGCCTGCTCAGGACGCTTGAACTCGGTCTCTAACGGGAGGCCGGAGGTCGGCGTGATCGGCGATGGCGCGATGTCCTTTTCTGACAGGTACGGGCCGACGTCGTCATCGCGACCAGGGCCTCGTTCACCCGCGTGATGCATCTGAGAGCGCAGAACAAGCAGCGCTTCCAGAGCCGGGATTTTCAGCGTGGCGGCGAATGGGCCGCGAGCGGACCTTCTAAGGGGTCAGAATAGGACCCCGGCCAACGCCCATCAGTTCAATCCGTTCAAATAGCCTGACGCAGACCCGCTTCCGGACATGGAGAAAAAGACGCCGTTGTCGCGCTCGGTGCTGGTTGATTTCTGCCGGACCCTGTTCCTCAGAGCCTCTGCGGTAATGGAGACCCCGACCTCAAGATTGGAGTGATGCTCACCAAGGCTCGGGTCAATCAGGCCATGCTGGTAATGATCGACAAGCGCTTCGGGGAGATCGGCCAGCCAGAAGTTGTCATCGGACTGGCAGGACAGAAGGATCGTATAGGGGGCAATGCCGTGTTCCTTGATCATCGCCTCGATCAGAACCATGCGGTCGTCAGGGGACAGGCCGACCTCCTTGCGAATGGCCGGGGAGGCGGCCGTGAACCTGTAGGCGGGCGGCGCCCTGCGCGGCAGTCGAAAGAACAAAGGCGGTTTTTCAAGCAGGCTGGGGCAGAGCGCCCCGATCTTTTCGATGAAGATTTTTCCGACGCCGAAATCATCGCCGTGAAAGGCAATCATCTGTTCAACGGATTTATAGGCTATGTGTTCATGCCCTGCGAATTCGGCGGAATTCACATCACCGATCCAGACGTCATTCTGGTAATCGACATCCAAGAGCTTGAATTCACATCCGGTGACCCCGATGCTGAAATTCCATTGGTGTTCAAAAAGACGATCCGTCTCTCCCGGATGGCGCATCAGGATCTTGATACCGATGACGCCGAATGGCGCTTCGCGGGAGATCATCTTTTGAACGGCGCCGTCCTGAATATCAAAGACCGTGGAGGTGTTCCACAAGTCGATAAGATGCGCCTGGTACTCTGCGCCGATCGCATCGATCAGTCTTTCAACGCGCCCCTTGCCTGATGACACATCAGTCTCCGGTTTCTGTTCGGTCACTCGGTCTTCCAAATGAATATATGTCATCCGGGCAGCGTCAGGTACTCCCAGCCTTTCAAAAAAACGCTTCGGACGAGGGTGGTATGAGACCTTCATTCGCCCTTTCAGGGCTCACACCAATCGCTTAAGAATGACCTCTTCAGCTTTTTTGAGCGCGCAGAGGGGACAAGATGGAAAAACGCAGATTGGGCGCGGATGGGCCGGAAGTCGGCGCGATCGGCTATGGCGCGATGTCCTTTTCCGATATGTACGGGCCGACGAACGAAGCGGAAAGCCACGCCGTCCTCAATGCCTGCCGGGATCTGGGCGTCACGCATCTGGATACGGCCAATGTCTACGGCATGGGCAAATCGGAAACCGCGATCGGCACCTATCTGAAAGCCGATCCGGGCGCGCGGGACGACTTCATCATCGCAACCAAGGCCTCGATCACCAGCGATCAGGACGGCAACCGCTGCTTTGACAATTCGGCGGGGCACCTGGAAGCGGAGCTCGACAAGTCTCTTCAGCGGCTTGGCCTCGACTGCGTCGACCTCTTTTATGCCCATCGCCGCGATCCGCGCTTCACCCCGGAAGAAACGGCGGCCAATCTCGGCCGGCTGGTCGAAAAGGGCAAGACCCGCGCCATCGGCCTGTCGGAAATCGCGCCGTCGACCCTGCGCCGCGCCATGAAGGTCTTCCCTGTCGCCGCCGTTCAATCGGAATATTCGCTCTCCACGCGCGCGCCCGATCTCGGACTGGTGCAGGCCTGCGCAGAGCTCGGCGTTGCCATGGTGGCCTTTTCGCCCGTCGGCCGTTCGCTGCTGACCGACAATCCGATCCCGCGCAAGCGGATCACCGACCTGCCGTTCCTCAGCTCGAATCCGCGGTTCATGGAGCCGAACCTGACGGAAAACCTGCGCATCCTGGAAGGCTTCCGCAAGCTTGCGGCGGAGATGGGCACCACGGCGGCAGGTTTGGCAAATGCCTGGCTGCTCGCCCGCGGTCCGCATGTCATCCCGATCCCGGGAACGCGGTCGGTGGAGCACCTGCGCGAATGCATTTCGGGCGCGGCCCTGACCCTCACCGCATCAGATCTGGAGCGTATCGAGGCTGTGCTGCCCGTCGGCTGGGCCCATGGCGACCGCTATTCGGACGCGCAATCGATCGGACCGGAGCGGTATTGCTGAGAGGAGGAACGGCCACATGCATATTGGTTTGATTGGCGGCATCGGGCCGGCTGGGGCAGGCCGCCGCCCTTGCCCATGCGGCGTCGGCAACGGGCTTCGAAGCCGAACGCCCCGGCCGTCAATATGACGCCCTCCTGATAGACATCGATCACACGCCCGACTGATTGCTGCATGGCGGCTCTAAAGGGTTCTGCCACCAAGGAAGGCTTCACGCTCTGCTGGCGTCGGCCTTTGACGAGGCTAGGGCTGACGGTGGTGTTCAAAAAACCGCTACAGGAAGGGCGCGAGGTCACCCAGGCTGTTTATCTCGGCCGGAGGGCTAGCAAGCTGGAGATGGCAACTCTAACTTGAATTCAATCGTTCACACGACGATTTGACCTTCAATGGCTCATTGCAAGGGGAACGTATGCCATTCCAAACAGGAGGACTAAGACGGCTGTGCCTTTGCGCATTTCTCTCGGTCACCGTCATCATCACTGGACCCACGGCTGGTCGAGCGGAAGATGTGCCTTCCATTGCCGACAGCATCGACAGGACGGTTACAATTCACTGGATGAGATACGTAAGCGCTTCTAGTCAACTGATGGAGCGGGTTTGCCAATTTTCAGTTAAGTTCGGAAGTTACAGTGCCGGGATCGACGCGAATGTCTTTGGCCTGGTGATGCATAAAGCAACAAGCGACGAGGCCGTCTCTGAACTCTTCCTGTTCCCGTGGGGGCGGGAAGGCGAGAGAACCTTGTGCATCAATAATTTGACCGATGAAGATGGACAACGCCTGTTCTACAATGTGAAGAGGGTCATTCCGGAAAAAGGGCGGCATGGACCGACTACAGTCCACTTTGGTCAGGAAAGCTACGGCTCCCGCTGACCTCAACAGCATAGATCTCGTCTAGCCGGATTTCGCGGAGATCTCGGGAAGGGCTTCCCGCCCCTTCGGGGTCAGGCCGTAGACACCCCGCTCGAGCCGTTCGAACCAACCGTAATGATCGTCTGCCATCATACGGGTCGCACGCACAACGCCTGTGGCCTTGGCGACATCGGCGCCGCGGCTGGGGCCGCTTTCTGCCAGATGCTCCGCGCAGCGGATCGCGTCCTGCCGGTAGGCCGTGACCAGCGTCACCCGGGTCGAGCCACCCGTGTTCGGATCGCCGACGCGGCGGGCGAATTCCCGAAGCATTCTGGTCTTGCGGGGTTTCGACTTGCGCGGCGTGAACGGGGCCGGGTCGTGATGCACTTCCACATGTCCGTCCGGCAGACGCACGGTGATCAGCCCGAGACCAAGCCGCCGGGCAAGTTTCAGGTTGCTCTTCAAGGCGCCCAGAAACCGTTTGCCCTTGCCGCGGGCGACCGCGACATAGACCAGATCCGTGATCGCCTGCCGGTCGATGGCCTGATGAAACAGGCTCAGGGTGAACCCGGTTTTCAGTTCAACGATCACCGGCTCCTCGTCGCCCCGGCAAGCGACCAGATCCGCTGCGCCGACTTCGGCCTTGACCTCATAACCCTGTCCTTCCAGGAAGGTCTTGACCGGTGCATAGAGCTCGGTTTCCAGAATGCGCGTCATTGCGCAAGTTTAGGCGGCAGGAAAGGGGCGGACAATCTGCAGAAGGGGTTTGCCACAGGCAATGCGGGCCGGACGCGATGGGTATCACAGGTCCGAAGCGTCCTTGTCTTGTAGTGCATATCGCTCGCGCTCCGCGTCCATTGCCGACTGCCAGCGTTTTTTCAAGGCGGCAGGGCGCTCCGGAAACCGGTCATCCAGGAGGACGGCAAAGGTCATGCGATCCGTCCGGAAATAGCGGAAATCTTCCCGCAATTCGCACCAGGCCGCCAGGATCCTGCCTTCATCCCGGTAACCCAGAAGGACCGGCCAGACGCAGCGTTCGCTGGTGCGGCCTTTATCGTCGCGATAACCGATCTGCACCTTTTTGCCGTCCAGGATCGCCTGACGCAGCATGCCGGCATCGACGCACTCTGCAGCTGCCGGGTCGACGGGGCGAACACTCATGGGCGAGGCCAGAATGTGCCGGCACAACGGGTCGGGTGTGATCGCCTCGATCTTCGCCATCAGGTTCTCTGCTGCCCGGGCAAGGTCCGGTTCGCCTCGGGTTGCGACCCAAAGGGCGCCGAGAACCGCTGCATCAATTTCGTCTGCGGTCAGCATCAGGGGCGGCATGTCAAAGCCGTCTTCCAGCACATAACCGAGGCCCGGCTCGCCCCGGATCGGAACGCGCTGCGCGATCAAGGTCGTGATGTCGCGATAGACCGACCGCCGGGAAACCTCCAGCTCCTCCGCGATGTCGCGGGCGGAGATCGGCCTGCGTGTCCGCCGCAGGATCTGGATGATCTCAAACAACCTGTCCGCTTTGCGCATGTCGTCCCTTGGCTGGTTCGATGTTGCCACCACGGTGGCAACAGGGGGGATTTATAAAACTGCCGGAACACCTTGGAAGGGACGGGACAGAATGACAACGACGATGTTCAGGCGCCTTGCAGCCGGGATCACTCTCTTTTTCCTCACATCTTTCATCACCGCGAACGCACAGGAAACCGCCATGCAGGCAAGCCGCCAAGACAACCTGGAACGCCTGGGGGTCTATGTCCTTTCAAGCGACATGGAACGGTCCGGCACGTTTTACCGTACGCTCTTTGGGGCTGACCCTGTCTTTCAGACCGAGGTTTTTGTTGGCTTCAACATTGCAGGCGGCCTGTTTGCCGTCGTGTCGAAAGAGGCGTTTGCACCGAAGGCCAGGCTCGGGGGCAGCACCGTTCCCTATCTCAAGGTGGCGGATATCGACGCTGCCCTTGCTCATGTCACCGAAATCGCTCCGGAGGCTCTTCAGGCGCCCGGGATCATCCGCGAAGGCCCGCTGAGCCTGTTCAAGTTCAGGGATCCGGACGGCAATCTCGTGGAGTACTACGCGCTGTCCGCACCGGTCGAAGGCCTTTAGGCGCCCTGCGCAGGGACTGGTCCGGCGAAATCACTTCAGCCCCGGCCAGTTCCTGTTCGCCTTGGCGATATAGCCCGGTATATCCCGGCTCCAGGTGCGCTGCACGGACTTGGAATAGTTCACGTAAAGCTTGCCGGACACGACCTTGTAGGCGAGTGGGTCGACGCCGACCTTGTAACCGCGCGAGACGCCGTAGGCGCAATAGCCGTCAAATTGCGGCGCATAACGCGCCGGGTTGGCAACAAAGGCGTCGCGGTTCCGAGCCGACGAAAACTGATAGGTCAGGCCGCGATACTGGGCGGTGAATTGCGATTTGCCCCTGGAAGGCCTGTTTCCGGAAAAATAGCTGACGGGATCATATCCGGTGAGCGCCAGGGGGCTCTTGGCAAAGGCTGGCCCGGCAGTGGTGGCCAGGACTGCAAATCCGGCGGTTGCCAGCGATAGCCCGAGCAAATTTCTGCGATTGATCATGTCACCCTCGTTCGGCTGAAGCCCCGCCTGAAATGTGTTCCGGCGCCCGCTGACATTCAATCAACATTCCGGTGACTGACGTGTTCTCGCGCCGGGACGTCGAAGGGATCACGCAAGCGTGAGCAGGAATTCCAGCCCCGAAAAAGCGGAGAACTCGGAAATGGCCACAAACGCCCTATAGTTTGACAACAAGCACGCCCGGAACCAATCCGGGCCATCCGTTCGACTGGAGTGATCTTGATGACGATTGACCTCATCTCCCGCCGCACGCTTCTTGCTGCCGGCAGCGTCCTGGGCGGCGCAGCTCTCGTGACCGGGAGCGCCCGTCTGCTGGTTCCGGCGCAAGCAAAAGGTCTGGCACCCACGCGGTCGATGCGCGGTGGATCCAACAACTACAGGCCCGGCGCACCGATCGTAGACCGGATCGGGGGCGGCGGCTTCTGGATGTCGGGCACTGTTCGCCGCGCGGGCGACGGCGCTCCGCTGGCAGGCCAGCGCATCCAGATCTGGGCTCATACCACGGAAGGCCATGAACGCGACCAGCGCAGTCACGGCGCAACCCTGACGGACGCAAACGGTGTCTTCCGGCTGGAAATGCCCCAGATCGTGCCGGCCTTCGGCCAACCGCACGGGCATCTGGCCTATGACAGCGGAGACTTCGAGACCGTCTTTCTGCGTCCGGTGATGAAGAGTTCCGGAGATACCAGCCTGGAGGCACATTTTGTGTTGCAGCCGGCCTGAACCGGACGATGCCTGACAAGAGGCGCCGATTGTCTCAGATCCCGCTCCGCACGCTGTTGATCTGGTCGGTTGTTCTTGCTGCGATCCTGTTGCCCCTGCTGTTGGCAGCGTTCAGTCCGCTGCTGCAATGGCGTCAGCCGGTCTATATTGCGGCCGGATTTGCCGGCATTTTCGCCATGTCGCTGCTCCTCCTGCAACCGCTTCTCGCCGGAGGTCTTTTGCCCGGTCTGCAAGGACCACGCGCCAGACGTCTGCATCGCTGGACGGGTGCCCTGCTGGTGCTTGCAGTCATGCTCCATGTGGCCGGCCTCTGGATCACCAGCCCGCCGGATGTCATCGACGTCCTCCTGTTTCGCTCGCCAACCCCTTTTTCCATCTGGGGCGTGGTCGCCATGTGGGCGGTCTTTCTGGCCGCTCTTCTGGCCGTCTTCCGGCGGCGCCTTCCTATTCTGCCACGCAACTGGCGCCGTGCTCATGCCGCGCTTGCTCTGACGGTCGTGGTCGGCTGTGTGGTGCACGCCCTGCTGATTGAAGGCACCATGGAAAGTGTCACCAAGGTGTTGCTCAGCGCTGCGGTTGTGGCCGTCACCCTCAAGGTGGTGCTGGACCTGAAGATCTTCACCAACAGACGATCCTGACGCTGTGGCAGAAATCGGAAGAGCGCATCCCTCACCGGGCCACTAAATTTTTTTTAAGCGTCTCAAACCGGTGGGGCGCCCGCCTGAAACTTCCTACTTGCGCCCTCTTGGACGCCCGTCCTGCGACTCCGAAAACATCGCAGATCTCAGCCGTTTTTTTGACTTCATGAGCCTGATGGATCCGCTCGTTCGAGACGGCAAATGTCAGCCGGGTTGAGCGTCTTGTGCCTGGTCGGGTTGCGGAACTGGTTGCAGAAAATGTTCTTGCCAGCATAACAACGAGATGCAATTAGAAGCAGCAAGAAATAGAATCACTTATTAAAAGTTGTACAAGATAAGGTCTTGTAACGATGAGGCTTTTTTGTCTTCGGTCGAAAACGGAGATTAAAAAAGACGCTCTGGCGTCAAGGGCCCCGGCGAGACCGATCTTCATACTTGAAAGGGAATTGAGGCCAAAAGAGGTTGCCGGTCATGGCCGGGCTCCAACCTGCTTCGGCGCGCCTGCCGGCCTGCCCGTTTGGGCCTTCCGACCTTTCCCGCTTCCGCTGCAGTCGCGACCCCTTGTCGGCTCGAGTTCGCCGGACCCGGGCAGCACCGGGCAGGTCGTCTCGACACCAGAATCACAAAGCTCACCAACAGAGGCCAGAACATAAGGGAGACCTCACAATGCCTACGACACCACAGCCAAGTGACGAATGGTGGATCAACGATCAGACGCCGGACAATCCTTTCGGCAAGAGCGAGGACTATGAAGCCTATCTGGATTATCTCGGCGCCCTGCCGCGCAGTCTGACACCTGAAATGGCGGCGCAGCCGCTGGTGATCAATGTCACCGAACTCAACGATCACCCCGAGTACAAGGAAGCGGTGATCGGCGCGCTGCAAATGTGGTCGGCAACGACGCCGCTCCAGTTCGAAGTCGTCGACGATGCCCCCTATGATCCGGACGCTCACTGGATGCAGATCGCCAGCCCCGAGATCGGCGAGCAGAACGACGGCAGTGCCTTCTCCAGCAACCGCTTCATCAGCGTTGGCCAGCGCTTCCATGACACAGAACCCAACAAGACCGATGTCGGCGGCTACGTTTTCAGCACCTTCATCCATGAGCTTGGTCATGAATTCGGCCTGAACCATCCCGGGCTCTACAACTATTCCGGCCCCGGCGGCGTCCAGATCAACTATCTCAACAACGCGACCTGGACCTATGATCGCCAGCAATACAGCATGATGTCCTATTTCGACGGCATCGATGTCGGCGAGACAACGCGCTGGTCGTCGGTCACTCCGATGATGGCTGATGTCGAGGCGACCATCCGCAGGTTTTTCTCAACCGTCGATGAAGAGACCGGCGAGCGCACCTACCAGACGATTGATCTGAACACCGGCGACAATGTCTACGGTTTCAACAGCACCGAATACGGCTATGAACTGACGTCGGAGGGCATGCAGCACGACATCGGCTTCGTGATCCACGACACTGGCGGCGAGGACACGATCGACTTTTCCGGGTCCACCGCCGGCACCATCCTGGATCTGCGCGCCGGTCAGTTTTCCAGCGTCAACGGTCATTCCAACAATGTCTCGATCTTTGCCGGTCACAACGAAGACCAGTCCGAGTACTACATCGAGAACGGCATCGGCAGCGCCCATGACGATGTTCTGATCGGCAATGACGGCAACAACATCCTCGACGGTCGCGGCGGTGCCGACCGCATGGCCGGCAATGGCGGTGATGATATCTATTTCGTCGATTCCGCCGATGACATCGTCCGCGAGGAAGAAGACGGCGGCAACGACACGATCTACGTGATCGGCAGCGGTATCGATCTCGGCGACGTCGCCCATGTCGAAAACATCATTTATGTCGGCGGCACAGCCGAACCGCCGGCGGATGACAGCAACGACGACGACGCGGGAAATGCGGCCGGATCGCTGACCAACATCATCGTCGGCGACGAGGGGGACAACGAGCTGATCGGTGGTGCCGGCGGCGATACGATCTTCGGCCTCGACGGCGACGATTACATTGTCGGCGGCCGGGACACGCTTGCCAGCCGCGACATCAACAACACGATCCCCATCGCAGACCTGGACGATCAGACCGAGACCGACGATGGCGCTGACGCGCTTTATGGCGGCGCCGGCAACGACACCATTCTGGGCGGCGCGGGCGACGACATTCTCGATGGTGGCGACGGCGACGATGTGCTGATGGGTCAGGCCGGGGCCGACACGTTCCGCGGTGGCGCGGGTGTCGATACGGTTGATTACTCCAACGAAAGCCCATTCCAGCTGCTGGTCAATCTTGAGACCAACATCGCCAGCGGCGGCACGGCTTCCGGCGACACGTTCGACAGTATCGAGAACCTGATCGGATCGGATGACCGCATCGATCGTTTCATCGGCACCGATGATGACAATCATTTCTGGGGCCGCGGCGGCGGCGACGTCTTCAATGGCGGCGGCGGCAACGACATTCTCGATGGCGGCCGGGACGGCGACATCCTTTATGGTGACGAAGGCGATGACACGCTGATCGGCGGCGCCGGCCAGGATTATCTCGATGGGGGCGAGGGCATCGACACGGTGGTCTATTCCGGCAGCGACGCCGGTGTCACCGTCGATCTTGGCAATGGCACGGCCAGCGGCGGCGATGCCACCGGTCCGGTACAGATTGTCGGTCGCGGGACGGCGATCCGCCACGACATCATCGTCGACGTCGAAAACGCTGTCGGCTCCTATCATGACGACCACCTGATTGGCACGGATGGCCGGAACGAACTGTCCGGTGGTGCCGGCAACGACATCCTGACCGGCGGATTGGGCCGCGATGTCCTGAACGGCGGCTCCGGATCGGACACGGCGGACTATTCAACCTCAGAAAATGGCGTCAATCTCAACCTGGCGCGCGGCAAGTCCGAAGGCGACAGATACATCTCCATCGAGAACCTGTCCGGGTCCGGTTTCAACGACCGTATCAAGGGGGACCGCAAGGACAACGTGTTGACCGGTCAGGGCGGCAATGACGTCCTGAAGGGCGGGCGCGGCGATGATGTCCTGTTCGGCGACTTCGGAGACCAAGCCGATGCCATTCCGCGGCCCGGCATGGGCACGGGCTACGCCACGCTCGGCCCGGACGCGACCAACAACTCGATCGCGACCGCCTTCGACATCTCCAACAACTTCTCGCTGACGGAAGATCCGAACATCTTCGACAGCACCACGGTGCTGCACACGACGGTCAACGCCACCGGCAATGGCCTTGGCGGCTATTACAGCATCACCCTGGCAGCAGGCACGATCCTGACCATCGACATAGACGGCATTGCCGATCCGAATGTCCATGACAGCTGGGTGCGCCTGCTTGACGGCAATGGCAATGTGGTCACCGAAAACGATGATGGCGGTGGCGACCCGGGTTCCACGTCGAACCGGGACTCCAGCACGGTCTTTGTCGTCCAGGAAACCGGTACCTACTACATTCTGGAAGGCAGCTGGACACCCGACGCTCCAGGTGGCTGGACCGAAGCCGTGCCGGAAGGGTCGACCTACACACTCAATGTCTCGGTGGAATTCCCGCCGGAGCCGGTTCAGCCGGGCGAAGCAGGCAATGACAAGCTCTATGGTGGCAAGGGCAATGATCTGCTCGACGGCGGACTTGGGGCAGACATCCTGTCCGGTGGCCAGGGCGAGGATTCCTTCCGCTTCACCACGGAGCTCGGCAATGGCAATGTCGACAGGATCAAGGACTTCAATGTCCAGGACGATACGATCCTGCTCGACAGTGCGATCTTCACCGAGCTGGACGAGGGGCTGCTGGACTTTACCGCGTTCCACAAAAGCGCCTCGGGCACGGCACAGGATGCATTCGACCGGATCATCTACGACAGCAATGACGGCACGCTGTCCTATGATGCCGACGGATCCGGAGACATCGCCGCCATTCAGTTCGCGCAGCTGTCGTCGAACCTGAACCTGTCAGCAGATGATTTCTTCATCATCTGATGAGATCGGTCAGGGCGCTCAGGTGCCCGGCCAGTTTCCTCCGGCCACGCCCGCCCCCTCGGCGTGGACCGGAGGGCTTTCGATTTTTTGGGACTGACATGAAACACATGACCTCGCGCCGTAGCCTGCTGATCGCCAGCCTTGTTGCTGCGGGTGCGGCTTCAGGCGTCGCAACAATAGGAAAAGCGATGGCAGACGACCAGCTGCTCCGCGGCACCGTGCGCTTCGCAAAAGGCGCCGTTCTGCCGAAGGGAGACCTGCGTTTTCATTTTGAAGGCCTGTCCGGTCCGGAGGGTGCGAAACAGGTCCCGGCGGTCGCCATTGTCGAAAGTGACGGCAAAACCGACCGGCTCTCGTTTGCCCTGCCGCTGCCGGGGGCTGCTGAAACAGTCCCTGTCCTTCTACTGGTCGCCAGCCTGGAACGGTCCGATGGCTGGCTGCTGGCCCGTGGCACTGCCAAGGTCAGGCCGGGCGATCCGGCTGATATCACGTTGTACCCGGTCGTCTATTGACGGCCTTCCAAGGGGCTTGGTCGTAGGTACCAGTCAAAGACATTCTGTTGTCGGTCAATCTGGTGGGCAAACCGGTTCGGGAGCAAGCGCACCGAGCTTGCTCCCGCGCTGCTTTGATCAAGCGCCAAAGGCACCGTCGATGGTGTGCATGGCCCCGGTGACAAAACCGGCCTCGGGACCGGAGAGCCAGGCGACCATTCCGGCGACTTCCTCAGGGCGTCCGTGACGTTTGATGGCCAGGAAGCTGTGCATCATCTCCTTCATCGGGCCGTCTTCCGGGTTGAGGTCGGTGTTGATCGGTCCCGGCTGAACGATGTTGACGGTAATGCCACGCGGGCCGAGATCCCGGGCAAGGCCGCGCGCAAGACCCTGCAGCGCGGACTTGCTCAAGGCATAAGACGCCAGACCGGCGATGGGCATCCGGTCGCCATTCACAGATCCGATCACGATGATCCGGCCGCCCTCGGGCATCTGGCGCGCCGCCTCGACCGCGGCATGGTAGGGTGCATGCATGTTGACCCGGAACAACCGGTCGATCTCGTCGGGATCCTGTTCCAGCGGGTCTCCGACCACGGCAATCCCGGCATTGACCACCAAAACGTCCAGAGGTCCCTGGTTCCGGACTGTGGCGATAAGTGCATCGCGGTCACCACTGTCGGTGAAGACAGCCGTGCTGCCTGTTTCGGTGGCCAGCTCTTCGGCGGCTTCAGGAGATCCGGCAAAAGTGAAGGTGACGTTAGCGCCTTCGTTCTTGAAGCGCCGCACGATCGCCGCGCCGATCCCCCGGCTGCCACCGAGCACCAGAACGGATTTATCTTTGAAGTCAGACATCAGGCTCTCCTTGCTGAATAATGTAATAAGCGCTACATAATAGCAGTGAGGCGACATTCAAGGATTTTTGTAGTGACTGATATAAATAAATTGCGTCCGCGCGGACGGCCACGCAGCTTCGATCCCGATCGGGCGATTGAAACCGCTCAGCAGCTCTTCCATGCACGCGGCTATGACGCGGTCAGCGTTTCCGATCTGACCGACGCGTTTGGCATCAAACCGCCGAGTTTTTATTCCGCCTTCGGCAGCAAGGCGGAGCTCTATATCCGTGTGCTGGAACGCTATGCGCAGACCGGTGCCATTCCGCTTGCAGATCTGCTGCGATCCGACCGCCCACTCGCCGAGGCGCTGACGGCCGTGCTGGAAGACGGAGCCCGGCGCTTTGCGGCCGATCCCGAGAGGAGCGGATGTATGGTGCTGGAGGGACTTCACTGTCTCGACGCGGACGCACGGGACGCCGCTCGCGGGATGCAGGCCAGTGCGGACAGCTTGCTGAACAGCTATATCGCGGAGCGGCGCCCTGACGAAGCAAGGCACCTTGCAGATTTCGTCGGGACCACCCTGGCCGGTCTGTCGTCCATGGCGCGCAACGGCCATAGCCTCGAGCGCCTCCTCGCCACGGCGCGTCTTGCAGGAAACGCGATCGAGCAGGAACTGTCCGGCTAGGGACGCAAATTGCCCGTCACTGCGGAAGCCCTGGCAGGGCGCGGTGGACATCCTGATTTCAAAGCCAGAAGACGCTGGCCGGCAGGAGGCCGGCCAACTGGAACCGCGCGGCCAGATTCAGGCGCGTTATTCAACGGTGATGGTGATCACGTCGGAGGCCATCTGTGGCCCGAAGGGCACGTGGTTCATGTCCCCGAAAACCATCTGCAGCGTATGAGTGCCGGCTGGCAGGTCAAGGCTGACTTCGGTCTGGCCGCCTCCGAAGTGTTTGTGACTTTCATCTGCCGGCAGGTTGTAGAGCCACTCGTCGGCGCCGTCCTCGCCCTCTCCGAGTGGGGCGCGATCGATCAGGACATGATGATGGCCGGTGCCCTCTTTTTCAGTGCCGGCAGGTGCAACACCCATTCCGCTCACCCCCATCTGGACAAGAACAGGTGATTTGACCCTGGCCCCGTCCTCCAGGTTTATGAAATAGACATAGGCGCCTTCTGTCGCCGGCCAGGCGAGGTGATCGTCGGCGATGGCAGGTCCGGCGAGTGCCGCGATTGCAAGCGTTGCGGTGAGTGCGGTGGCAAGGGCGAGTTTCTTCATGTTTGACTTCCTCCGATGTTCGTGCAGCCTGATGCCCACGGGGGAGAAACACGGGATCGGAGCAAATTATTCGAAAGTTTTTTGCCAGCTCGTCCGGAGAGGCGGAAGTGAGGGCCGGATTGCCGGAGCTCTACCCGAGACTTTGGCGTTTTGCCCTGTCCTTGACCGGCGAGCGCGCAGGCGCGGATGACCTTGCCCAGGCAACGGCTGCGCGGGCCCTTGAACAGGCTGCGAAATTTCAGGCCGGGACCTCCCTGTCTGCGTGGCTCTTCACCATGGCCCGGCGCATCTGGCTCAACGAAAAACGCGCCGAGCGCATTCGGGGGACCGGAACCCTGGTCCCCATCGAGCAGATTGACCTTCCGGCACAAAATCCGGACGCGGAAACGAATAGAATGGCGCGTGAAGTGTTGACCAGGGTAATGGCATTGCCGGAGGCCCAGCGAGCAACGGTGCTGCTGGTCTATGTGGAAGGTCACACTTACAAGGAAGCCGCGGCGATCCTGGAGATCCCGATCGGCACCGTGATGAGCCGCCTGGCCGCCGCGCGCCAGAAATTGCAGACTGCTCCTGACCAGCGAAAGGCCGGAACGAAATGAGTTTTCGCGTCAGCGACGAGACCCTGACCGCCTATCTCGACGGCGAGCTTGCCGAGGACGAGCAGCGCCGGATCGAGGCTGCGCTGGAGAGCGATCCTGCACTCGTCGAGCGGCTGGAAATGCTGTCCGTGCCTGTGGACGCCGTCAGGGAGGCTTTCGACACGCTGCTGGATCAGGCACCGGCCTACGAGGCACCGAAGGATGAAAAGCGCATCTCGGGCTGGGCCCCGCGCACAGCCGCTGCCGGACTGGTTGCCGCCGGTCTCCTTCTTGGTGCTCTCTGGTCGCCGTGGCAGCGTCCCTTGCCCGACACCGACTGGAAAATGGCGGTGGCCAACTACCAGGTCCTTTACGTTCCGGCCACGCTGCCAGGCAAAACGCCTGAGCAGGAAAAGGCAGTTGAGCAGCTGACAGCCCTTTCGGCTGATCTGGGGCGCAATCTTTCGGCCGCAGCCAGCGTGGACGGATTGAATTACCGCCGGGCCCAGATGCTGGGGCTGGATGGCAATCCTCTGGTTCAGATCGCCTATCTCTCCGGCGAAAACGATCCTGTTGCCATCTGCATCACCCGGGTCGACGCGTCGGCCTATGGTCCGAAGGCCGAAATGCTGGCCGGCCTTGCCTCCGCACACTGGATTGAGGACGGTTATGGGTTCCTGGTGATCGGCGGTGAGGATCTTGGCGCGGTCAAGGGAATTGCCGAACAGCTGCAGGGCCGGATCTGACACGCAGATCGTCTCGCCAGACTTCAAACAGACTGTGCCAATCTAACCGGGAAGTGCTCTAGCAAGGCAGCTCGGGCCGAAGCGTCGCAATGTCGGTTTCTGCCGGAAACCAGAACTGGCCATTGGTTTCCAGCAGCCTTTGCTGCAGGTCGGAGGCGGAAACAGGTTTGCCGAAATGGAACCCTTGCAGGAAGTCGCAGCCCATGCGGCCGGCGAAGAGTGCGTGTTGTTCCGTCTCCACCCCTTCGGCCACGATGCGCATGCCGAGGCTCTTGCCGATCCCGATAATGGAATGAACGAGAGCCCGTGACGTCTCGTCTTCCACGATTGGCTGAATGAACTGACGGTCGATCTTGAGGATGGTCGGGTTGATCTTCAAAAGGCCCTGGACAGACGCATGCCCGGTTCCGAAGTCGTCCAGGGCAATGGTGACCCCAAGCTCCTTCAGTTCGCCAAGGGTCCAGTGCACCACGTCGCCGATACGTTCCAGGTAGACCGATTCCAGGATCTCAATGGTCAGTCTTTCCGGGGCGATGCCCGAACGCTTGATGTCGTGAATAAGGGTCGGGTCCGCCAGGCGTCCGGCGGAAACGTTGATTGAAATCCGCGGAAGGTCAATGCCGGCCCTGTCGAACTCCGCCAGCGTTTCGGGAAGTGTGCTGAAGGTGATTTCGTCGATCCTCTTGAGGATCCCCATGCTCGCGGCCGTCTCCAGAAAAGCACCGGGCGGCAGCAATCCCAATTTCGGATGTGCCCACCGCACAAGAACCTCCGCACTGACGATCTTGCCGGTACTGGCGTCGATCAGCGGCTGAAAATACGGAACAAATTCACGCTTTTCGCAGGCGATCAGCAGGTCTGACACAAGCCGCTTTGTTGCAAGCGCATCGGCATGCATTTCTTCGGTGAAAAACGACCAGCGCCCCCGGCCGTTCGTCTTGGCGTGGTAAAGCGCCATGTCTGCATCGGTCACCACCTGTTCCGGAATGTCCATGCTGGCCGTTGCAATGGCAACGCCAACACTTGCGCTGCAGAAGGTGGACTTGCCCTCAAAGGCAAAAGGGGCATGCATCTCCTGCACGATCGCGTCCGCAAGGCTGCTGATGTCCAGCGCACTGTTTCCCAGCGGCCTCAGAATGACAAATTCGTCACCGCCGATACGCGCAATCAGATCCGTCTCGCTGGTCAGGCGGCGCAGCATCTTTGCAACGGACAGCAGCAACCGGTCACCGGCATCATGTCCCAATGTGTCATTGACCGACTTGAAGCGGTCGAGATCGACATAAAAAACCGCGAATTCCGTCCCGCCGTTCTGAAGCTTCTGGATCCAGGATTTCAGCTCGACTTCAAAATGCCTGCGATTGGACAGGCCGGTCAGCGGGTCTTCCTTGGACTCCTTCGCGACCGTCCTGGCCATCTCGAAAAGCCGGGTGTTCTCCTTTTCGAGGCGCTCGATTTTTTCCGCGTAATCAGCCAGCAGCTCCTGATTGGAAATTGTTGTGGCAAGCGTCGAATGCACGACCGGATTGTGCGGGGTCTCGTCCAGCTCAATCAACGAACAGAGCCACCACCGGTCACCCATTGAGGGGTCCGACAAGGGCGTCCAGCTCATCTTCTGCCAGTATTCCTCACCCGACTTCCTGTTGGTGCGGACCTTTACCGAGAAGTGCTCCCAGTTCATCAGCTTTTCGATGATGAGCAGGTGGTCGCCCTGCGCCATGCTGGTACCGATCAGGATGGTGCCGCGCTGACCCAAGATATCTCTGTTGTCATACCCGGTTATCCGGGTGAAGGCCTTGTTGCACCACTGCAGTTCCATGATTGCGCCGTCTTCGTCACTTGCGAGCGCAAGAGCCAGGCCTTCGGAGCTTTTGTCGCTGATCTGGTCGATAATCTGCGGCGGAATCATGTAAAGGTCTCTCGTCGTCACGCGCCCAGTGGAGCGTCAAGACCTTAGCCTATCGCCAAAATTGTTGCGCAACCAACAGGTTGATGGCAGGTAAGTCGTAAATAGTCCTCCATTATTGGCAAATTGCAAGTTTTAGGTGCGGGAAACGTTCGTAAAACTGGCGTGCATGTTGCAAAAATCTTCCGGAAACCTGTTCGTTTTGCTCATGCCGGAAGGTGACTGCATGAATCCTCCCGGCGTTGAAGATTTTTCCGCCCGGCGGCGAGGCGGTTTTTGTCCTTTTATTCTCCATAGTCGACTTCATGCCGGTATCCCTCTTCCCCGTGCATCTGCCAGTAAGTTTCCTTGATCCGTGCAGTCAGTGGTCCGACACCGCCGGTGCCGACCGGCTTGCCGTCGATCCGGCCGACCGGCATCACGCCGCCGGCTGTGGAGGTGATGAAGACTTCGTCCGCGGCTCTCAGGGCGTCGGCTGGCACCGGGGCGGCCTCGCAGGGCAGTGACAGGCGGGCGCAAATGTCGAAAACCGTCTGCCGGGTAATGCCGAGCAGGACGCCGGTGGGCGGCGTGGTGACGGCGCCGTCCTTGATGGCGAAAACGTTGAAGCCCGGGCCCTCCGCAATGTGCCCGGCACCATCCTGGAGAACGGCCGTCTCGGCACTGCGTTCATAGGCCTGGTAAAGGCCCTTGACCATGTCCAGCCAGTGATAGTTTTTCACCGTCGGGTCCACCGAACCGGGAGGGATGCGCAGGATATCGGTGACGGCGAGGTGCAGCCCGCGTTCCAGCTGGTCCGGATTGGCGACGGAGCCGAAGGGGATCACGAAGGCGAGAAACCTGTTTTCCGCATCGCGCGGGTCCCGGCTGAACGAGGGAGAGGTCCCCCGTGTGCAGATGAATTCCACATAGGCATTTTTCAGACCCGACAGCGCGACGCAGGTGTGCAGAATGTCCGCGATCTCGGTCTTGCTCAGGGAGATCGACATATGCAACTCGGCCATGCCGCGAAAGAACCGATCCAGATGATCGTCCAGCCGGAAAAAGGCCCCCTCCCAGACATGGGCAACGTCATAGGTCGCGTCGGAATGGAGAAAGCCATAGTCGAGCACCGACACCTTCGCCTCCGCGACCGGCAAATATTGACCGTCCTGGTAGGCAATTCCCTGCGGATAGCGGTGCGGATCCTGATAACGGGTCGATAATTCGGGCAATTTGCGCATGATTGGCTTCCTCTTGACCGGAATGTGCGTCTGATGAAAGGTTAGGCCCGATATCTGGGTGTTGTGCCCGTTCTTTGCCTGGAAAGCGGGTAGGAGCAGTCAAAATCGGTCGCAGGAGCGCGCGAAATGCCAATCAGTCTTGATGATGTCGACAAGCGGCTCTTGACCCTGTTGCAGAAGAACAACCGGCTGACGGCCGATGAACTCGGCGACAAGGTCGGCACGTCGCGATCCTCCGTGCAGCGCCGTGTGAAGCGTTTCCGGGAGGAAGGCATCATCGAGGCCGATATCTCGGTACTGTCGCCCAAGGCGGTCGGGCGTTCCATGACCTTCATTGTGGAGGTCGAGCTTGAGCGCGAGCGAACGGATCTCCTCGACGACTTCCGCCGCTCCATGCTGGCTCTGGAAGATGTCCAGCAATGCTATTACGTCACCGGCCATACGGATTTCATTCTGGTGGTGACCGCGGTCGACATGACAGCCTATGAGGAGTTCAGCCGACGCGTTTTCACTGAAAACGCCAACATCCGGCGCTTTCATTCCAACGTGGTCGTCAGCCGCGTCAAGACAGGGCTGGATGTGCCGCTCGACTGATGGGGCCAGGTGCCGGCCGCACCTCAATACCAGAAGCCCTCCCGCCGCCAGATGGTCAGATGGCCTTTCACCGGCGGGGTCGGCGTGCCGCCCCAGATGGTGAATTCCCGGCCGCCGTGCAGGCCCTTGCCGTTGGTCTGTTTCAGCGTGACATATTCATTGCATTGCGGACCGCCGCTGGAGCTCTGGCACATGTCGATCCGTGCACTGTTTTCGTCGATCTGGTCCCAGACCCAGTCGACCATGGCGACATGGCCGTTCCAGACCATGAGGTCGAGCGGCTTGACGTCCTTGATGTCGTCGATGTTGATCTTGGCGACATGCTTTGGATAGTTTTTCGGCGAGACGCCGTAATACTTGTCCCATTCACCACAATAGATCAGGAAATTGGCGAGAAAACCGATACAGTCCATGCCGAAGAACCGGTCCTGGACCATCTCCTGCAGGGCGGCCCGGTCGGACATCTTGTCGAAATAGATCTTCTTGATCTTGCCCTTTTCCTCGACATCCTTGGAGCCGTCCTTCTTGGCCCGTCCGCAGACCTCGACCTTGTATTTGTCGAGGAGTTCCTTGTTCTTCAGCATGAAGTTCCAGATCTTGACGAAGGTCTTGTCATTGCCCTGGCCCTTGAGCGCCAGATCGATCGCTCGGCCGCCGACATGCTGGTTCAGCTTGATCCGCCCGGTACTTGTCTGAAGGCCGGGATTGGTCAGGTGGTCAACGTAGTTGAACGGCAGGAAAAAGGATTCAGCCATGCTCTGTCCTTCCTTTGCAACAGGTTACGGACAGCGCCAAAACGCTGCCCGAGATCAGGTGCCCCTACATCAGAAAGACTAGCATCACGGCGCCTTGCACGGCAGGGAGGTTCGGGTATCAAAAGCCCGCTATTACGTGTCAATTGTATCTGCCAGCCGATGACAGTTCACGTTTGGGTCCCGGGTCTTGGCAATCATGCGCTGCTGCAAAAGACGAACGCAGGTTTTCCGGCGCGCGCATCGGGGCGACCCGGATGCGAGTTGCTTCGCACAGCTCGAACACTGCAAGGCGAGATGGACAAAGTTTAATTGGGTCGGTCTTTCCTTCATTCCCATATGCAGGGCGCAGATCAGGGGTGATGCGACAGGTCTCACTTTGCAGGAAACTCAGGGCCGGGTTCCGATCCGGGAACGGTCCGTTATGTGCCCTTGGCGCAAAGGAGGAACGATGTGCCAGTCTGACAAAATGCCGACACTCAGCCGGCGAGGATTGATGGTCGGTGGTCTGGTGAGTGCCGTGGGCGTTGCCGCTGCACCCGCCTTGGCAGAGACAGCCGCGTCTCAATCGGCACCGGCACCGGCATCGCCTGAAGAAGCGCTGCAGCGTCTGATCGAAGGCAACGCGCGTTATGTTGCGAATACCCCGATCAACACGGACCATTCGGTTGGCAGAGCCGCACGCGCCGAAGGCCAGCAACCTTTTGCAGCTGTTGTCGCCTGCTCCGATTCCCGGGTCGCGCCGGAAATCCTGTTCGATCAGGGGCTGGGAGATCTCTTCGTGGTGCGCGTCGCCGGGAACTTCATCAATGAAGACGGTCTGGCAAGCCTGGAATTCGGCGCAGCCGTTCTGGGGGTCAAGGTCATTGTGGTGCTGGGACATTCCGGCTGTGGGGCCGTTGATGCAACCATCAAGTCCGTTGAAAACAGGGAACTCCCGCCCGGTCATCTGCCCAGCCTCTTGGAAGCCATACGCCCGGCCGTTTATGATGTCTTGCCGGAGAAACCGGCCGACATTCTTGAAGCGGCGATTGCACAAAATGCACGCCTGAATGCGGGCAAGGCAACAGCATCAGGCCCGATCCTGGCCGAAATGCACGACCAGAACAGCCTTCGTTCCGTGGCTGCGGTCTATGATATCGGAACTGGGAAGGTCGAATTCCTCTAGGGTCTGGACCCTTTCATTCAAATGAATGGATCCTGCCCCTAGGCTGTTTCGAACCGCTTATACCCTCTGTTCCGGTAACAAAACCAATAGCGGCAAGCGCGCCGGACAGCGCTTGCCGGAGAGGTCCTTTTCTGATCTGTTTCTGCTGGTAAGGGAATTTCTCCAATTCCGGCAAAAAACGGGTCTTCCTTGCTTTCCGTCCTCAAACACAGAGACTATCGACACCTTTTCTTCGCCCAGGTGATCGCGCTCTTCGGCACTGGCCTGATGACGGTCGGGCTGGCTTTGCTCGCCTTCGAGCTTGCCGGTGACAATGCCGGTGTCGTTCTTGGCACGGCGCTGGCGATCAAGATGGTGATCTATGTTTTCGTCAGCCCGCTTGCCATTGGGTTTGCCGCGCATCTGCCGCGCAGGGCTTTGCTGGTTGCCCTGGACCTGGTACGTGCGGCCACCGCGCTGGCGTTGCCCTTTGTCGATGCGATCTGGCAGATCTACCTGTTGATCGCAGTCCTTCAATCAGCCTCGGCGACCTTCACCCCGACCTTCCAGGCAACCATTCCGGACATCCTCCCGGACGAGGATGAATATACGAATGCTCTGTCGCTCTCACGCATGGCCTATGATCTGGAAAACCTTCTGAGCCCGATGATTGCCGCGGTTCTTGTTGGACTTCTGGGCTTTCACTGGCTCTTCGGCGGGACTGTCGCAGGTTTCCTGTTTTCTGCCCTGCTGGTCGTCAGCGTAACCCTTCCCGTGGCCCGGATGTCGCAGAGCGAGCCGCCATTACAGCGGACCCTGAAGGGGTTGCAGATCTATCTGAAAACACCGCGGCTGAAAGGGCTGCTGGCCTTGAACCTGGCGGTCGCGGCCTCCGGTTCGATGGTGATCGTCAACGGCGTTGTCCTGGTGAAGGCATGGCTTGGTCTGACGGATACAGACCTTGCTCTTTCCATGGCGGCCTATGGTGGCGGCTCCATGGTGATGGCCTTGTTGCTGCCCCGTGTTCTCAGCACAGTACCGGACCGGACCGTGATGCTCGCAGGCGCTGCCGCGCTTCCGGTCCTGCTGTTCGGCTTCGCACTCCTGTTGACCGTTTTGCCGGCTGCCCTTGTCTGGCCGTCTCTTCTGATCGTTTGGGCGCTGATGGGGGCAGGCATGTCCGCCGTTCTGGTTCCCTCAGGGCGGCTCTTGAAGAATTCCGCGCATGCCGAAGACCGGCCGCTAATCTTTGCGGCGCAATTTGCACTGTCGCACGGGTGCTGGCTGATCGCGTATCCCCTTGCCGGCTGGCTTGGCAGTGTCGCCGCGCCGGGATGGACCATGACCGTCCTGGCGGTTCTTGCCGTGACCGGTGTGCTGGCCGCACGACATCTATGGCCGGAAGGAGACAGATCCGTCCTTGCCCATGAACATCCGGATCTGCCGCCGGATCACCCGCATCTTGCCGGAGGTCATGGCAAGCGGCACGCACATGCCTTTGTCATCGACAGCCTGCATTCCTCCTGGCCGGACCGGCAACCTTGATGGACTGGCTCGCCGCTCTTCAGCGCTGGATCTATGACGGCGTACGAAGCGAGATCCTGACATTTGAACAGTCCGGCAACGTCTGGCTGCTCGTCGGCATGGCGGGAACCGGCGTGATGTTCGGTGCTCTGCACGCCCTGACACCCGGTCATGGCAAGACCATACTTGCGTCCTGGCTGGCCGGCTCGAAAAGCGGTTTTGGTCGGGCTCTTTCCCTGTCGACGCTGCTTGCCGCGACCCACGTCCTCACGGCCGTTCTGATCGCCTTCTTCGCGGCCCATCTGATGGAGCGCACCTTTGTCGGCGGCGGCCGTGCACCCACCCTTGAAATTCTCAGCCGGACAATCCTGCTTGGTTTCGGCCTCTGGTTGCTGCTGCGCGCACTCTGGCCCCGCTCCCATCGACAGGGTTCAGAGAAAAGGGAGGGTCTGGGGGTTGCATTGGCGACCGGACTGGTGCCGTGTCCCTTGACCTTGTTCGTTGTGGTTTCGGCTTTGGCACGCGGCGTGCCGGAGGCCGGGCTCGTTTTTGCCCTGGCCATGCTTGCCGGAATTGCGCTCACGCTCGGACTTGTCGCGCTGGCCGCAGTTGCCGGCCGGCAGGGCTTTCTGGCGCTCGCAATGCGGCGCGGAGCCGCCATCGCGCGCGTGATACGTGGATTGAATGCCCTGGCCGGATTGCTGCTGATCGTCTTCGCCGGCCGGGAGCTGTTGCAATAGCGTTGCGCTTCCGACCGCTCTTGCAAGCGAGTCAGATCCGCATGCGCGGCACGTCGTTCGGATCGAGGCGCAGCTCGATCAAGAGCGGTGCGTCGCGGGTCTCGATGGCCGTGATCGCCTGTTCCAGTTCCTCGGCGGACGTGACGGCGACGCCCTTGCCACCGAGTGCGGTCGCGACATCGGCGAAGGAGGGCCAGTCGAACATGGACAGGCCCGGATCCATCGAGCGGTCGAGGAACTGGATATGTTCCGCGCCATAGGCGCTGTCATTGGCGACGATGACGATCAGATCCTGTTTCATGCGGACAGCAGTGTTGAATTCGTTGATGCCGCCCATCATGAAACCGCCGTCACCGGTGAACAGCACCACCGGTCGGTCCGGTGCAGCAAAGCCGGCGCCAATGGCTTCCTGAAGACCCAGGCCGATCGAGCCGAAATTGGCGGTGACGATAAAGCTGCGCGGATCGGGAGCGGAAATGCGGCACCAGACCTCTGTCATGAAGCGACCGCCATCGGTCGTCAGGATCCGGTCCTTCGGCAACACCTCTTCCAGCCGTTCAAGCGCATGCACGAAATTGACATAACCGTCACTGGTATCCTTGGCCTTCGCCGGCGGGTGCGCGGTGAGGGCCGCCATGTCGAGTTCCCCGGTGAAACCGCTCGGCGGAATTTCCGCCTCGTCCAGCCAATAGAGGAAGTTGTCCGCCGTCAGCCCGGCATCGGCGACCAGGGCCGCATCGGCATGATAATTCTTGCTGACCTCGGCCACGGTGTCATTCACCTGCACGACGCGCTTGCCCTTCATCAGGGCTCCCTTGTCGGTGGTGAAATGATGCAGGCTGGCGCCAAAGCAGACGATGCAGTCCGCCTTGTCGATCACCTCATAGGCGGCCGGGGTGCTCAACGTGCCGAAAATGTCCATGTTGTAGGCGTGGCCGTTGAAGAGGCCCTTGGCCTTCAGGGTCGTTGCCAGGGGGGCTTCCAGCCGGTCGGCCAGCTTGATCAGCTTGTCCCGGGCATCGATCGCCCCGCCACCGGCCAGGATCACCGGGCGCTTTGCGGACGCGACCATGCCGATGGCAGCGTCAAGATCGTCGCCCTCCGGCACATAGGCCGGGGCACCGAAGGCCTTGAACACCGTCTTTTCGTGGCCGACTTCCTCCCACATGAAATCGGCCGGCATGTTGAGCACGATCGGCCGCTTTTCGACCCGGGCCCGATAGAAGGCATGCGCCACGTCATGGGCGGCGGTTGCCGGAGACCGCACTTGTTCAAAGCCCGCACCGGTCACCTTGACCAACTCGCGCTGGTCGATGTTCTGGAGGTTCTGCGGGTTCATTACCGGCGTATCACCGGCCAGCAGGACCATGGGAATGTGCCCTCGGGCGCCCTCGGTCAGCGCCGTGACGCAGTTGGTCAGGGCTGGGCCATGGGTCACCGTGGCGACGCCCATCTTGCCCGAGACATGCGAGTAGGCCAGCGCCATCAACACCGCGCTGCCTTCATAGGAGACTGGCACGAAGGTCGCGCCGCACGCGCGCACATAATGATCGACCATGAACAGGTTGGCGTCGCCCATCAGCCCGAACATGGTGTCGATGCCCTGATCCTGGACCGCCTGGGCGATGGACTGATAGGTATAGCTCTTGTCGGACATTCTGGCTTGTCTCCCCGCCCTTGGTCGCGTGTGCCGCCGCCTCCGGCCCGCAATCAGTTACATTTGCAACTTTCTCTATTCGAGATTGCTCCATTGATCAAATGCTTTGCGAAACGGCGTTCTCGCCGGCCGCAGGGGCATGTCTCAGGCCACCGATTGATCAGGCATACTGGCCGAGCATCTTCTGCAGCTCTGCCAGGACCGCCTCCCTGAGACCGTCCGGTGCAACGATTTCTGCCTCGCTGCCAAGCGACAGCAGCATCCTGACGGCAAAGGGGCTGTCCTCCATCGCCAGGGAGACGGTGGCCGTCGGCCCTTCAAAGGCCGGAGAGACTGCCGGGTGCAATCCGGCTTCGCCGAGGCGCCGCAGGCCCTCCGGAGTGACCTTCAAGGTGACCTGTTGCGAATTCAAACGGGTTTCGAAGTCCTCTCGCCAATTGTCCCAGAAGGATCTGAGATTAAAATCTTCCGGACGGTTGAACCCGTCTTCCAGCAAGTCGAGATGCTGGATATTGGCGATACGGTAGACACGTATCGTTTCAGCCTCGGCAACCAGGTACCAGGTGCCGGCTTTCAACACGATCGCCAACGGCGAGACCAACCGCTCAACCTCTCCCTTCCAGGCAGAATAACGGAGGGCCAGTTTTCGCCCGGTCCAGACTGCTGTTGCAACCTGACCCAGAAATGGCGTCGCTTCTCTGCTCCGGTACCAGCTTTGCGGATCGAGCAGAAACCGGTCCGAGACGAGGGCTGCCTTTTCGCGGGTTTCCTCGGGGAGCGCTGCCAGGATCTTCTGTTCCGAGCGGGTTGCGGCAGGAAGCAGTCCGAGATCATCAAGCGCAGTCCCCAGGCCGGACAGAAGCAGGGCACCGGCTTCGTCCTCGTTGAGGCCTGTCAGCCTGGTCTGATACCCGTCAAGCAGCCGAAACCCGCCCAGGCGGCCGCGCTCCGCGTAGACGGGGACGCCGGCATAACTCAGCTGGTCGATATCCCGGTGAATGGTGCGTACCGATGCCTCGAATTCCGCCGCCAGCGCCTCGGCGGTCATCCGGCCGCGTACCTGCAGAAGCATCAGGATGGAAAGAAGTCGGGACGATTTCATGGGAACTCAGAATACATGACAATTGATGTCATGTTATCGCGATTAGCTTGCCGGCGTCACGCATTCAATTGAGGGAATTGCCATGCAGCACTCAACTGCTTCAGCCGGGCTCATCGCGCCGCAGGCGGACTTCGACTTCATGTTCGGGCGCTGGTCCGTGCTTCACCGGCGGCTCAAGAGCCGCCTCGTCGACTGTCAGGAATGGGAGCGGTTCGAAGGTGTGTCGGAAACCCGTCCGATCCTTGGCGGTGCCGGAAATCTCGAGGACAATCACATTCACTTGCCGGGCGGCGCCTACAGAGCCGTCGCCCTGCGCAGCTTTGATGAAACAAGTGGCCTGTGGTCCATCTGGTGGCTGGACGGTCGGGCGCCCCATCAGCTGGACACGCCTGTCACGGGCAGGTTTGAGGACGAGACCGGCAACTTTTTTGCCGACGATTTCCTGGAAGGGCGTCCGATCAAGGTCCGCTTCCTCTGGATCCGGGGGGCGGAACCGCGTTGGGAACAGGCGTTTTCCGCGGATGGCGGGGAAAGTTGGGAAACCAACTGGACGATGACCTTTTCCCGCCTCGCCGGATAGTCGTCCTGATCAGGTGAAGGCCTTGGCCTGGGCACGTTCAGCAAGCCCGGGCAGGACCTGCTCGACCAGCGCTGCTGACGGTCCGGCCGGATCGTAAACGGCGAACCGGTCAAGGTCGAAGGCTTCGGCGCCCGCGACTTCGTGCAGCTGTTTCTCCTTCAGGTCATCGGCAACAAGGCGCCGCGGGCAATAGGCCATGCCGCCGCGGCGCTTCAGATAGGCGAGACCCATCGTTGCATTGCTGAGGAAAAAATGCCCGGACCGGTTCTTAAGGAGATCGGACGTCGCCGCGTCATAGTGAGGCCCGAGCTGGAAATTGAGAAACAGTGGCAGGACCGGGTCCTGGATTGCGCAGGGCCGGTCGGCCACCAGCACCATATGGTCTGGTGGCAGCGGCAAGGTCTCAAGCTTTGTACCGTGGGCCCTTTCATGGGTGATGGTGAGGTCGAGTGTCTGCCGGCGAACCAGGTCTATGGCATTGTGTTCGTGATCGAAATTCAGTGTCAGCGGCAATTTGCCGAGGGTCTGTTCGGTCCAGATGGCCAGTTCGACCAGGAGGTCGTCCCAGATCGACAGCTGACATCCGATCCGCAGCGCCAGCCGATTGGAAAACCGGCGGCCGATGCTGCCCGAGATCTGCTGCCAGTTGGCGAGCATCTGTTCGGCGAGCGGTCGCAAATGCGCGCCCGCCTCGCTGAGCCGCGTGCCGCCAACACCGCGCAGGAACAGCTCTGCGTCAAGTTCGTCCTCAAGTGCACGAATGCGGCTCGAGACGGCTGCCTGCGTGATGTACAGCCGCTCGGCAGCCCGGTGAAAACTGCCAGTGTCGGCGACGGCCAGGAAGGTGGTCAGAAGCTTCAAGTCCATAGCGAAAAGTATTTTCTATCGAAATGATAAAAACAATCAGTTTTTCTAATCAGCGTGTTCTTGCTAGCGTTTCGGCAGATCGATGACGGAGGTTTTCATGCTCGACAGAACCCGCAAGCCCACCTGGACCCGGATGGAAGAGGCCAGCAAGGAAGATTTTCTGGCGGTGATGGACTACGAAGAAGCGTTCAACGCCGGCCTCGTGGACCGCATCATTGTCATGCTCAAGTCGCTCGACGAGGACTGGACGCCTTATCCGATCAATCGCTATGAGCATTCGTTGCAGTCCGCCACCCGTGCCTATGAGGACGGTGCTGAGGAGGAGATCGTCGTTGCCGCGCTGATCCATGACATCGGTGATATTCTCTCACCCTATAACCACGGCGAACTGGCAGCGGCCATGGTCCGGCCCTACGTGAGTGAAAAGACCCGCTGGATCATCGAACATCACTGCGTTTTTCAAGGCTATTATTACAACCACCATCTGGGCGGCGACCGCAACGCGCGTGAGAAATACAAGGACAGTCCCTATTACGAAGACTGCAAGTATTTCTGCCACACCTATGACCAGGCAGCCTTTGATCCGGACTACGAAAGCAAGCCTCTTGAATTCTTCGTGCCCATGCTGCGCCGGGTCTTTTCCAACAAGAAAGGCCACCTGGAGCTGAATGAGCGCGCAGACGACGGAGACCTGAAAGACGTCAACGCGTGAGCTTCAGATCTTCGCCGCCAGCAGGGCGAAGGCAGGCTGTTTCAGGAGGTTGATCGACTCGGGCCCGGAGACCCATTGCCGGGTCCGGTGGTTTTCCTCCCAGCCAGACCCGGTCAGCACCTTGCGCACCGCCATAGGGTAGACGGTGACATCGCAGGTGGCTCCCCACTTTTCGTAGGTGAAGCTGCCGAGCGGGCTGCGCCCTATGGTGCCTTCGACCCCGGCTTCCTCGCGTGCTTCGATCCGGGCGGAGGCAGCTGCGCTCAGGCCCGGTTCAACAATGCCCTTGGACACGGTCCAGTGACGTCCGCTCGACGACCCGACAATCAGGATCTGTGTACCGGCTGGGGTCCGGCGGAAAGGGATCACGGCGGACTGGCGATAGTAATAGGCCGGGCGCGGGCGAAGCTCCGGTCCGTCAGGCGCCGGAAAGGGAAAGAGATCCGGCAGGTCCTTCGGCCTTGTCACGTCTCGCAGACCGGCATGTGTCCCGCGGAGTTCCAGGCAGCACAGCGTCCCTGGCCCCGTGTCGACTTCAAGCGCCAGTTGCTGCAGCAGAAGGGTTAGAGTTTCCGGCCGGGCGACCAGAAGCGGGCGTTCGGCGCCTTCAAGACCCGGCAATCCTCCTGACGAAAGCGCCGCAGACGCTGTCAGGCCACGCGCCGTCCAGCCGGCGGCCTTGAGGGCCTTTGCCGCTGTTGCTTTGGCACGGGCGGAATGGTCGGTGAGGATACAATCCGGCCGCATGCGATTCTGGCCAAGCCAGGCGCCGATCTTCTGGGCCTGCCGCTTGCCTTTTGTGCGCAGCGGTCGTTCAGCTTCCTCGCCATCCCAGGTCTTCGCACCGGATCCGGCGCAGAGGATCATCAGTTCCAAGGCAGCCTCCTCTGCCGGGCAGTATATCGGTGCCGAGGCCGGCTGTCACACAGGGGGCGTGCTGGGAGTTGGCAACCGGTTTGGCGCCGCGCGCACTGTTTGCTATGCCTTTTCGGTTCTTGGGCCGCGCACCGGCGGCCGTCCTCCCGTCAGGAGTTTTCATGGGCGAACTGGTATTTGAGATCGAACCTGCAAAAGCGGCAGACGCGGAACGGCTTGCCGCCTTGAGGATCGAGGCGATGCGGCCGAGCCTGGAAGCGGCCGGGCGCTTCGATCCGGCGCGTGCGCGGGCTCGATTTCTGGGTACGTTTGAACCGGACGAGACCTACGTTCTGAGTGCCGAAGGTCAGCTCGCGGGATTTTATGTGCTGCGCGCTCGCGAGGACCATCTTTATCTCGATCACCTTTATCTGGCACCGGAACACCAAGGCCGGGGCGCCGGCCGGAAAATCGTCGGACTTGTCCAACAGCAAGCCCGCAGGCTGGGTGTTCCGGTACGGCTCATGGCGCTGAATGTCAGTGACGCGAACCGGTTCTACCAATCCTGCGGCTTCGATGTCGTCGGACAGGATGAACTCGATACCCGGTACGTGTGGTCACCTGAGACAAGCGCGGACTGAAGCCGACCACACCCGGCATGGTGCTCGATGTCGATGGAGGCCACATGATCCGGCAATTCGCGGTTGCTTGAATTCTCTGTGCCGGTCAGATTGCGGTGAAAAGCGCTCCGACCACGAGGCTGGTCATGACGACCGCTGTCAGCGGCAGGCGCAGCTTCGGGTACCAGGCGGGCGCTTCGCCTTTCATCGTCGCCTGGGCATCCAGAAAGAGCACGAGCGCAAATGCGGCTGCCAGGACATAAAGCCCGATCTCAAGCGGAAGAAGAAGCGCCGCCCATCCGATCAGCGACGGAACCACGCTGATTGCAAGGCGCGGGCCGCGTTTTTCCTCCGACTCGGAGGAGCTCGCAATCGCAAGACCCCACTGAATTCCGCCCAGAAACGACAGGATCACAGCACCGTAAAGGGCAAGCGCCTGGCCCGCCCACTCGCTCCAGCCTGGTGCCCCGAAGACCGTCACTGCAAGCAGCGCGACAAAAGGCAGAGCCCCGGTCCCCCCCAGCCATCGCGCCGCAATGGGGACCGCAGAGCCCTCTGTCGGACCGCCCGTACCGTCTGCTATGCCTGTTTGAGCCATGTCTCCGTTCCCTTAAAGACCAGTCAGGCGACTGCGGCATGTGCACAACCTGACCGAGTTTGTGTGCGCTGGGTATACGTTCAGGTGGCGGGGCTGGATCGGTGCCTGACCCTCAAAAAACGTGTTAGGGTTAAATCTCCGCCGCATTCCCGAGGAGGACCGAAGATGATCAAGCTGATCATGTGCCTGCATCGCCGCTCCGATCTGACCCGCGAGGAATTTCTGGACTATTGGCAGAACAAACACGGCCCGTTTTTCATGGAGAACGCGCCGGTCATGCGGGCACGCAAATATGTTCAGGACCAGACGCTTTCCTCTCCGATGAACGATGCTTTTCGTCAGTCGCGCGGTATGGCCGAGGAATTCGATGGTGTTGCCGAGGTCTGGTTTGAATCGGAAGAAGATCTGATGGAGGCGATGAGCGCGGCGGAAGGTCAGGCGCTTGCCGAGGCCCTGTTGAAGGACGAAGCCAATTTCATCGACCATGCAAGGTCCTGCGCTTTTCTGGTGCGTGAGCAGCCGTTCTGAAACAGCGAGAACCGGGCCAAGGCGACCGGACGCCGCGACCGGTCAGGGCTTCACAGCCGGCGCAGCCGCATCATGCCCAGAATGCCGAGCGCCGGGCCTATGGCCATCAGGGCAAAGACGCCCGGCCAGCCGATCAATTCGGCACCGAGCGGTGTCAGCTGCACGGTGAAGAAGGTCAGGGCAAACCCGAGGGCGGTCTGAAAACTCATCAGGCTGCCGGCCTGATCCTGTTCGGCATAATCGGCAACGAGCGCTGAAAACTGCGCGGAATCGGGCAGGATGGCGGCGCCCCAGACCAGCACGCAGAAAACCGTCAGCCAGACCGGACCACCGAAGGAGACGGCCGAGGCAAGCGCCGCGGAGCCGCTGACGGCCATGGCAAGGATCGCGATATTGGCCTTGCCGACCCGGTCGGCGGCAAGCCCGGCGAGGATACTGGCAACCCCTCCCGCTGCGATGGTCAGGAAGGCGATCAGACGGGCAAGCGACAGTGCGCTTTCCTGCGGCATGTGGGCCGAGAAGGAGACGGCGAGCGCGACGCCGATCCAGGCCCACATGGCATAGAGTTCCCACATGTGGCCGAGATAGCCTGCATAGGCGTATCGGATCTTCCGGTTGGTCCAGGCTGTGAAAATGGCCTTGACCTTCATCCGGGGTGCCTTTGCGTGGAACGGGCCAAGGCCGACAAGGAGGCACAGGACACCGCCAGCTGCCGAGGCAAGGGAGGCAACAATCAGGCTCCAGCGCCAGTCGGCCCCGCCGAGGAGGGCGAGCAGGTGTGGCGCGGCCGAACCGAAAGTGAGTGCGCCGACCAGCGTGCCGACCAGCAGGCCCCGGTCCTTCTGTCCCCAGCCGACGGCGATTTTCATGCCGACCGGATAGACCCCCGCCAGCAGGACGCCGGTGGCAAACCGGGCGAAGATCGTGACCGGGCCGCCCGGTTCAAACACGAGCAGGCTTGAATTGAACAGGGCTGCGAGAATCGCGCAGATGGCAAACACGCGTCTCGGGTCGAACCGGTCGGCAAGGCCGAACAGGGCCGAGACAATGGCACCGACCACAAAGCCGATCTGGACAGCGCTGGAGAGGGCCGCCTGGGCGAAGTCGGATATGGCGAATTCGCGGGTCAAATCGGGCAAGATGGCCGCCGACATGAACCAGAGGCTCATCCCGGCGATTTCGGCCAGCATCAACAGGCTGAGCGAGCGCCACTTTCCGTGAAAGTCAGTCGGCAAGGCCGAGGTCTTTCTGTTGTTTCTTCGTGAGTTTGGCCGCGATGATCTTGTGGGCGGCGACGATGTAAGCCTTCAGGTCCTCGTCAGACAGCGCGCCTTCCTTTTCCATCTGCACCCACTTGGCCCGCGCCAGATAGGGCGCCGGGATCAGGCCGTCCTGCTGGGGCAGGAGCGAATAGGACATATCGGAGCATTTGAAGCTGAATTTGGGATGACTGCCTTCCCCCCAGTTCGAACAGACGGCAAAGATCTTGCCGCCGACCTTCCAGACGGATGCGTTGCCCCACTGGATGACATGGGTGGTTGCAGGCAGCTGGCCGCAAAAGGCATCAAACTCGTCACGGGTCATGGAAAGGCTCATTTGAAACGGGGACCGAATGGGCAAGGGCGCCAAGATGACCGTTTGCTTCAGATCGTGCAAGAACACCTCTGATCAAAAAAACATGTCACACATTGCGGGGCTGCCGCCTCTAACCTTATGAAACCATCGCAAGGGGATGACACGAATGACGGCCATTACGGTATCATCAGAGCAAGTCGCGGCAGCGCAGGAAGGTGACCGGGAGGCGCTGGAAAACGTGCTCTCCGGCGTTCAGGACCAGATCCATCAGCTGGCCCGGCGCATTCTGGTGAACCCGGACGACGCCAGTGAGGCCACCCAGGAGATCCTGATCCTGGTGCTGACCAAACTGTCGACGTTCCGGGGGACAGCGCCTTTTCCACCTGGGTCTACCGGGTCGCGGTCCGCTTTCTTCTCAGCGCCAGGAAAATCCGGGACCGGGACCTCGGGCTCACCTTTGACGCCTTTGCGGCGGATCTGGAAACCGGTCTTGTCGCAGACCCCCGGCCGCCCCTGACGACGCCTTGCTCGTGAACGAACTGCGTGTCTCCTGCACCATGGCCATGCTGCTTTGCCTGAGCCTGGAACTGCGCCTGGCCTATGTGCTCGGTGACATCCTGGAACTGGAGCACGGAGAAGCCTCGGAAATCCTGGAACTGACACCGGCGACCTACCGCAAACGGCTTTCCAGGGCCCGCAGCGATGTCATGGGATTTACCTCAAGCCACTGCGGCCTGGTTGGCAGCTCGGCCAAATGCCTCTGTCCGCGCCGCTTGCCGGCAGCAATCAAGGCCGGTCGGATAATTCCAGGGCAGGTGCCCAATTCGGCAGGCGCGCGTGAAAATTTCGCGCAAGTTCGTGAACGCATCGGCTCTGTCATAGACAGCCTGAAGGCCTTCGAGTTGCAACGGGCGGTGCCGGAGCAGCGCTGCCCGGCCGAAATCCGCACAAAGCTTATCGAAATTCTGTCGCCGGCCTAAAGCCGACAAGCCGGCCGGCAGATCCGCCAGACATTTCTCTTTTGACCCACTTGGCACCAAGCGGGACTGGCACCGCTTTGCCCGACCGAAAGCACAGCCATGCGCGTTTTCACAACATCCTTCCTCGTGGCGGCAGTCCTCGTCACGACAACTACAAACCCGGTCTTTGCACAAGGAACCAACAGCATGACCAATGACCAGAAAGACGTTCTCGCCCTCATTCAGACCATGACCAGTTCGTTCGAAAAGGGCGACATTGATGCGGTTATGGCAACCTACGAAGCCGATCAGAGCATCGCCTTCGAACCCGGGTCTCCTGTCTCGGACAGCGCGCAGTCCCGACAGATGTTCGAGCAGTTCCGGGCATTGAATCCGGATTTCAGCTATTCGGGGCACGAGGTCATCGTTGAGGGAGACATTGCCGTTCACATTGCTCCCTGGCAGATGACCGGTACCGATCCCGAGGGCAATCAGGTTGAAGGAGGAGGGCTTTCGGTCGCCGTTCTGCGCCGCCAGGCGGATGGCAGCTGGAAGATGGTCATCGACAATCCCTATGGCAACCGACTGCTGACTTCGGCGGAGTGACATCGTCCGGCCGCGTGCATGTTTCGGGCGCGGCCGGGGGCCGCTTCAGCGGATTGTGGAAAGACACGATCGTCTCGGCTTCCGGCGGATGAGCCGGAGGCCGGGCGGTTGTACATCCATCATTGGCGGCCGCTGCGGGCCGAGCCGGTTCAAGGCGGCGCCTGGAAGGGCCGCCCAGACACCACCTGATGAATTTCAGGACTTTCAGCCGCCGCCGCTTGCGCGCCAGGCGCAGGTGTAGCGCCATCAGCTGGTGGTGTTCCGGCATCTCTGCCGGCCAGAGTTCCGCGTGATGAGGATAAAGTGCCCTGACCGGGTCGTCCCAGGCGCGTCCGGTCTTGGAACAATCCTTTTTCTCCAAGGGGAGGGAATAGGGAATGAGCATCTGCAGCTCCCTTCAGGAATGTTTGATATTTTGAGGTAACAAGCAGATAATCTCATGGAGTTGGCGTATTTCCATGTTTTCTATGTGAAATTGAGATTTCAAAAATGAAACGAAATCTGGATTGGGAAGATCTGAGGCTGTTTCTGGCAGTGGCGAACGCGGAAGGGCTGGCCGGTGCTGCCACCCGAACCGGTGTCAGCGCGGCAACACTTGGGCGCCGGGTTGCCGCCCTTGAAAAGAGCCTCAATGCGCGCCTGGTGGAGCGTGAACCACGCGGCTACCAGTTGACGGCAGCAGGACGGAACCTGTTGTTGCAGCTTGAAGAAATGGACCAGATCGCCCAGGCGATCGGCGCCTGGCGGGACAGCGGTCAGGCGCGGCGCCGGGTCCGGATCTCGGCTGGCGAGTGGACCATGCGCCTGTTGATCGATCATGTCGACCGGTTCTGGTCGCCCGACGCCGACTGGCTTCCGGAGTTTCTGGCCGACCCGCGCAACCGGGATGTGGCCCGGCGGCAGATCGACATCGGTGTGCGTAACAAACGCCCCAAGCAGGAATGGCTCGCCGGCCGCAAGGTCGGCAGTGTGGAGTTTGCCGTCTACCAGTCGCAGGACGTTCCAGCGAATATGCAGCTCGGCTGGGTCGGGCCGGTCGAGAACGAGGCGCTGTTTCCAACCGGCCTCTGGATCAAGGAACACCATGCGGACGACGTGACCATCACCGTGAACAAGGCCTCCCTGGCGCTGTCCCTGGTGCGCAAGGGCCAGGTCCGCATGTTGTTGCCTACTTTTGTCGGCGATGCGTTTTCAGATCTCAGGCGTTTCTCGAACCCGATCGAGGAACTGCAGACGGAACGCTGGCTGGTGATGCACCAGGATGAACGCCATCAGCCGGAATTGCGCCGGGCGATCTCTACGCTCGCGAAGGTCTTGAAAGAAAACCCTGTTTTGACATCAGTTGATTGAACAATTCACAGAAGGTTGACAGGCAAAGAGGCTGAAGGCGCAGCTCCTTGAATCAAAATTAACGAAGCTCCATATTTAATGGTGAACGGAACCGGCTGGTTCCGGCCTGGATGCCTAAGAAAAGGGTCCGGGTGCAAGGTCGCTTCGACAAGGACTTTGAGGATGTCGCGCATGTCAGCGTTTTCTAGCCCGTTTATGCTCGGGTTCGACGATATCGAGCGTGTGCTCGATCGCGTCTCCAAGGCCGCCAATGACGGTTATCCGCCCTACAACATCGAAAGACTTCCGAAAAGCGAAGGTCAGGGCGATATCATCCGGATCACGCTTGCCGTGGCCGGGTTCACAAGGGACCAGCTTGACGTCTCTGTTGAGGAGAGCCAGTTGGTGATCCGCGGCCGGCAGGTCGACGACAAGACCCGCCAGTACCTGCATCGCGGCATTGCCGCCCGCCAGTTTCAGCGGGCCTTTGTCCTGGCCGAGGGGATCGAGATCCTTGGAGCCGACCTGAAAGATGGGCTTCTGTCCATCGATCTGGCACGCCCGGAACCGGAACGTGTCATAAGAAAAATAGAAATCTCCAGCGGCGAATAGACCCTCGTCGACCAACAGATGGAGAAGACTGATGCACAATCCCAATAGCCCCTTCGGGGCACCGCCCGTCGACCTGTCCGAATACATGTCGGTTGATGAACTGACCGAGCTGGGCACCGGCGATGTTGCCTATATCAAACCGATCAAGGCACGCGACCTCCACGAGATGTTTCCGGACGTGCCGCCATTGCATGACAACATGACGCTCTATGCGTTGCTCAATGCCGACGGTACGCCGATCCTTCTGGCCGACAGCCGGGAAGCTGCCGTTGCCAATGCCTTTGAGGCCGATCTGGAAATGGCTTCGCTGCACTGACGCAAAGCCAGATCTGGAATTCGATACGGAACACCGGTCATGTCCCATGACCGGTGTTTTTTTGTGGTTTGGTCAGGCCCTGCATTTCTTCTCCGTCTGCACTTGAAAATAATGCATGCATTATTGCTCGATTTTGGTTAACCACGTTGTTGAGATTATTCTTTCGTCGTAGATCTTACGCAGCGCGAGTCGGATGAACGTGGTGCAATGCCAAAAGCTTCAACCGGCAGGATTATCGCTCCAGGGGATATGCGGGTATCCCGACGGTGCGGTTCCTTCAGTCGCGGGGCGGATCGACGGAAGATAAACAAGTGCACCGGCTTCCTCCGGTGCAAATAAGCGGGCATTCGGGACAGCGCATGAAAATCAGCACAATCACAAACTGGGCCTATGGCGTCACCGTTTTCCTGACCGTCCTGTCCGGTATCGCGTTTATCCTTTCCGTTGACAGTGCCCATGAGGAACGCAAGGCCGTCGAAGTTCACCTGGTGTTGAACGAACTTGGTGAGCAGCTTGAAATTGACGCCGAACTCAGGACGGACGAGGCCAGGCTCTATGTGATGCGGGGGATTGCAGCTCACCTCGCGGCGTTCGAAGTCTACAACGCCGAGGAACATCGACTGGAGGAAAAGGCGCGCCATGCCGAGGAATTCGGGGCGACCAGCGACGAACTTGCGTTGCTTCTGGAGATCAACAAGCAGGCCGACACGCTGGAAGCTATCGAACTGAAGGCGATCAAGGCCTATCAGGCCGGCGACGCGCAAACCGCCAGGGATCTGCTTTTCGGAGAAGAGCATTACCAGCACCACATCCAGCTGGTGAAGGATGTCGAGAAGTTTCGCGAAATGGTCGATGCGCGCACCAGCGTGGAGCTGGAGCTTGCCAAGCTGCGCAGCGACTGGTTCGGATTGACGGCGCGCATCATGCTCGGGCTGACGGCGGCGCTTTTCCTTGCAGTGCTCTATTTTGTGCTGCGGCGGCGTGTGGCCCTGCCGTTGACGCGCATGACCGGGATCGTCAAGCGCCTGGCGACCCAGGACTACGAAGTCGAGGTGCCGCTTGACGGCCGTCAGGACGAAATTGGCGAGCTGAATGCCGCGATCCATATTTTCCGGCAAAACGGCCTGGAGCGAGAGCGGCTCGATGCGGAACGGCGGCGTGACCTGAAAATGAAGGACCTGATCCTGCAGATGATGCACCGTCTGCAGGCTTGCCAGAAACTGGACGAGCTCAGCGACGTGGTCAGCCGGTTTGCACCGCAGATCTTTCCGGAACTGGCGGGTGGGCTCTATGTGCTCAACGATCAGCGCACCGCGCTGAGGCGTGCCGGAGCCTGGAAAACACCACAGCCTTCACTGGCCAGTTTCAGTCCGGACGATTGCTGGGGGCTTCGCCGGGGACGCGCGCATGTCAGCCACAATGGCAAGGAGGATGTGAACTGCCAGCATCTGGCGGACACCTCCTCTTCAGCGCTATGCGTGCCGCTGACCGCGCAAGGAGACATCATCGGTCTGCTCAGTTTCAAGGACTTGTCGGACGGTGAAGACACGATCCAGGAGGCGCAGCTCTATCTGGAGATGATTGCTGAAAACGTTGCGCTCGCCGTTGCCAATCTGCAGCTGCGCGACCGGTTGACACAACTTGCCGTGCGCGATGCCCTGACCGGTTTGCAGAACCGCAGGTCGCTCGACCAGACCATGAGCGACAGGGCCCGCGAAAACGCGACCGGCCGGCTGACCTGCATGATGCTCGACATTGATTACTTCAAGCGTTTCAACGACGAGTTCGGCCATGACGCCGGGGATCTGGTGATGCAGTCCTTTGCCGGGATCCTGATGGAGTCCGTGGGCAAGCGGGGCACCTGCTATCGCTTCGGCGGCGAGGAATTTGTCATTCTCCTGCCGAACCTGCCCCGCGACGAGGCTTTTGCCCTTGCCGAAGAGATCCGCAGGCAGGCGGCGCGGATGACACTCACGCATCGCGGCGCGGTGCTGGCACCCGTCACCGTCTCCATTGGCGTGGCCAGCACGCCGGATGGCGGGCCTCTGTCCTCTCTGCGCACACGAGCGGATGTGGCGCTGCTCAAGGCCAAGGACGCAGGCAGGGATCGCACGGTCTGCGAACCCGAAGCCGAACTGCGGCAGGTGGGCAACTGAGCCAGCCACCTGGCCAGGGCTTGCAGTATCAGGAGCGGCGATAGTTACTCCGCTCCCTGTTCGCAGGGATGTTGGTCAGGTCAGCACGGGTTTGCGTTCGTCTGAAGCCGACCTTGCATGCTGGTCGGTGTCCTCGGCAGGAGGTGATTTTGGCCGGCCGGATGGACCGGGCGTCGACGTCGCCGGAGGTTTGCGCCAAGGCTGGCTCTTGTACCAGCCGGCAACATAGGCCACCGCGATCAGGGCAGCAAACCCCAGAAGATTGGACAGGATCTGCGGGATCCAGTCGCCACGGCCCCAGACCATGTCGCGCAGCAGGCCGGCGGCCTGGGCGATCACGAGGCTGGCCATGAAGACCGGCAGCGACTGCTGGCCGACCTTCTGAACCACCTTGACGAAGCGGCCCCAGAGAGCGCCGTGGCCCAGAAGGTGCTTGCCGTGTTCACCGGCGGCGATCCAGGCGAGATAAGCCAGCGCCAGGAAATGCAGATACCGGAACAGGCCGAACTCGGTCTTGATCCAGAGCGGCCGGATGGCTTCACGAATGTCCCGCGCCCAGGCCACATCCCACTGGTGTTCGCTATAGACCCGGAAATAGGCGAAGGGGATTGTGACGATGACGACGGTCGCACAAAGGAGGATAAGTTTGCGGTTGACCGGCGGCGCCGGAATCCAGCCGCGCATGAAGGCAAAGCCGGTAAAGAAAAGCATTTGCCAGGCAAAGGGATTGAAGAACCATTCCCGGTCGGACCAGGGTTCGGCCGGCAGGCTGAGCAGGTCGAATTGCGAGGCGAGCCAGAGGCCGATGGAGACGGCGAATGCAGCCGGAACCGAATAGCGTGCCGCCAGCATGATCACCGGGATCAGGGCCAGGATCACGATATACATCGGCAGGATGTCGAAATAATTGGGCACCCAGGTCAGCGTCATCAGGCCGGGAAGCGACACTTCCGTCTTGTTGTAGAGATGCCAGAGATTGAGCGAGGCAACATAATCCTGGGTCAGGCCACAGCAATCATTCAGGAAATTGCTCTCGTGGATCATCACGAGACCGACTGCAATCACCAGGAACTGGCCGATATGGGCCCAGTAGACCTGCCACATGCGATGCAGGATACGGGCGGCTCCCATGCCCCAGCCGTGAAGGTCGAAGATCTTGCCGAAGGCAAGGGCAGAAGCCATGCCGGAGCAGAAAACAAAGATCTCCGTGGCGTCGGAAAAACCGAAGCGGGCGGGAATCCAGAGCGTCCACCAGTTCCAGGGCAGATGGGCAATGTAGATGATGAACATGCCGATGCCGCGGAAAAAGTCGAGCCGCGGGTCCCGGGGGCGTTTCGTCTGAGGGTGCGCGTTCACGTCGTTTCCAAAAATAGTCGCTGTCCGGGCGGGAAAGTGGTCAGACCGAGAACCGGGCCCGGAGTTTCTCGTCTTCCATCACCTGTTGGGCGCGGTGCATCTTCTCGCAGGTTTCAAGACGCTGCTCGGCAAACCGGTCCAGGGCGCCGCGCTTGTGGGTGCGGTCCTTGATAAGCCGTTCGGCATCATCCGGCAATCCGGCCCGGAGCGCGGCATCAATGGTTATGCGCTCAAAGACGTCGCGCTGCGCATGCGAACCGCCGACCAGATAGAGATTGTCCCGCGCGGAGGTCAGAAGCGTGAAGGCGGAGGCGTAGTTGCCTTTCCGGTACTGTTCCAGCCCCAGTCCCGTCGGAAGACCCGTTTCGGCGGTGATCCTGCCGATATCCGTTTCACTCTGGGCGCGCTGTTTGAGGCCGGCCAGGAGCCGGTCGGCACCCATGCGGCGACCGCCATTCAACAGCGCCAGCAGGTAGTGCAGATCGGCGAAGACATTGCAGCCGTCTTCCGCGCGTTTATCTGACAGAAGGGCCAGTTCGTCCCAGCGGGATCCCGTATCGACCCCTTCCAGCTCCAGCCGCACCAGCAGCGAAGCGGCGTTGGAAATGTCGCGGTAGTCGTCGGTCTTGTCCTTGCGGATATCCGTATCGTAAAGCGCCAGCGCCCGGTCGGCATTGCCCTGGTCCAGATACATCAGCGCCAGGTGCCACCACACGTGATAGCCGAAATTGTTGCAATGAGCCCAGCCGTCCGGATGGTTTTCCAGCCAGCCTGCGCCTTCCTCGGAGCGGCCGGTCATGTCATGGACATGGGCAACGGCATGAAGGCCCCAGGCGTCATCGCGGGCAAATTCCAGGCCCCTGCGGCCTGACGCCTCAGCCTGACGGTAGTCCCCGGTTTCTTCCAGGGAGAAGGCCCGGCAGCCCAGCAGATAGCCATAGGCCGGGTGGTTTTCATTATAAGCTGACTGGATACGCTCGATGGACTGCCGCATGCCGGCGGCATCGCCAAGCACAAAGCGGATGGCATGCACCAGTTTCATCATCAGGGCATCTTCGGGAACCTTGACCAGTTCGGCATCCAGAAGGTCGGCGGAGCGGCTCGGAAAACCCTGCAACCAGGCGTCAAGCGCATCGACAACGGCCGTCTCACGTGTCGTCAAAGGTGTCTGGCGCGCCGAGTTGCGGGCGATCGACAGGCACTCACCTGCCGTGGCGAAAAGCTCCCGTCGCCCGAGCAGCAGACAGAACAGGCCGCGTGCCGCATGGCCAAGGGCAAAATCCGGGGCAAGGCCGAGACAGGTTTCAAGATGCTGCGGGGTGGTCTTGCCATGGGCAAGAAAGGCCCGCACGGTGTCGTTCCAGGCCGCCAGAGCATCCCTGTCCGACAAGGTGAGGTCATATCCGAATTGGTCGCTCAGACGCATAGCTGGCCTTTTTGTCTCTCTCGCCGGGGCGCGGGGTCTTGCACAAAAGCAGGACTTGGCGCACATCCAGCTGATGAATCGCTACCGCTAAAAATCAGCAGGCTTCACTTGAACTGCAAAACACAAAAAGGTGTTGGCAATGTGTAGCTGATCAAAAGCGACCTTCGTTGCGAAATTATGGCCGTAGATGCGAGTTTAAAGCCTTCATTCAGGTAATCTTGCCGGCGCGGGTAAAGGAGCGCGCATTAATGTCAACGACAGTGCAAAGATCTCAGGTAATTGTTGCCGGTGTCGCGTCCTTGCTTTTGGCGTTTGTTGCGCTGGGAGCCTATGGCGAAGCTGGTGGACGGCAGGCCATTGCCGTGCTGATCGGGGGGCTTGCAGGCCTGTCGCTCTATCATGCCAGCTTCGGTTTCACCGCGGCCTGGCGGCGGATCGTGACGGAAAAGCGTGGTGGCGGCCTGCGGGCGCAGTTTGTGCTTATCCTGCTTACCAGTGCGGTGTCCTTTCCGCTGATTGCCTGGGGCAGCACACTTGGCTGGCCAACGGGCGGATTTGTGTTCCCTTTCGGCATCGCCGCCGCGCTCGGAGCCTTCATGTTTGGCGCGGGCATGCAGCTCGGTGGCGGCTGCGGCTCCGGCACGCTGTTCACGGCCGGTGGCGGTTCCACCCGGATGATGATCACGCTCGCCGCCTTCGTGCTGGGATCGGTTCTGGCCACCGCCCATCTGCATCTTTGGGGCCGTTTGCCAAAACTTCCGGCGGTGTCTCTCATCAGGGAGTTCGGGCCGCATGGTGCCTTTCTGCTGACAGCGCTGGTGCTGGGCGGCCTGGCGCTGCTGACAGTGGGGATCGAACGCAAGGCCCATGGAGACATCGCAGCCGCGCGCCCGACGCAATCGCTCCTGAAAGGGCCGTGGTCACCGATGCTGGGGGCGATCATGCTGGCCGTCGTCGGCATCGCAACCTTTATCGTTGTCGGCCGGCCCTGGGGGATCACCTCGGCTTTTGCGCTCTGGGGCGGCAAGATCTTTCACGCCATCGGCATTCCGGTCGACACCTGGCCCTACTGGACGTGGCAGCGCAGCGCTCTGGAGAATTCGGTCCTGCGGGATACCACCTCCGTGATGGATTTTGGCGTGATCCTCGGTGCCATGGCAGCGGCGGCCCTGGCTGGCCGGTTTGCGCCGGTCTGGAAGCTCAGCCGCCGCGACGTTCTGACGGCAATCGCCGGCGGACTGTTGATGGGCTATGGCGCGCGCCTTGCCTATGGCTGCAACATCGGCGCCTATCTCGGTGGGCTCGTATCCGGCTCCCTGCACGGCTGGCTATGGCTGGCGTTCGGCTTTCTGGGCAGCCTTGCCGGAACGCGCCTGCGATTGCGGCTCGGCATGGGGTGACCACGTTTTGTCAGGAGGCCATCGGCCACACCGGAATGTGAGCGGCATGTGAAACGCAAACGGCTAGGATGGCTCCGACAACCGTCTTGCCCCTGGAGTTCCGATCATGCGCCTGGCCCTTGTCTGTGTTGTTTCCCTGTTTCTGTCTTTGAGCTCGAGCCTCGCCGACAGCGTTCCGGACCGGAAAGGCTGGCAAGTCGCCCCGACGGACAAGACCTATCAGGCCCTGGTCGATGACCTGAAAACCTCGATCAAGGCGCATGAGATGTTGCTGGTCACCCAGGCAAGTGCCTCTGCCGGTGCAAAGGGACGTGGCCTGACGATCCCGGGCAACCGGGTTATCGGCGTTTATCGCAATGACTATGCGGTGCGCATGCTGGAGGCCTCGGTCGCCGCCGGCATCGAGGCGCCGATCCGGTTCTACGTCACGGAAAACAGCGACGGAACGGCAACACTTTCCTGGAAGACGCCGAGTTTTGTTTTCGCGCCTTATTTCGACGATGGCGGCGAGGCCCTGGAAACACTGGCCGCAGAACTTGACCTTGTATTCCTGTCCATCGCCGAGGGGGCTGTTGCCGCTCGGTAACAGGTTGGTGGTTTGCGCAATTTGCGGGCAGCCAAGACCGGATTTTAGGCTTGTGAAACGCCATGCGCGGCCTCACATTAAAAGTGTCGTCAACAACTGAAAGGAGGTGTGCCCATGTCTAATGAGTATCTGAACGTGGCCCAGGTTTCTGGGCGGAATCGAACGGTGCTGGAGCAGCCTCTGGTATTGACCGGTTTCGCTGGGATTTGATCCGGACCCTGTGTCACGTCGATCTCATGGGAGGGCCGCATTGCGGCCCTCTTTTGATTCCGCGCCCTTGAAAACCACGTCCCACAAAAAGTTTTTCAAGTGGGTTGTATTGATTTTGTTTATTAAACCTAAAGTCGTTCTAATCTACGCATAAATGCGGAGCCGCGAAAAGCGCTGTTTCCTGAATAATTTAAGCCGGTCTTTTGCAAAATCGCATCAGCCAGTCACTTGAATTTTCAAGTCAAAAATACAACCAAGTCATTATTTAGGCGACTAAATTTCCCTTTGCCAAATGGTCAAAAGTCAGAAAACTGACACGGTTCTGACATGGGGCGTGGACTACCTAGCGCCCCAGATTTGTACTGTTGTTTGGGGAAGACACATCATGACTTGGCATTTCCGCTTCGGGTTCGTTTTTGGCGATCATCGGTCCAATCTCCTTGAGGGCAGCAACTGGTCCGATTTCATTTTCGGCTTCGGCGGCAATGACGAGATCTACGGCAGGGGCGGCAATGACACCATCTTTGCCGGACGTGGCAATGACTGGATCCATGGCGGGTCCGGGAACGACTATATCAATGGCGGCCGGGGCTTCGACACCGCCGCTTTTGACGGCTCGATCTTCGATTATGACGTGTCTCTCTGCCGGAGCTGGTTTTCCACCACAGCCATTGTCACCCGCTTCGGCGATGACGGTCGGCCCGTGGAAGTCGACTATCTGAAGAATGTCGAGGCACTGCATTTCGCCGAAGAAGACTACACGCTCTATATCGACGGGCGGAACAATCAGGTTCTGGCGCTCGACGACCTTGCAGCGACCGATGAAGACACGGCACTGACGCTGTCCTTCGACGCGCTTCTGGCCAATGACACGGATTTCGACGGCGACACGCTGTCGATCACCCAGGTCGACGCCCTGAGCAGTTTGGGGGCGGTCATTTCGGTTGTTGACGGGCAGGTCATCTATAACCCGGCGGGTTCCTTCGATGCCCTGAAAGAAGGTGAAACCGTCACCGACACCTTCACTTACACCGTGGACGACGGCCGCGGTGGCAGCACCACGGCGACGGTCAGTGTGACGATCACCGGCACCAACGATGCTCCGGAGCTCCAGCTCGCGTCCAGCCTTGAATATGCCGAAAACGGCACGGACGCTGTCGCCGATGCCGAGGCCAGCGACGTTGACAGCGATGGCGTGACCTTCTCACTCTCCGGTACGGATGCGGCGCTGTTCACGATCAACGAAGACACCGGCGAAATCCGGTTCCGGTCCGCTCCCGACTACGAAGCGCCTGCGGACGCCAACGGTGACAACGCCTACGATCTGATCGTCACTGCGACAGACACCGAAGGTGCAACCGACAGCCAGGCCCTGACCGTCAACGTGACGGATGTTCTGGAAATTCCGGAGGTCGATGCCCGGATCAATGAGTTCCATTACGACAATGCCGGAACCGACACGGGCGAGTTTGTCGAGATCCGCACGGCAGCGGGAGACGACGTCTCCTTCCTGCAGATCGTCCTGATCAACGGCTCCAACGGCTCCGAATACAACCGCGTCGATGTTTCCGGCCTGACCATGACCACCGACGGCACCTACGACTATTACGTCTGGGATCTGCCGACAAACGGTCTCCAGAACGGATCTCCCGATGGCATCGCGCTGGTCAACGGTGGCGCGGTGCTGGAATTTGTCAGCTATGAAGGCGAGATCGAGACGACGATCGACGGTCAGACCGTGACCTCGACTGATGTTGGCGTTGCCGAAAGCGGCAGCACGGAGGCCGGTCAGTCGCTGCAACGCAACGACGACGGCAGCTGGAACGAGGCGGCCGACGAGACCAGGGGCGCAGCCAACGAAGCACCTGGTGTGGAACTCAATGCCCGGATCAATGAATTCCACTACGACAATGCCGGCACGGATACGGGTGAGTTCATCGAAATCCGTGTCAATGCCGGTGCCGATGTCTCTGCGCTGGATGTGCGGTTGATCAACGGCAACGGCGGTGCCGAATACAATCTTGCAGCGGTCGCCGGCCTGACCATGACCACGGACGGCACCTACGACTATTACGTCTGGGATCTGCCGGCGAATGGCCTGCAGAATGGTGCACCGGACGGCATCGCGCTTGTGAATGATGGCGAAGTGGTCGAGTTCCTCTCCTATGAGGGCAGCATCACCACCACGATTGCCGGTGTTGAAGTGACCTCCACGGATGTCGGTGTTGCCGAGAGCAGTGCAACGGCCGCCGGCGAGTCCCTCCAGCGCAACGCGGACGGCTCCTGGAACGAGGCTGCGGCCGAGACCAAGGGCGCGGAAAACAGCGGTGGGACCGGTCCGCTGGTCGAAGCCCGGATCAACGAAATTCACTATGACAACGACGGCACGGACACTGGCGAATTCGTGGAAATCCGCGTCAACGCAGATGCCGACGTAACCGGCGTGCAGGTGCAGCTGATCAATGGCAATGGCGGGGCCAGCTACAACAGCGCGGACCTGTCGTCGCTGGTGCGAACCACGGACGGCACCTATGACTATTACGTCTGGGAACTGCCTTCCAATGGTATCCAGAACGGGGCTCCGGACGGTGTTGCGCTTGTCAACGGAACCGAAGTCGTTGAATTCCTGAGCTACGAAGGCACGATCACGGCAACGATCGCGGGTACGGAAGTCACCTCCACCGATATCGGTGTTTCCGAAAGCAATTCGACCCCGGTCGGCCAGTCCCTGCAGCGCAATGACGATGGCAGCTGGAATGCGCCGGCCGACGAGACGCGCGGCGAAGCCAATGACGGTGGCGGTGGCGGCGAACCGACCGCCCGCTTCATTTCCGAAATCCAGGGCTCCGGGTCGGCCAGCCTGCTCATCGGCAATTATGTACTGGTCTCAGCCGTTGTCACCTACACCACCAGCAACGGCTTCTTCCTGCAGGAAGAAGACGCGGATGCGGATGGCGATGCGCTGACGTCCGAAGGCATCTTCGTTTTCACAGGCGGAGAACCGTCGGTGGTGTCCGGCGACACGGTCGATGTGGCCGGCACGGTCGAGGAATTCTTCGGCATGACCCAGCTCGGAGGGAGCGTCGAGGTGACCAAGACCGGCACCACGACCTTGCCGACAGCAGCGGAGATCCAGTTGTCCCGGACCGCGACCAATTACGAACAATATGAAGGCATGCGCATTTCGGTCACCTCCGGCATCGAAAACGAGCGGGTGACCATTATCGAAAACTTCAACTTCGACCGCTTTGGCGACATCACCGTCAGCGCCGGGACACAGACCCAGGCAACCCAGCTTTATGATGCCCAGACCCAGGCGGATGAGATCGCCGACCATATCGAAGGCAACATGAACAACCGCCTGGTGATCACCGACGGCACCTCCAGCCAGAATCCAGACAGCTATGGCTATGTGGCGAACACCTCGGCCGGTGACGATGGCGACGGCATCCTCAGCGCCGGAGACGATTTCACGGCGGAAGGCCCGACGCTGCGTCTCGGCGCGGAAATGAACTCGGCGATCGAAGGGGTGCTCACCTATGAATTCGGCGAGTTCAAGGTGCTGGTCGACGGCACGCTCGACATCGACGAGGCGACAAACTCCGGGGCACGGCAGGACACGCCGGACGATGTCGGCGGCGAGATCCAGGTCGCCAGCTTCAACGTGCTGAACTACTTCACCACCTTCTCCGGCGGCACGGGTCCGAATGGCGATCTCAATCCGCGCGGGGCCGACAGCCAGGAAGAATTCGACCGCCAGACCACCAAGATCGTCGAGGCAATGATCAAGACGGGTGCTGAAGTCTTTGCGCTTCAGGAAATCGAGAATAACGGTTTCGGTGATGCCTCTGCCATTGCCGCCCTGGTCGATGCCCTCAATGCCAAGGCCCTTGCAGAGGGAACCGGTGCGGTCTACGCCTATGTCAATCCTCTGGGCGGCGACGGGTTCCTGGGCACCGACGCCATCATGACCGGCATGGTCTATGACACCACCAAACTGACTCTGGTCCATGCGGACGGCCTTGTCTTCAACGAAGCTTCGGCGGCCGACACGTTTGCAATTGCGGACTTCCTCAACAGCTACGTCTCCTCGGGGGATCAGGTGGGGGATTTCCAGCGCAACCGCCCGACCACCATTGCAACGTTCGAAGATGCCAATGGTGAAGTCTTCACGGTCGCCTCCAGTCACTTCAAGTCGAAGGGCGACAGCAACCTGCAGGATCTGGCCGAGGGCGTCCAGTCCGCTCTGGACAGCGGTTCGGTGCCTGCCGGTGAAGTGGCTGCCGTCACCGCGGCCCTGGCGGCGCTGATCGCCGATCCGAACTTTGACCAGGGCAACGGCCAGGGGTTCTGGAACCAGGTTCGGGCCGATGCGGCCGGAGAACTGGCCGCCTATCTGGACAGCACCTACGCGGCAGACCTGGCGGGACAGGGCATCATCGATGCCGATTATCTGCTGATGGGCGACTTCAATGCCTATGCAGAGGAAGACCCGGTTCAGACGGTGCGCGATGACGCGGGCTACATCGACCTGATTGACCAGTTCATCGGCCAGGAGGATGCCTACAGCTTCGTCTTTGACGGCCAGCAGGGCACGCTCGATCAGGCGCTTGCCACGAGCAGCCTGGCGACCCAGGTGACCGGTCTCACCGAATGGCACATCAATGCCGATGAGCCGGATCTGCTGAACTACGACCAGGACTTCAACGATCCGGGTTTCTTTAGCGTTGACCCCTTTGCCTCGTCCGACCACGACCCGGTGATCATCGGTCTCGATCTGGGCAGCCAGAACGACGCCTTGCTCGCGTAAGGACCGGAGCTTCAGACACGAAAACGGCGGCCCCTGGCCGCCGTTCTTGTCTCGCTCTGCGTTCTCTGCGCCAAGCCAGGAGGCTGTTACACCAGCCCGACCGACTTGCGAACATCTTCATCCCGCAGCGAGCAGTCGACGCCGCGATAGGCATCGCCCGCATCGGTGCACAACCAGCAGATCGCTTCGCCGACCCATTCGGCCGGGATGTGAACGGCCGGGTCGAGCTGGCTGACCGGGTTGATGCCAGACGCCTTGATGTCGACCTGCATCTGGGTGGCCACGGTGCCCGGGCTGAGGCCGACGATGCGCAGTCCCTTGTCGCCGAATTCCTTGTCGCCGCAGCGGGTCAATGACAGGGCCGCGGCCTTGGAGGCGCAATACTGGCTCCAGCCTTCGAGCGCGCCCGTAGCAGCGCCGGAACTGATATTGACAACCGTGCCGGATCCCTTGGAGAGCATATGCGGTGCAACCGCGCGCAGGCCGTAATAGACGCCCTTCACGTTGATATCGATGACCTTGCCCCAGGCCTCCGGGTCGGACTCCTCGATGCGGGCAATCGGTTCGATGACACCGGCGTTGTTGACCAGAATGTCGATGCCGCCATAGGTCTCGATGCAGGTCTCAACGGCCTTCACCACGTCATCATAGTCGGAGACATCGCAGGTCACCGCCTTAGCACTGCCACCGGCCGCGTTGATCTCCGCGGCGATACGCTCGATGTCCTTGCCCGAGCGGGCGGCCAGCACCACCTTGGCGCCGTATTTGACAAGGCTCCTGGCGGCGGCTTCACCGATACCGCGGCTTGCCCCGGTGACCAGAGCAACTTGTCCTGACAGATCAAACATGTAACGTCCCCTGCTGTGTCCGGCCCTCGTGGCCGTCTTCTTCTTCTGCGGACCTTAATGCGGTGACATCAAGGAATAAACAGCCTGCATGCAGGAGCGTCCTGCAGCTTCTGCACGAATGCGTAAGGGTCTTAGCTAATTGACTTTTGCCGCTGCCTCTAGTGGTTTGAACGCAAAGACTGAAAATGCGAATTGAGGGGCTGACCGGATGGCGGCGGAAAAATCGGCGGTGAAAACCTTCCTGCGCCAGATGTATTTCGGCCATAGCGTTCAAGCGCGGATCTTTCGCTATTTCCTCATCGCCTTTGACCTGATCACGATCGGCTATTTCATCGTTTCGTCCGTGCTCGACCCGGCGCGCCACCATCATGAGCTGGACTATGTCATCGCCGCGGTGCTGCTGTTGGACTACGTCGCCCGGCTGATCGCGGCGGCGCGCCCGTCCCGTTACCTGATCAGCTTTACCTCCTTTGCCGATGTGGTGGTCATCGCCTCACTGATCGCGCCGGCCTTCCTGGAAAACTTCGCCTTCCTGCGGGTGGTGCGCATGCTGCGGCTGATGCGCTCCTATCATTTGCTGAAGGAACTGCGCGATGCGTCTGCCTGGTTCCGGCGCAACGAGGACATCCTGCAATCGGCCGTCAATCTGATGGTGTTCATCTTCGTGGTCACCGCCATCGTCTTCGTGGTCGAGGATGATCGCAACGAGAACATCAACAATTATCTCGATGCGCTCTATTTCACAGTCACCACCCTGACAACGACCGGCTTTGGCGACATCACCATGACCGACAGTGTCGGCCGGCTGATGACCGTGCTCATCATGATCTTCGGGGTCGCCCTGTTTCTGCGTCTGGTGCAGACGATTTTCCGCCCGGCCAAGGTGAATTATGCCTGCCCCGATTGCGGGCTCAACCGCCATGATCCGGATGCGGTTCACTGCAAACACTGTGGCCGCACCATCAACATCCCCACAGAAGGCACCTGGGAATAGCCGCTTTCGGCACGTAGCGGTCTCCTCTCTCGCCGACTTGTGATCGCCGCCGGCTGGACTCTTGTGCAACCGACGCCATTCTCTAGCTCCGGTGCAGGGCCCGTCGGCCGTCGCACAAGTGCCTTATGAAGCAGTCGCTGGAGCGGTTTTGATTATGAAAACATTCCTTTTCGGTGCCCTCGCCCTGTCGCTTGTTTCGTCAGGCGGGCTTGGTACAGGGACGGCCTTCGCGTCCGAAGGATGCGGCGAGGAAATGCCCTGCGAGCTCGAAAACGGCGAGTATTACATTCACTTGCCTGAGACCCACAAAGCCGGCGAACCGCTCGGCGCGATCTTCTATCTGCACGGCCATCGCGGCAAGGCGGTCAACGCGATCCGCAACAAGAGTTTCCAGAAGATGGCCGATGAGCTCGGTGTGGCTTTTGTGGCCGTCCAGGGAGTCAACGGCACCTGGTCGTTTCCGACCGCGCCACGCAACCTGCGCGACGAGACGGTCTTTTTCGAAGACGTGCTTGAGGATCTTTCAGGCAGGTTCGGGGTCGACCGTGCCCGCACGCTTCTGTCCGGCTTTTCCTCCGGCGGCTTCATGACCTGGTATCTGGCCTGCGAAAAGGCGGACCGCTTCGGCGGCTACGCGCCGATTGCCGGTGCCTTCTGGGAACCGCTGCCGCAGGAATGCCCGAGTGAACCGCCCTATCTGTTCCATGTCCACGGCACGGCAGACACAGTCGTTCCGCTGGAAGGCCGCTGGCTGGGCGGTGGCCAGTGGAAACAGGGCGACGTCTTCGAAAGCTTCGACATCTGGCGCCGCCAGAACGATCTGGCCGACACCGAGCCGCAGACCTTCACCGACGGCAAGCTGTCCTGCGAACGCTGGCAACCTGCCACGGGCCTCCTGGAACTCTGTCTTCACGATGGCGGCCACAGTGTCGAAGCCGGTTTCATTCGCCGCGCCTGGACGAAACTTGGTGAAATGAAGGGCTGGACTCAGAAGGGGTGACTGCGGGTGGAGAGGGCGAAGCGGCCCATTCCCAAATGACAAGAATGTGAGCCGGCTTGTTCGGCGGCGCTGAACAGCGGTGTTGACCTCCCTCGTCCCCTGTGCCCATTTCCGGCTAGGAACCCCATTGTCTAGTCAGTCAGGTCCCCCGTGTCCCAGTCCGACCTTGCTACCGGCGCCTTGTCCGGCCTCGTAGTCCTTGATTTGTCCCGCATTCTCGCCGGGCCGACCTGCACCCAGATCCTCGGAGATCTCGGCGCCGAAGTGATCAAGATCGAGCGGCCGGGCAGGGGAGACGACACGCGCGGCTGGGGCCCTCCGTTTCTGAAGGACAGGCAAGGCAATGAGACCGCCGAGAGCGCCTATTATCTGTCGTCCAACCGCAACAAGGCGTCCGTCGCCATTGATCTGGCGAGCGTGGAAGGGCAAAAGCTGATCGCGGATCTTGCCGCCGGAGCCGACATCCTGGTGGAGAATTTCAAGGTCGGCGACCTGAAGCGGCGCGGCCTCGACTACGAGACACTGAAGGTCCGCAATCCGCAGCTGATCTACTGCTCGATTTCGGGTTTCGGCCAGACCGGACCTTATGCGCATCGGGCCGGCTATGATTTCCTGATCCAGGGCATGGGCGGGATCATGTCGCTCACCGGATTTGCCGATGAGGATGGTGGCACGGAAACCAAATGCGGTGTCGGCATTGCCGATGTCATGTGCGGTATGTACGCGACGGTCTCGATCCTTGCAGCCCTCAATCACCGTCACAAATCCGGCGAAGGGCAGCATATCGACATCTCGCTGCTGGATGCGCAGGTCTCCTGGCTGATCAACCAGGGTACCGGCTATCTGGTGTCCGGCAAGGTGCCGGGCCGTCTCGGCAATGGTCATCCGACCATCGTGCCTTACGAGACATTCCCGGCAAGCGACCAGTCCTTCATTCTGGCCGTGGGCAATGACAGTCAGTTCCAGAAATTCTGCGCCGTTGCCGGCGCACCGGAGCTGGCGCAGGACCCTCTGTTTGCCAAGAACGCCGACCGGGTACGCAACCGAAAGGATCTGGTGCCGAAGATCCGCCGGCTCACAATCGAAAAGTCCGCTGCCGACTGGATCGCGGAACTGGAAGCGGCCGGGGTGCCCTGCGGCCCGGTCAATGATCTTGGCCAGGTCTTTGACGATCCGCAGGTGCAAGCCCGCGACATGCGCATCACGCTGCCCCACCCATTAAGTGGCAGCGTTGATCTGATCGGCTCGCCCATAAATCTGGAAAAGACGCCGGTGGCCTATCGCAACGCGCCGCCGCTCCTCGGGGCGGATACGCAGGACGTGTTGACGCGTCATCTCGGTTTGCACCCCGAAACCCTCGCAGAGCTTGCCGAGCGCGGCATTCTCGGCTTTCAAACGCCCCTCAAGGAAGAGACAAACGCATGACGACCGGTGCCGATATCATTGCAGGCAAACTTTATGCAGCAGGATGCCGTCATGCCTTCGGCATACCGGGCGGCGAGGTGCTCGCCCTGATGCAGGCGCTCGATGAGGCCGGGCTGAATTTTGTCCTGGTGAAGCATGAAAACGCCGGCGGCTTCATGGCCGAAGGTGGCTGGCATGCAGATGGCGGACCGGGCGTTCTCCTCGCGACCCTCGGGCCGGGCGTTACCAACGCCATCAACGTGGTGGCCAATGCCTGGCAGGACCGGGTGCCGCTGATCTTCCTGACAGGCTGCGTCGACCAGGCCGAAGCCGAAAGCTACACCCACCAGGTCTTCGACCATCAGCAGCTCCTGCGTCCGATCGTCAAGGCGAGCTTCTCCGCCCGGCTTGGCGCGCTCGACGTGATGATGGAAAAGGCGATGGCCATCGCGCTCGACGGCCAGCCGGGTCCGGTCCATATCGATGTTCCGATCAAGGTTGCCGAAAGCGAAACCGGCGAAGCCTGGACCAAAGTCTTTCAGGCAGCTCCCGTTGCCACACAGCCCTTGCCGGGCAAGGACCTGGAAACCGCGCTGGAGCTGATCGCAAAGGCCGAGCGTCCGATAGCGATTGCCGGTGTCGATGCGGTCAATGAAGGCGCGTCCGCGGCGATCACCCAGTTCTGCGAAACCTACCGGGTCCCGCTGGTCACAAGCTACAAGGGCAAGGGTCTTCTGGACGAGACCCACCCTCTGGCCCTTGGCGGGGCCGGCCTGTCTCCCAAGGCGGACAGCCACCTGCTGCCGCTGATCAACCAGAGCGACTGCATCCTGCTGCTTGGCTACGATCCGATCGAAATGCGCATCAACTGGCGCAATCCATGGAGCGACGATGCACCGGTGGTCGATGTCACCCCGGTGCTCAGGACGCACGGCATGCATGCGGTTTCTGCCACGCTGCGTGGCGACGTTGCGCCCGTGTTGAAACTGATGAGCGAAGTGCGCGATCCGGGCAAGGTCTCCTGGCCTGGCGGGGAGCCTGCAAAAACCCGAAAAGCGCTGGAAGGTGCCTTTGCACCGGAAGGTGGCGGCTGGGGCCCGGCAACCGTGTTCCATACCCTGCGCAACGCATTGCCCGACGAAACGGTGGCGACCGCCGACAGCGGTGCGCACCGCATTCTCGTCAGCCAGATCTGGCGCTGTCCTGGGCCGCGCCAGATGCTGCAATCTTCCGCGCTCTGCACGATGGGCTGCGCCGTGCCGCTCGCCATGGGACATCGACTGGTCGACGGCGGGGCACCGGTAATTGCCTTTGTCGGCGATGCCGGCCTTGAAATGTGCCTCGGCGAACTCTCCACCCTGCGCGATCTGAAAATCCCCGTGATCATTTGCGTGCTGGTCGATACCAGCCTTGCGCTGATCGAGCTGAAACAGCGCAACAGCCAGCGCCCGAATGTTGGCGTCGATTTCGGCGAAACCGACTTTCCAGCCGTTGCCGCTGCCTATGGGGGGCACGGCGTTTGGGTGGAGGACGCGGCAACGCTCAAGTCCGAGGCCGAAGCCGCTCTGGCCCGCGACGGCTTCACCCTGCTTGCCTGCCGCATCGAGCGCCGGGCGTATGATGGGGCGATCTAGCGCGGCATGATCGCTATTGCCGATTTTGTCCTTCGACGATGGACAGCGTCAGCGCCGTGAGCATCTCTGCCGCTTCTTCCGTGGTCAGCGGCAGCGAACGCGCTGTGATCGAATAGCCTTCAAAAAACGGAATGAGCAAGGCTTGCAGCTGCTTGCGAACCTGCGCGTCAAGGCCGCCTGGAAAGGCGAAATCCGTCATTACATCGGAGAAGTTCCTGTAGTAGTCCATCAGGCATTGGTCGATCACGGTGTTTCTGCTGGAAATCGCCCAGATCTCGCGAAACGCACGGCACATGTCGGAAATTTCCTGGCCGTGGCTGAGACCGGTGCGAACAAGAAAACGGACCCGTTCTTCGGCAGTCGCAGCCTCGCTCTGCTGTGTCAGCGTCACCAGGCTCGCGGTGCATTCGTCGAAGTAGCGCGAAACCATTGCCGCTAGAACCTCATCCCGCGATGAAAAGTAATACTGCACATTGCTGAGCCGCATGCCGGCAGTTTCCGCGAGCTTGCGAAGCGTCAGACCGGCATCCCCCGTTTCGATCAACAGTTTCAGCGCGCAATCAAGGATCAGCAGTTCCTTGGGTGATCGGGCTTGGGCGGTAATAGGCTGTTCCTCTTCGACTTTTCTGATTTTCAGCGACTATGGCTCTTTCTGTTTCATGGAACAAACAAAATAAGGGATTGACGATTTTGGTCAAGTGACCTAAATCTTGGTCAAGTGACCAAAGTATTGCAAGGAATTGAACATGAGTTCTGACATTCTCGTCATCGGGGCGACCGGCAAAACGGGCCGGCGCGTCACCCTTCGCCTCGAAGAGCGCGGCTTGCCGGTGCGCCACGGAACACGCCGAAGCGAAATTCCCTTCGATTGGGAAAGGCCCGAGAGCTGGACGGCGTCGCTGAGCGGGATCAAGACCGCCTATGTCGCCTATTCACCCGATCTGGCTGTGCCCTCGGCACAGGCCGTCATTGCGGAGTTCGTTCGTGCCGCGGAAGAGAGCGGCCTGCGCCGGATCGTGCTGTTGTCGGAGCGCAACGAAGCGCGTGCGCAAGCTTGCGAAAAACTGCTGATGAACTCTTCGCTGGAATGGACAATCCTTCGGCCGAGCTGGTTCATGCAGAACTTCAGCGAGGGAGGTTTTCTCGACGGCGTGATGAGTGGGGAAGTGTCCGCCCCCGACTCCGGCTTTCCGGAACCTTGGGTTGATCTTGAAGACGTGGCAGACATCGCCGTCGCGGCGTTGCTGGAGGAAGGGCACACGGGAGAAGTCTATGAAATCACGGGGCCGGAGTTGCTGAAATGGCAGGAGGCGGTCTCTCACATCACCGACGTCACGGGGCGAGACATCACCTACCGGACCGTTACCCCGAAGGAGTTCGAGAGCACCCTGATTGCCGAGGGATTTCCGCAAGGCGATGCCGAATTTGTCGCAACACTCGTGGCCGAGATCCTCGACGGCAAGAACGCCAGCACATCGGACGGACTTCAGCGCGCGCTCGGCCGCGAGCCTCGAAGCTTTGCCGACTTTGCCAGGCGCGCCCATGCCGAGGGCAGTTGGCAATAGAGCGGCGGGTCCGGGCGGGCGCGCGCGTCCACAGCTGCGCCAAGCCGTCAGGGAGGCAAGACAGGGCGAACCCCGTGAAGGTCCAGGCACCTTCACGGGACGCTTTCTCCGTCAGGCCACCGCGGCCGGGTCCAGGAACCCGCCGGACTGGCGGTTCCAGAGCTGGGCATAGACCCCGCCCTTCTGCAGCAGGGCCTGGTGGGAGCCGGTTTCTATGATCCGGCCCTGATCCATGATGATCAGCCGGTCCATCGCGGCGATGGTCGACAGGCGGTGGGCAATGGCAATCACCGTCTTGTCCTTCATCAGATCGAACAGGCTCTCCTGAATGGCGGCCTCGACTTCCGAATCGAGCGCCGAGGTCGCCTCGTCCAGAACCAGGATCGGTGCGTCCTTCAGGAGCACGCGGGCAATGGCAATCCGCTGCCGCTGGCCGCCGGACAGCTTGACGCCCCGTTCGCCGACATGGGCGTCCAGACCGCGGCGGCCCCTGAAATCCTCCAGGTCCGGAATGAAGGACAAGGCATGGGCCTTTTCGGCCGCGCGCAAGGCCTCCTCCCGACTCGCCCCGGACCGGCCGTAGACGATGTTGTCCAGGACGGAGCGGTGCAGCAGGGAGGTGTCCTGGGTGACCATGCCGATCTGCGCCCTGAGGCTGTCCTGGGTGACACCGGCGATGTCCTGGCCGTCGATCAGGATGCGCCCGCCCTCAAGATCGTAGAAGCGCATCAGCAGGTTGACCAGGGTCGACTTGCCCGCACCGGAGCGGCCGACCAGGCCCACCTTCTCGCCGGGCGCAATCTGCAGCGACAGGTCCTCGATGACGCCCTTGTCCTTGCCGTAATGGAACCGGATCTTGTCAAAGATGATCTCGCCCCTGGAGACGGCAAGCGGTTTGGCGTCCTTGCGATCCACCAGCGTGTGGGGCTTCGAGATCGTCTGCATGCCCTCCTGGACCGTTCCGACATTTTCGAAGATGTCGGTCGTGATCCACATGATCCAGGCCGACATGTTGACGATGCGCACCGACAGCGTGATCGCCAGCGTCAGTGACCCGACCGTGACCAGCCCGCTCTGCCACAGGCTGATCCCGAGCGCGCTCAGGGACGCGATGAAGATGCCGTTGACGATCCAGAGCAGGATGACCATTTGCGAGATCGGCCGCAGGATGTCATGAAACTTCCGGGTATGGTCCTCCAGAGACGCGCGGGTATAGGCTTCCTCTTTCCGGCCGGCCGCAAACAGCTTCACGGTCAGGATGTTGGTGTAGCTGTCGACGATCCGCCCGGTCAGGCTCGACCGTGCTTCGGACATGACGGCCGAGCGGTCCTTGATTTTCGGGACGAAGTGAACCAGCAGCGCCACATAGACGACCAGCCAGCCGGCAAGCGGCAGGATCAGCCAGGCATCGACGCCAAGGAACAGGTAAATGGCCGCTGCCACATAGATCAGCACGAACCAGATGGCATCGATCAGGGAGACGACCGACCCGCGCAGGGAGGGGCCCGTCTGAATGATCTTGTTGGCAATCCGCCCGGCAAAATCATTGTTGAAGTAGGTCAGCGACTGACCGAGAACGTGTTTATGCGTCTGCCAGCGGATGAGGTTGGTCATGGCCGGTTCGATGATCTGGAACTTGATCATCGTGTGCCCGGCGCCGAACAGCGGACGCAGCAGCACGACCACCACCAGCATCCAGATCAGTTCGCCGCCGTGATCGGCCAGAAGTTGGTCGGGACCGGTCGTGTTCAGATAGTCGATGATCCGCCCGAGATACTCAAAGAGGGCGACTTCGATGATCGAGACGACAAACCCGAACGCCATCAGCCAGGCCAGAGGTTTCCAGATCTGGCGGATGAAATGCCAGTAAAATGCATTCAGCTCCGAGGGCGGCGGCGTGCCGTCATGGGGCTTGAAGGGCGAGACAATGTTTTCAAGGTAAGAAAAGACCGTGTTCATCGGTCCGGGCTCCGTTTGGCTGTGGGATTCGAAAAAGGGAATCGTACCGGCACGGAGAGGCTCAAAAAGAGTTCGGGTCGCGGGCGGTACGGATGAAAAGACTGATACCGACACGGGAACCGAAAATGGTCTGCGTGTCGGCCTAGTTTGGACCGAGTGGGCGCATAAGGATCTCTGGAGTTATGGTGGTACGTAGGTGCGAAGGCTGCCGGACGCGCCAAAGGTGGCTGTCATCCAGCCCTGTCACCCTAGCGTTTGAGCCGTTAGGATCAAGCCGAAAGTGCGGCGGACCGGAACAACGGCTGCTGCACGTGTGAATTGTGCCACACCCGTTAGACAGCACCAGGCTGTGCCACGCGCAGGTGCTTAAGCCACACCCCATCGCGGGAAAGTGATTGGCTTTGGAAACGCCGGATCGGCTCCTATTTACTGCTGAAGTAGAGAGACCGGACCACGGGAGCGGCAATGCGGCGGATCTTGATCTGGACCACAGGTTTTTTGCTTTTCAATTTCGGGCTTGGCCTGTTTGTGGTGTTCGGAGGCATTCACACAGCCTCCGGGCATTGGAGCAGTGCCAGTCGGACGCCGCTCGGAATTGCACCTGATCCGCAGATTGAACGCCAGGCCATCATCCAGGTCTATGCCGCGCGGGCCTTCAGCTGGCGCGGCTATTTCGGCGTTCACAGCTGGATATCCATCAAGCCGCCGGAGGCGGAGCATTTCACCACCTATGAAGTTGTCGGCTGGCGCGTTCGCCATGGCGGGCAGGCGGTGTCCGCTTCTCGCCGTGCACCGGACAGCCGCTGGTTCGGCTCGGAGCCGCGATTGCTTGCCGAGTTTCGCGGGGAAGAGGCAGAAGTCGCCATTCCAAGACTGCTGGCGGCGATCCAGGACTACCGCCACAACGATGAATACACGGTCTGGCCGGGTCCCAATTCGAACACCTTCATCGCCCATCTCGGCAGGGTTGCCCCTGAACTGAAGCTGGACCTGCCGCCAACTGCCGTCGGCAAGGATTTTCTCGACACGGGCCTCTGGGCCAGAGCCCCGAGCGGCACCGGTTATCAGCTTTCACTCTCCGGCCTTCTGGGCATTCTGGTGGCCTGGGAGGAAGGCCTGGAGATCAACCTGCTCGGACTGACCTATGGCGTCGATGTGAAGGATCTCTCGATCAAGCTGCCGATGGTCGGAAGGGTCGGGTTTTAGCCGGCCATTGTCCGCGCCTTGAGGGTCCCGCACCCACCCGCCTGCTCGAGATCAGCGCACGAGGTCCTTCGCATTTTGAAACGACGGTGCGGCGTCCTTGTTCAAGGTGTCGCGGATGGCCTCCCAGAGGTTGACGAATGCCTGTGACTTGGCGGCGTTGGTGGACATGATCTTCAGCGCTTCCGCATTGCCGACGAAATCGAAATGCCGGGCAAAGAAGGGCAGTTTGGCCGAGTAGTCGACCTGTTCTGCCTTGCGTTCGATTTCCTTGGCAATATGGTGCTGGGCGCCCAGTCCCCAGGTCACCAGGGCTTCGCCCTGATCGTTGAAAATATCCTGGACGCGCTTGTCGTATTCGCTCTTGTTGGTCCTGAGATAGGCGAGGACTTCCTTGCCGACCGGATCCATGGTCAACTCGTTATACCCCTTCTGGCACAGGCCGAATATCTGCGTTCCCGTCTGTGCTGAGATCTTTGTGGTTTGCCCGGCGACGCTCGCGAGTTCCGGCGCCTTGGCAAGCATCTTCAGAACAGGGGACTTGTCGAAATGCGCAAACTTTTCCATCAGCCACTTGCTGGCGTCCTTGACGCCGGGCGGATTTTTGGGGCCGGGAGAGCCAAGAAAGGAAAACAGCACGGTGAAGAACACCGCCGAGCCCATGCCTTCGAAATTCATGGGTTTTTTCATGCCGAAATCCCCGGACATGCGGCGAATGAGCAAAACGCCGAACCCCGCCGACAAGCGCGCCAGAAAACCGCCCATTGCCTTGCCGGCGGTCCAGCCTTCGGCCCCCATGGAGGAAAACCCGGCCACCTTTGCAACGCCGTGCATGAACCCGCTGATGCGTGAGCCTTCTCCGCCCAGCATCACGAGACGACCACCTGCAGCAGTCGCAGCCCTTGTTCCGCTCAGCCAGGTGGCAGCCCCCATGGTGGCGGCCGCGAAAGCGGCCTGAATGCCGATTTCCTGGCAGATCGCCGATGCCGTCATGACCCGATTGAAGTCCTTCAGGTCATCTTCAAACATTTTCAGGTTGCTTTTGTGCAGTTTGAGTTGGGCATCAATCTTTTGCTGAACGGTCCAAGCCATAATTTTTGCCGCCTCATAAAGTCTTCGAGCGCAATCATTCAAATGTTTATTCAGGATAGCCGGTTTCCAAAAGTGACGCTAGGTCATTCAGGCCTGCATGGACCCGGATTTGAAGACAAGGCGAGTTTGTCCGGAAATACAATTTTAAGGCGCCTCTGTTAACTCTTGCAATTATTTCGGGGAGTTTTGCAATGTTTGGAAAACGTAAGGTAAGACCTGGCGCGCCGCTTTCTGAGCCGGGGACAAGTCCCTTCACACGCACCGCGCCGGACGCGGACGGCGTGTTCCGCGCCATTCCGAAGGAAATGTGGGAGGGCGAGCATGGGACTATGCTGCGTGAACTGGGATTTCAGCCGGATGATCCGAGCAACATGCTGCCGCAGAACCCGGGTCTTCTCGAAGCCAGAGCCGATCAGGCGCATGAGGCACAGAAGCGGTTCATGGCAGAAATCAATGAGAGCCTTCAGGGGCAGCTTCCGGGCGTAACGGTTGTGCCCTGGGCGATGATCCCCTGGAGTGTCTGGGAAGGAAGGGTGGCTCTTTTTCTGACCATTTCCTGCAAGATGTTTCCCGCCGAACCCTGGAACATGTTCCTGATGCCGGCGGATGACCGCAGCGCCGAAGCCCTCGGCTGGCAGGTCCATCCATACCGCGAGATCCCGGGGCTGAAGGAAACCTGTACGAGGTTGCTCCTGGAACTTGCCGACGAGCATCAGGCTGTCTTTGAAGCGACGGGGAAGCGGCTCGAAGCCGGTGATGTGTCCGCTCTGGAAAGCTACCAACACTCTTCGCAAAGTGCCCGGGCGAATGTCATCAAGCTGGCACGATACCTGGCAGCCGATCTTTTCGGTCAGCAGAGCTTTGACCGTCACCGTGCGGTTTTCGGCAAAAACCTGGGTTGGGACTAGGTCGCTGTCTGCAATGTCGGTTGAACCGGTGCAAACACTTCCACCGGTTCGGCGACGCCTTTCAGTCTGTGTCGCCCTTTGGACAGCCACGTCAGGGACGAGGCATTGACGAAGTCTGCCGACGCCAGAAGCGGATGATCAAGGAGGGCACACAGGCTTTCGATGCGGCTGGCCAGATTGACCGACGCGCCGATCACCGTGAAATCGAGCCGTGTGCCACCGCCGATGTTGCCGTAAAAGACCCGACCGGGATGAAGGGCAACGCCGAAGGAAAGACCACGTTCGAGCGGGGCCGATTGCAGAAGCTGCAAGGCTGCCGTTTCCGCCCGATGAACGGCGGAGTGAAGGTCGCCGTCAAAGGGAAAAATCGCAAGCACGGCATCGCCGATGAATTTCAGCACCTCGCCGGACTGGGCCTCGATGGCATCAGTGACGGCGCCGAAATAGCTGTTCAGAAGCTGCAGGAGATCTGCTTCGCTGCGCGACTGCGCCAGTGAGGTGAAGCCGCGCAGGTCGGAGAACCAGATCACCGCATCGATCGGACTGCCGTCGCCGCGGGCAATTTCGCCGTTCAGGACCCTGAGGCCCGCGCGGGTGCCGACATAGGTTTCCATGAGCGTTTTGGCGGTGTTGCGGGCGATATGACCTTCAAACACCAGTGTGAGGGCGGGCAATGTCGTTCGAACCAGGTCCAACTGACCGTTGTCGAAACCCGCCGGCGATTTTGTCGCCAGTGTCAGCACCTTGAAGGTTCCGTCTGAGAATTCCAGCGGCAGCGCCTCATACTGATGATAGTCCTCACTCCATAGGTCTTCTCCGATCGGAAAACGGCCCCGCTCCTCCGGTAGGTCGAGCCGCAATGACGTGGCTTCACCTTGCGTGTAGATCCGCTGGATCGGGCTCGCCTCAAGAAGTTTCAGTTGCTCGGGCGAATAGATGAACCAGCGCTGCTCGGAGCCTGTTTCCAGTTCCCAGAATACGAAGGAGGACCGGGCGACCGGGTGCAGGATCGGCGCGCCGAGGGTTGACCTGTCGACTTGAAGTCCTGCCTCACGCAGTTTCGCGCTGTATCTTTCCAGTAGCGCAGCCGGTGAAGCCAGTCGTGGCCCTTCGCGCATCAGCCAGGAGAGGATATCCTGGACGTCCAAGGTGGCAGATGGCGGCACATCAGGTCCTGTGTCCGGTGTCGGGGACTACAGGGTGCCTGAAAACGATCAGGCGGTCCATTCGACTGTTCCTACCTCAGCCCCTCATTGATGCTGTTCAGCACCCGGCTGCCGGGGCAGAGCTCGTCCTTGCCGAGGCTGTTGAGCGGTTTGGTGGCCAGGTTGAGCGTGTGGTTGAGGTCCTGGGATTCCGGGTCCAGATAGAACAGCCCTGTCAGCACCTTGCCCTGGCTATGCGCGGTCTGGAGCGTCATCAGGGCGTCTTCGCGGCTGTCGGCGCGCTGGTCCTCGCGCGCCTTGTGCAGGTTAATGATCGACCCGTCATGGAGGGTAACCGCCTGGCTGGTGCCTTCCTTGTACTGGGTCCGGATTTCCTCGCGCATCGGCACGAAGTCCACCGGCATCGCTTCCAGGTTCTCCCGGGTCGCTGCGTAGCTCTTGGTGGAGCCGACATTGTTGGCGAAGGTCACGCAGGGCGACACCACGTCGATAAAGGCAAAGCCGCGATGGGCCATGGCGGCGCGGACCAGCGGCACAAGCTGTTCCTTGTCGCCGGAAAAGCTGCGCGCGACGAAACTGGCGCCCTGCAGCACGGCAAGCGAGGCGAGATCAATGCCGTCGAAAAGATTGGTCACCCCGGATTTGCCCACAGAGCCCAGATCGGCGGTGGCGCTGTCCTGTCCCTTGGTGAGACCGTAACAGCCGTTATTGGCGACGATATAGGTCATGTTGACGTTGCGCCGGATCAGATGCAGGAACTGGCCCATGCCGATGGAGGCCGTGTCACCGTCGCCGGAGACACCGAGATAGATCAGGTCCCGATTGGCGACACTTGCTCCTGTCGCGACCGAAGGCATGCGCCCATGCACGGAGTTGAAGCCGTGGCTCTTGCCGAGGAAGTAGGTCGGCATCTTTGACGAACAGCCGATGCCGGAGAGCTTGGCGATCCTGTGCGGAGGAATGGCGGAGAGGTAACAGGCATTGCGGATGGCCGCGGAAATGCTGTCATGGCCGCAGCCGGCACAGAGCGTGGAAATCGAACCGTCATAATCGGTGACCGTATAACCAAGTTCGTTCTTCGGCAGGCTCGGATGCTGGAACTTCGGCTTGTAGTAAGACATCAGGCGGTCTCCGGATGCAGCTTGACGATGTCGGCGCTGGAGGTTTTCAGCGCCTGCCGGATCTGGCGGGCTATGGTGCGGGCGGTGATTGGCGTCCCGGAGTAATTCAGGACCGAAGTCAGCTTGTCTGGCGCGATATGGCACTCGTTCATGATCAGCTGGCGCATCTGGCCATCCCGGTTCTGCTCGATCACGAAGACCAGGTCATGCTCATGCACGAAGGTATCCAGGCTTTCGTGGAAGGGGAAAGCACGAATGCGCATGACGTCTATCGGATAGCCTTCCGCGGCCAGGATCTCGACCGCCTCATAAGACGGTGAGGCGGAGGTGCCGAAAAAGAGTGCGCCGAGCTTCAACTTGGTTTTCGGTTTCTTCACGGGGATCGGGTCATGCACCTTGGGTTTCGGCACATAGGACTTGGCGGTCTCGAACTTGCGCAGCAGGCGGTCGACATTGAGAACGTAGTCGTCACCCTTTTCCGAATAGACCGCCATCTCGTTTTTGGACGAACCGCGCGTGAAGAACGCACCCTTGTCTGGATGGGTGCCGGGCAGGGTGCGATAACAGATGCCGTCGCCGTCAACATCACGGTAGCGGCCCCACCCTTCCGCTTCTTCCAGCGCGTCGGCATCCAGAACCTTGCCGCGGCTCATCTCGTAACTGTCGTCCCACACCAGCGGCGGTGACATCCAGTCATTCATGCCGAGATCGAGATCCGACATCATGATCACCGGTGTCTGCAGCTGTTCGGCAAGGTCAAAGGCCTGCACGGTCATGTCGAAACATTCGCGCGGTGTCGCCGGAAAGAGCAGTACATGTTTGGTGTCGCCGTGGCTGGCATAGGCGGCCGCCAGAATGTCCGATTGCTGGCTGCGGGTCGGCATGCCGGTAGAGGGACCGGAGCGCTGCACGTCGATCAGCACGACGGGCAGCTCCGCGAAATAGGCAAGGCCCAGGAACTCGCTCATCAAGGACAGGCCCGGTCCCGAAGTGGCCGTGAAGGCGCGGGCCCCGTTCCAGCTGGCGCCGACGACAATGCCCATCGCCGCCAGTTCGTCTTCCGCCTGCAGGATTGCGAAATTGCGTTTGCCGGTCCCCGGATCGATCCGCATCCGTTCGGCGTATTTGGAAAAGGCATCGACGACCGACGTCGACGGTGTGATCGGATACCAGGCGGCCACCGTTGCCCCGCCATAGATCGCGCCAAGGGCAGCGGCCGTGTTGCCGTTCATCAGGATGTGCTGGCTTTCGCGGATATGCGGCGCGTCATTGATGCTCGGGTCGAGCCGGATCGGCAGTGGGCAGTTGAAATTGTCCTGGGCATATTGATAGCCCATCTCCAGTGCATGCACGTTGGGCGAGATCAGCTTTTCCTTGCCCTTGAACTGGTCGTTCAGAAGGTCCTTCAGGATTGAGAACTTGACGTCGAGCAGCGCCGCGAGGGCGCCGACATAAACGACGTTTTTCAGGAGCTGCTGCAGCCGCGCGACCTTGAATTCCTTCATGCACATTTCGGTCAGGGGAATGCCGAAATAGCTGATGTCGTCGCGGTGCAGATGCGGAGCCAGCGGCCGGGTGGAATCATAGACGAAATATCCGCCAGGCCCGACACTGGCGATGTCGTCTTCCATGGTCTGCGGATTGACGCAGAGCATCAGGTCGACACCGCCGCGGCGGCCGAGATAGCCCTTGGAACTGACCCGGACCTCGTACCAGGTCGGCAGGCCCTGGATGTTGGAGGGGAAAATGTTGCGCGGGCTCACCGGAATGCCCATCCGGAAGATCGCCTTGGCAAAGAGGTGGTTGGCGGAGGCCGAGCCGGTGCCGTTCACATTGGCGAACTTCACCACGAAATCGTTGATGCCCTTGATCTGTTTCATTTGACATTCACCAGGTTGGGCGTGGCCTTGGCCATGTTGTAGAAGAACATCTGCATGTCCCAGGCAGCTGTCGGGCAGCGCTCGGCACAGAGGCCGCAATGAAGGCACATGTCCTCGTCCTTCACCATCACGCGGCCTGTCGGCAGCGTGCCGGAAACGTAAAGATCCTGCTCGAGATTTTCCGCCGGCACCATCAGCTTGGCGCGCAGCTCCGGCTCCGGCGCATTGCCGGTAAAGGTGATGCAACTCGTCGGGCAGATATCGGAACAGGCATCGCACTCAATGCAGTTGGAATCGGTGAACACCGTCTGTGCATCGCAGTTGAGACAGCGCTCCGCCTCGATAAAGGCCGTCTCCGCATCAAAGCCGAGCTCCACCTCGACCATGCGGTCACTGAGCGATTTCTTGAGATCTTCCAGCGGCACGATCTTGCGCTCGTCGGTGATCGGAATGGAATCGTAGCTCCATTCGTGAATGCCCATCTTCTGACCGATCAGGGTGACATGGGGCGGCGGGCGCTGAGACAGGTCCTTGCCCTGGCAATAAAGATCGATGGAAACGGCCGCCTTGTGGCCATGGGCAACGGCGGTGATGATGTTGGACGGGCCGAAGGCGGAATCGCCGCCAAAAAACACTTCCTTGCGGGTCGACTGGAAGGTCTCGTCGTCATTGATGATCGGCGTGCCCCAGCTGGTGAAACGGATGCCGGTTTCCTTCTCGATCCAGGGGAAGGCGTTTTCCTGGCCAATCGCGATGATGACGTCGTCGCAGGGCACGAATTCGGGCTCTTCGCCGGTCGAGACAAGTTCGCGGCGGCCATCGTCGTGATAGACCGCCGTCACCTTGTCGAAGGTCATGCCGGTGAGCTTGCCGTTTTCGACCACGAATTCGCACGGCACATGATTGTCGAGGATCGGAATGCCCTCATGCATCGCGTCTTCCTTCTCCCAGGGAGACGCCTTCATGTCTGCGAAGGGACTGCGCACGATCACCTTCACGTCCTCGCCGCCGAGACGGCGCGAGGTGCGGCAGCAATCCATGGCGGTGTTGCCGCCGCCGAGCACGATCACCCGCTTGCCGATCTCCTTGATATGCTCAAAGGCGACGCTGGCCAGCCAGTTGATGCCGATATGGATATTGGCATCGGCTTCCTGGCGGCCGGGCAGTTTCGGCAGGTCGCGTCCACGCGGGGCCCCCGAACCGACAAAGATCGCGTCATAGCCTTTGGTCAGCATCTCGGCCATGCTGTCGACATAGGTGTCGAACACGGTCGTGATGCCCATGTCGAGGATGTAGCCGATTTCTTCGTCGAGCACGGTTTCCGGCAGCCGGAAGGACGGGATCTGGCTGCGCATGAAGCCGCCGCCCTTGGCCTGTTCATCATAGAGATGCAGCTCGTAGCCAAGCGGGGCGAGGTCCCGGGCCACCGTCAGCGAGGCGGGACCGGCTCCGATCAGGGCGACCTTCTTGCCGTTGCGCGGTCCGGCCTTGGGCAGCATGTCGGCAACTTCGTCCTTGAAGTCGGCAGCCACACGTTTCAGCCGGCAGATGGCGACGGGTTCAGCCTCGACGCGCCCGCGCCGGCAAGCGGGTTCGCAAGGGCGGTCGCAGGTCCGGCCCAGCACGCCGGGAAAGACGTTGCTTTCCCAGTTGATCAGATAGGCATCGGTATAGCGTTGCTGGGCAATCAGGCGGATATAGGCAGGCACCGGAGTGTGTGCCGGGCAGGCATACTGGCAGTCGACGACCTTATGGAAATATTCCGGGTTCGTCGCGTCTGTGGCTTGCATGTCCTTGTCTCTCCCCTCAAGGTCGATGCATCTGCCGCAAATTAAAGCGCGCCAAAATCGCTTGTGTAAAGGTGGCAATGGCCTTGGATGGCGTTTTTGTGACGGTTTGGCAGCAAACGTCGCGAGATCAAATGGCTGCCTCTCTTCTCCGCCGCCAGATGCGCATGATGTTGCGCTGCCGCAAAGCAAGGACTGTTGAAGTGGCTGTGCCCGTTGCTCAAGTGACCATGGACAAGATGACCTCTTGGGCTTAATCACGCTTGTTCAGCCAAGCGGTCAGCTGATCGGTAGCCCGCTTTGGGCCAAGGGTCATCCGGTAGAAGTCAAACAGACCGGGTTTGATGGACGCTAGAAAATAGCAGAAATGCAAAGGGAAAAATCGGCGGCGCAAATAACGGTATTGCTGCGCGCTCATCCGGTCTGGGACACAAATGCTGAAACGCCGCGGTTCCGGCAAGATCTCGCCCGGAGTGTCGTTGAGCGCGTAGCGCGCCACGGGTGGTGTGCGCCCGCCGCAAATAGGGTCATGGGGTGAATAGAGGTCGGTCCAGTCCACACCCGAACGCGCGACGGTCCTCATCGCTTCCCCAAATCCGTGCCCGGCGCCATAACCGCCGAGGCAATCGAAGGCCGGTCCGAGTGTCACAAACGCAAAGCCGCCTTGTCGATGTACGATGTCCGGTCTGCGGCGCAGCACAGCCGCCAGAATGTAGATGGCAACGAACGTGCCGCAACTATGTGAGACGAACACGACGTCTTCGTCCGCGTCCGCCTGCTCCGTCATGGCAACGATCACGTCGGCGCACTCTTCGACTCTTTCCAGCATGTGCGGGTGTTGGTTGAACGCAAGTCTTGAAATGAAGTGCCAGCTGTTGACCAGATATCGGAAGTAGGACTTTCGTTCCAGTAGTCTTACAAGACCATAGACGGCCGCCATCCAGAGACCACTGCATGCCAGAAGCATCGCCCAGGAGACCGCTTGCGCCTGGTCTGGTGGCGCAATTGCAGTCGCCAGAGACAGGATGAACGGTGCCAGCAACAACGGCGGCAGAAGACTGGCAAGCACATAGAGAATGAGGCCGACGGCGGGGTAGAGGCAAAAAATGGCATGTGCCCAATTGCTTTTCCAGACGCGGAAATAGCCGCCTGCTTGGGCAAATCGGGAGAAGGACCGGAACCCGTCCAACAGGGTCCTTGGCCAGAAGCGTTCAAAGTCCGGCTTTATCACATCCCGCCAGCTGAGTTGCACAAACCGCGCCTTCACGGTCTGTTCCGGCCAATTCACCTTGGCCTCCCAAAACGCGGTGTCCCCACCAGGATCAAGATCGTCCCTGAGCGGTGTCAGGTCACCTTCGACCTTGTTCAGTTTCAGGAACGCCTTGAGTTCCTTGTAGATCAGAAGAGACGTCTGTCGCGGTGGTCGAAGGTCATATCCCGGAAAGTACAGTGTCAGTCGTTTTCTTGTCTTTTTTTCTATGGTGTCCACTCACTTTGCCGCCAGTTTCCGATGCGGGATTCGCGCAAGAGGCTGTCATTTAACTTGGAGTGCGAGCACGGGACAAGCTGCCATGGCGCTCAGGCAGTTCTCTTTCAGTGGCTTTAAAAGGAAATCAATTCGGAAACACGACCCAAGCAGGAGCAGCACCCCGGTGGCGTCGAATTGGCCCCCTCGGATTGACGTCAGTTGTTGCATTGCACCAGCAACTGGACTTTTCGGCGTGCCTCATTATGCTGCACCTGCGAAAAGAACGGCCGATGCGGGAACAACGGCCGCGGGAGGAAATGCATCATGAAAATCTGCCGGACCAGGGCGGAGCTGCGCACACTTGTGCGGGACTGGAAGCGCGCGGGCGAAACGGTGGGCCTCGTGCCGACCATGGGCTATCTCCATGAAGGTCACCTTGGGCTGGTACGTCTTGCGCGCCAAAAGGCCGACCGGGTCATCACCACCATTTTTGTCAATCCGACCCAGTTCGGCCCGAACGAAGATCTCGGCACCTATCCGCGCGACGAAGCGCGCGACCAGGCCCTGCTGGAGGCCGAAGGTGTCGATGCGGTCTTCCTGCCGAGCGTTGAAGAGATGTATGGCGCAGGCGGCGACACCTTTGTCGATGTACCCGGACTTGCCGGCATCCTGCAGGGCGCGCTACGGCCCGGTCATTTCCGAGGTGTCGCCACCGTCGTCACCAAGCTCTTCAACATCGCCACGCCCGATTTCGCGGTTTTTGGCGAGAAGGACTATCAGCAGCTGACGCTGATCCGGCAAATGGTCCGGGATCTGGACATGCCGCTGGAGATCCTTGCCCATCCAACCGTGCGCGAGGCCGACGGTCTGGCCATGTCCTCCCGCAATGTGCGGCTCACACCGGAGCATCGCCAGGAAGCCTTGGCGCTGTCCCGCTCGCTAGACCGGGCAGAGGAACTGGCAAAGACCGGCCCATTGCTGGCGGATCTGGAAGCGGCCATCTGGGCAGAGCTCGCCACCGCGCCGTCGGCTGACGTGAAAAGCGTCGATATCCGAGATGCGGAGACCCTGGCCGAGCTCTCCGGTCCCGTCATTCGTCCTGCCGTCGTTCTGCTTGCCGTGCGTTTCGGCGCTGTTCTCCTGATCGACCAGCGCGTTGTCGCGCAAACAACCGTTCAAGACGCCTGATCCGCCATGTCATATGTCTTCAGAAAGGATGCCGCATGAGCACCCAGTCCAAAGTCCGCCGTATCACGGCGCCTCAGATCACAAGGCGCAAGGGAGGCGATCCGATCGTGTCGCTGACCTCCTATCACGCGCATACGGCGGCCATTGTTGACAAATATGCCGATTTCGTTCTGGTCGGCGACAGTCTCGGCATGGTCATGCATGGCATGGAATCGACCGTTGGCGTGTCCCTCGACCTGATGATCATGCATGGCAAGGCGGTGGTGCGCGGCACCGAGCGGGCGCTGGTTGTCGTCGACATGCCCTTCGGCACCTATGAAGAAAGCCCGGCGGAAGCCTTCCGCAACGCAGCCCGGGTGATGAAGGAAACCCAGTGCGGAGCCGTCAAGCTGGAAGGCGGCGTGCGCATGGCCGAGACGATCCGGTTTCTGACCGAACGCGGCGTGCCGGTGATGGCCCATATCGGCCTGACACCGCAATCGGTGCATGTCATGGGCGGCTTCAAGACCCAGGGGCGCAAGGAGACCGACTGGGATCAGCATTTCGAGGATGCCAAGGCCGTCACCGAAGCAGGCGCTTTTTCGGTGGTACTGGAGGGCATGGTCGAGCCGCTCGCCGCCCGGATCACGAAGGAGATACCGATCCCGACCATCGGCATTGGTGCTTCGGCCGAATGCGACGGTCAGATCCTGGTGCTGGAGGACATGCTCGGCCTCAACCCGACCCCGCCGAAATTCGTCAAGGTCTATGGTGACCTCGGTGGCCAGATCGAAGCCGCGGTGAAAGCCTATGCAGACGACGTCAAGGACCGCACATTCCCGGGAGATGAGCAGGTTTACCGATAGGAAGTTCGCGGGATCTGCAATCTTTCCTAGAAGAGAGAAGGAAGCCCTATCCCCAGGGTAGGTCGGTGATCCCGTTTTGCAGCTAAAACCAGAGCGCTGAACTGGGTAGCGTGTTGGGGTCGGACATTTTTAATAAATAATGGTTCAAAATCTCATGGCCTCTTCGAAGCGACTTGCTTTCCGGAAAGGCATTAGATGTTTCCGCTGTCCTTGGAATCTCCCAAGCGCAATCCTGCAGGCCGCGGAACGAGTGGGGAAGCGCTCATGAAGCTCCTGACGTCCGTGCTGTTCCTGGGTCTTTGGCTTGCCGTTGGCACGGTCGGAACAAGGGCGGACACACTCAAGCTCGTGACACTCAGCTACCCGCCCTACGAATACATGGAAGGCGACAAGGTCGAGGGCATTGTCGTGCGGTTGCTGCGGGAGGCATTCGGGCGCCTTGGGCATGATCTTGAAATCGAGGTCCTGCCGTGGAAGCGGGCTTTGCTGATGGCTCGTCAGGGAAGCGTCGACGGCATCTTCACGGTCTATAAAACCGAAGAACGGCTCAAGTTCCTGGACTATTCGGAAACGGTAGTCATGCCACAGGTCGTGTCGATCTGGGCCCTTCGGGGAAGCAATCTTCCCTATGACGGAACCATGGAAAGCCTGAGCGAGGTGTCGATCGGTGTGGTCCATGGTGTCAGCTACGGCGACAAGGCGGACAAGGCCATCGAGGACGGCACACTCAAAAAACTCGACTATGCGCCCAACAGCTCTCACAACATCAAGAAGCTTCTGGCAGGGCGGACCGATGCCGTGATCATGAACCGCTATGGCGCCATTTATCATCTCCGGCTCCAGGACGGTTTTGACAAGGTCGAGGAATTGCGACCTGAAGTGTCCGCGGTCCCTTCCTATGTCGGCTTCTCAAAGGCGCGTAATCTGAGCGGTCTGCGTGATCAGTTCGATGAAGTGATGCAGGCCATGATCGAGTCGGGCGATTACAAAAAAATCGTCGACAATTACTACTTTGAGGCGTTGCCGGAACAGGATTTCTGATCGAATTTGAGTATTTGTAGCAGTGAGTTGATTTGTATACGTTTGATTAATGAAAGTAATTACGATGCATTACGTTTCGGTTTGTTGATATTTCCTGCGGTTTCCGGGTAAGTTTTCTTTCATATAAAGGCAATTTATTGAGTTTGGAAGATATTTTTGATGTGATTTTCTAAAGAGTGTTGGTTAGCCTTTTGGTGATCGGGGACAATTCTCGCTATCCAGAGGAGGCATCCATGCTCAATCTCGCAAGAACTCTCGGAATTGGAATCGCAGTCATCCTTTTGTCCGTTGCGGCACGGGCGGAAACGGTGAAACTCGTCACGCTGGAATATCCACCTTACGAATATCAGGCTGGTGACAAGGCCGATGGCATTGCCGTGCGCATCGTTGAAGAAGCGTTCAAGAAGATGGGCAAGGATGTCAGCATCCAGGTGCTTCCCTGGAAGCGTGCGCTGCACATGACCAAGACCGGCGAAGCCGATGCCATTTTCACGGCCTACAAGAACGATGAGCGGGTCAAGTTTCTGGACTATTCGGAAACCGTTTTGATGCCTCAAGTCCTGTCCGTCTGGGTGAAGAAGGGCAGCGAGGTTGCCTTTGACGGGTCGATGGACAGCATTGCGAGCGCCGATATCGGCCTGGTCGACGGCATCAGCTACGGCGCGACGGTCGACGATGCGATCAAGTCCGGAACGCTGAAGTCGCTCGACTACGCGCCGGAAAGCTCCAACAACATCAAGAAACTGATGGGTGGGCGCATCGACGCGGTGATCATGAACAAGTACGGCGCGATGCATCACCTGAAACAACAGAACGGCCTCGACCAGGTGGTTGAGTTGCAACCGGAAATCTCCTCCGTGCCGTCCTATATTGCGTTCTCGAAGGCCAACAATCTGGCGGGCATGCGCGATGAACTGGATGGCGTGCTCCAGGAAATGATCGCTTCGGGCGAATACCAGTCCATCATCGACGCCTATTTTGCTGAATGAGTGAACCCCGTCCGGACCGCCCTCCCGGATAAATCACTCAGTCAGCAAAGCGCCCGGCTTCCGCACCAACCCGGAAGCCGGGCTTTTCTGTGCCAGGTGTAGAAACAATGCCTTCCACAGAATTTAAGATTTAGATAACAAAAATCGGCATTTTTTACGAAAATATATTTATGAGTCTCGTTAGTTTATTTGAATGTGTGGTTGTTGAGGATCTTCTTTATAATAAGCAGATAATAGAAATTGAGAGAAGATGGAGGCGTTCATGAAAACGCTGCTGTTGCGCCTTTGCCTCCTGGCCCCTCTGTTGCTGGCGACATCGACCACGCACGCAAAGGCGGTCAAGCTGGTTACATTTGCCTACCCGCCATACGAATATGCGACCGGAGACGGCGCTGACGGCATTGTCGTTCGCATCGTGGAAAGAGCTTTCGATCACCTCGGCGAAGACCTTGTCATTCACGTCCTGCCCTGGAAACGGGCCTTGCACATGGTTCGCATTGGGCAGGCGGACGGCATCTTCACCGCCTATCGGACCGAGGAACGCTTGCGTTTCCTGGACTATTCACGTGTCGTCCTGATGCCGCAGGTGCTCTCGGTCTGGGCCTTGCGGAGCGCTGACATCGGTTACAGTGGCAGTCTGGACAGTCTGGGCGATGTCTCGATCGGTCTTGTTGACGACATTTCCTATGGACCGAAAGTTGATGAAGCCATCCGGACCGGCCAGCTGCGCACGCTTGATTACGCGCCGGTCAGCGCACAGAACGTGAAGAAACTGCTGTATGGCCGCACGGACGCGATCATCATGAACAAGTATGGCGCCATGCACCATCTGATGAAGCTGAATGGGCTGAACCGCGTCGTTGAACTGACGCCAGCCGTTTCTTCCGTGCCTTCGTACCTGGCGTTTTCCAAGATGAAGGGGTTAAGTGGGCTGCGTGACCGGCTGGACAAGGTGCTCGAAGAGATGATCGCGACAGGTGAATACCAGGCGATTATCGACGGTTATTTCGCCGAACGGAACGCGGGGGCGTCTCTGCAGGCATTGGTGGACGCGAGCAATCCGTCAGCTTTGCGTTAGGGGTAAGGGAAACGCGGTATTCGCGCTTCAAGCTCGCCGACAGGAATAGGCGCCCGATTTCCGGCTGAAATCGATGAAGAGACCGCGTATGGTCGGGCCATGCTGATGACCCGACCTGGTTTTGACACCCTTTATGAAGCGCTGCTCAATCGCGATCCGTCCTATGACGGGCGCATGTTTGTCTGCGTGGCCTCGACCGGTATCTTCTGTCGCCTGACCTGTCCGGCGCGGAAGCCAAAGCCGGAGAATTGCAGCTTCCACGAAACCGTTGCCGAGTGTATCGAAGCCGGGTTCCGGCCTTGCAAGCGCTGCCGGCCGACCACACCCGAAGCCAGCGCCGACCCGGTTGTGAAGCCGCTGATCGAGGCCCTTGAAAAACGGCCTGGCTACCGGTGGGGAGAACCCGACATCGTGCGACTTGGGCTGGACCCGTCGACAGTGCGCCGTGCGTTCAAACGTCACTTCGGCATGACCTTTCTGGAAATGGCCCGTCAGCGGCGGCTGCAAGAGGGGTTTTCGACGCTGGCCGAAGGGGGGCGCGTGATTGATGCGCAGATCACCGCGGGATTTGAATCGGCCAGTGCCTTTCGTGAAGCCTTCGCAAAGATCCTGGGACAGGCGCCGGGTGGCTTTGCCTCCGAACCGTTGCTTTATGCCGATTGGGTAAGCTCGCCGCTCGGTCCACTCGTTGCCATCACCGATCGTACACAACTGCATCTCCTGGAGTTTCTGGATCGCAAGGCGCTGCCAACGGAGTTCCGGAAACTGAACGCTTTCGCCAAGGGGCAGATCGGTTTTGGCCGAACCGAAGTGACAGACCAGATCCAGGAAGAACTGAACCGGTTCTTCAAGGGGAAGGGAGGCACGTTCGAAACGAAACTTGCCCTTCATGGCAGTGCGTTCACACGGGATGTCTGGCGGGAGCTCCTGACGATAAGGGCGGGCGAGACACGCAGCTACTCAGAGCTCGCCCACGCTCTTGGGCGTCCCGAAGCGGTGCGTGCCGTCGCCCGCGCCAACGGCGCCAACCAGCTCGCGCTGGTGGTGCCGTGCCACCGCATCATTGGTGCCGACGGCTCGTTGACCGGCTATGGTGGCGGGCTCTGGCGCAAGCAGCGGCTGATCGAAATCGAGCAGGGCTATCGCAAAACCGCGGCTGGCTGAGAGGGCCGCCATAAAAGTCTACTCGCGGTTCGGAACCCGGGCTGTCCGAGCGGTCGTGTCGTGACCATACAGCGACGGATAGCGATGCTGCCAGCTGATATTGCCTTGCGGGTCGTAGCTCAGGAGCAGGCCTTCATAGCTGTCCAGCTGGCCGCGGGGATAGCTGGAACGCTGTCGGGCGGCGCTTTGCATTTCCGTTGGGGCCACCACGTAGCAGCCTGTCAATCGGGCAAAGGCGCTGATAAAGGCGTGACCATTGCCGGAATTGACGCCGTAGGCCCTTAGCGCCGCACCATCACCGTGACGCGCTGTGTGCGCGCCGGCGATGCGGGCGACAAGGCAGCCGCGGAACCAGATCTTGAACACCTTGTTTTTCACATCCGCCCACGGGGCCATCGTGTTGATGTTCAGTCCGGTGCCGATCTGGAAGCTGCCCGGCGTGCCATGCGCATTGAGGATCAGGTTGTCGAGGCGGTTTCCGGTGGCCCGGGCCGCGGCTGCCACCACCTTGTTGACGAGGGCGCGTTGCGTATCCGTTGCGGCGACCGCTTCCGTGACATCCATCGTGAACAGCCGGTTCGAGCGGTTGTCATTGAACACCATTGAGGGCGAAGTAATCGTAATCATCGGCCGGTCCTTTCCAGGTCGCGGTAAATTCCAGCCCACTCGATCAGCCCTGGCAGCGGTTTGATGCTGTCGCTGATCTGATCGAACGATACCAAAAGTTGCAACGCACCCTCGTGACCACGATCACAGAAATCCCGTTTTCCGGTCGGCGTTTCCCCCTGGCAACGCAACCTGGCGAGTGCCGGTCACGTTGGACCTTGTTGCCGCCGCAATCCAGCGCAACCGTAAGGCTCATCATAAGCCCGGTGGTTGGCCTTCCCCGAGAAGCATGGAGCAGGTGCGAATGGCAACTTTTCGACTGGTCGCCGCAGGTTTTCTGGGCCTTGCAACGGCCGCCTGTGTGGTGTTTCCGGTACCGCATAGGCTCGCGCCGAAAGTGTCGGGCGTCCTCCTGGAAAATGGTGAACCTGTTGCAGACGCGAAGATCGTGCTGGCGGTGGTTCCCTTTTCCGCGAATGCGCCGCAATCAGCAGACGGTGCGCAAAAAGTGACGACACGAACCGACAGTCTTGGACGGTTTGAACTGGGTCCCTTGCGCAGTGTGAAGATTGTGCATGCGGCCTATGGAGACGAAATCGCGCCACTGTTCGCGCTCTCCATCGAGACGAACGACCAGCGATATACAGGGTTCCGGGGCGAGGCGGGGGTCCTCGGGCACATCACCGGAACATGCGATCTGGCGCGGCCGGTAAAACAGGGCAATGAAGATTTCGCTTGCGATCATGGTCTGGTGAAAAAACTGGCTTCGGCACGCTGACGGTCCTTGCCAGGAGCCAGATCTGCGCGCCGCAACTCTTGTGAACCGGATGTCCGCCCTCTCCCGGTGGGGTCGATGGGGGAGGGAGAGGGCGGACGGGAGTGCGGGGTCCTACCAGCCTATGCCGATATAGTTTGCAGAGGCCCGGGCTGTTGTCGGGATGCGGACCAGGTCCACAACCGCTGCCTCCTGCTTTCTGGACGCCAGCGCGCTCCGAATGGCAGGCTGGTTTTGTGAGACGACGATGGCGCCGGCCTCGGTCATTGCTTCTTCCGGTGTCGCCCTGAGAATGCCGGGGAGTGCGTCAACGACCTCTTTCAGATGCGGCGCGGCGTAGCGCATGTATTCAAACTGCTGTGCGATATGCGGCCCAGGCTGGATGGCAGGGTCGTAGGCGGTGATTTCAACGCCGTCCTTCACGAGCTCCGCGATCAGATCGAGTACCGGGCTTTCGCGCAGATCGTCCGTTCCCGGTTTGAAGGCAACACCCAGGATCGCGACCTTCTTTGCCGATGTCTCCTTAACAAGCCGCACTGCCTGGTCCACCTGTTCCCTGTTGGAGGGAATGAGCGCGTCGATCATCGGTACGTCGACACCCAGTTCGCCGGCCAGATGGGTGACGGCACGCACTTCCTTGGGCAGGCACGAGCCGCCGAAGGCAAAGCCCGGCTTCAGGTAGTAGGGCGACAGGTTGAGCTTCGTGTCCTGGACGAAAATGTCCATGACCGCATGGCTGTCGATGCCGAGTGGCTTGCACAGCCGGCCGACTTCATTGCCGAAACAGACCTTGGTCGCGTGCCAGACATTGTCGACATATTTCACCAGCTCCGCCACTTCGATCGACGTGACAATCGGATTTGCGTCGACCGGCGCATAGAGCTTGGCAATGATTGCTGCTGTCCGCGGATCGGTCACACCGATCACGGTCTTAGGTGGTGCGTGGAAGTCCGCAACGGCCGTGCCTTCGCGCAGGAATTCCGGATTGAAACAGATGCCGAATTCCGCACCTGCAATCTTGCCGGAGACTTTCTCGATCTCGGGCAGCATGACCTTCAAGGTGGTGCCGGGGGGCACCGAGCAGCGCAGCACCACGACATGAAAGGCGTCTTTTTCCTTCAGAGCCGCGCCGATGCTGCGGGCAACGGCCTTGATCGCACGTGTGTCGCAGCCGCCGTCTTCGCTGGTGGGCGTCCCGACCGAAACGAAGGTGATGTCCGTTTCGATAACGGCGCGCTTGACGTCTGTCGTGGTCGTCAGCAGCTCCCCGGCGACCCCTTCGGTCAAGAGATCGCCAAGACGGTCTTCCACGATCGGGCTTTGACCCCAGCCGATCGCCTCAACCTTGCGTGCATCGATGTCTGCACCGACGACCCTGTGACCGAGTGAACTGAGACAGGCCAGCGACACCGCACCGACATAGCCGAGCCCGATAACGCTGATGGCGTCCTTCGGCTCGAACAGTTTGAAGTCGATGACGTTGAGGTCGCGGGTGGTTTCCAGATTTCCAACATACATGTTCATGTGACAACTCCCGTAGATGCTTGATCTGCGGAAGGAGTTACAAACGCCGTGCCAAACGGTTCCGGATTATGAAAGTTCAATAGATTCAGATGTTTACAAAATCTTGATCTGCTGGCCTGCAAGGCGGTGTTCGCGAAATCGAATGAAGTCTTCCGAATTTCGAACACTCGGTCATTTGCAAAATCCGCTTTCCGGAAGTGACAGAGGACCCGCCAGGTGGCGTGCACACCGCGAGGCGCAGACGGTCCTATATATAAGGTGTCCGCCCTGTGCGTCCGTTTCATGGAAAGTTTGCGAAATTCGAACGGTAGGGTTTTCGTTTCGCAATTCGTTTGCGCAATGGGTCGAGACGCAGGATTGTCGAATTTTGTTCAAGTATTTGTTTTTTATTATTTTTTTGAAACTTCTCAAAAATTGGCACGGTTGGCCGCCCCTTTGCAACACCTGGTTCAAACTTCGATGTTGTGAAGGAGACAGCCATGTTGCCGCATTCGAAAATCACCTCCGTTGGCCGCGTAACCGGTCCCCTCTCCGGTGCTGAAGGAGAAGGCAAGACAGATGTTTTCCTGTTTGATCTGGATGCGCTGGTGCCGTCCCCGTTTGGACGCATGGACGACGAATTCGCTCGTTACCTGACCAGATTCGCCGAACAGAGATCCTGTTACCTGCTTTCCAGCAGCAACTACGCCGACGTGATGACCCGCTTGCCGGCGTATGTTCGCCAGGCGTTTGCCGGGGTTTTCGCATCGGCCGGAACCGAACTCTGGGGCAAGCACGACGTACTCGTCCGCCATGAGCATGATTTTTCCGACGACCTTTACGAGTTTCTGGTCAAGGTGGTGCAGACCAGCGCTTTCCCGGACAAGTGCTCGCCGGTGCTCGACAACGGATCAGCCACAATCCGAATGCTGCTGGCCGGTACGCGCAGCACCGCCAATCAGCGCAAGACCTATCTGGCATGGGAACGGGAGCACCAGGAACTGCCGGCAATCATGAAAGAGTTCCAGGTCCGGTTTCCCGATCACCGGGTCTACCGCGACAGCGACACCAGCCTGCTGATCATGCCGGCAAGCTTTTCGACTGCTCTTGTGCGCAGCCATATTCTGAAACGCCACAAGACCGCGCGCCTGATCAGCTACCTCGCGCCGCAAAGTGCTGCAAGTTATGCGGCGCCCCTTTGCGAGGCCCTCCTGAACAGCGATGTCCTGTCGGAGGTGTCAGCCCCGAGCGATGTCAGCCAGCTACTGAGTTATGAAATGCGGCATTTGTCCGGTGCGGAACTCCCCGTGACCCTGCCTGTTGGCAAGATGGCGGAGGTATGACGAGGTGAGCACGGTATCAGCCCGGGAGGACAAACCAGAAGACCACTGGTCGCTGGTCGAGAGCCGCAAGGTGTTCGAGGCGGGAGAACGCCTGCGGGTCCTGCGACAGACGATCTGCCTTCCGGACAACCGGCTGGTGGACGACTATTACCAGATCGATCTGCCATCCTTTGCGTCCATCTATGCCGTGACCGAAGACGATGAGGTTCTGCTTTTGCGTCAATACAAGCATGGCATCGGCAAGGTCTGCCTGACCTTGCCGGGTGGCCAGGTAGATCCGGGTGAGGACGCTGAGTTTTCAGCCCGTCGCGAGCTCCTGGAGGAGACAGGATATGGCGGCGGACGCTGGCTTGCCGGGCCGTCGCTCGTCCTGCACGGCAATCAACGGATTGCGTCGGCGCATATTTTCGTCGCCCGGCACGTCATCAAGCTGGCCGAAGCCAATTCGGGCGACCTTGAAGACGCAACGCTGATCCGGCAGCCGCGGGAAACCGTCAGGCGGGCGGCCCTGCTGGGAGATCTGCCGATCACCTCTCACGTTGCCACGGTCGGCATCGCCGAAATGCTGCTGGACGCATCCTCGTGATGCGTCCGGTGATCCTTTGATCTTCCGGGGAAGTTACTGAACTTCTGCGGTTTCGTTTTCGGCTGCCGGGGCTTCGTCAGCTTCTTCCTGAGCCGCCCAGATTTCTTTCTTGCGGTAGAGCGTCGACGGGCTGACCTGCAGTGTTCTGGCCGTTTTCGGAAGGCTGCCGCCGCAGGCTTCAATGGTTGCCTCGATGATCTGCTTTTCCAGGGTCTCGTAAGGCTGGCCCAGGGTCAGGGTGATGACCGGCCAGCCATCCGGGCCGGGGGCAACCGAGGACTGCGGGGTAGTCTGGGACACGGGCACCTGCAAGGGGACCACTCCGGCCTCGCGCCTGGGTACAGGCGCACGGCCCTGCAGGGTCGTCAGCATGTCTGCTTCCACGATCGGGCCCTCATTCAGCACGACCAGATTGCGGATGGTGTTCTGCATTTCGCGCACATTGCCCGGCCAGCCATGGGCCATCAGCATTTCTTCCGCTTCGACGGAAAAGCCCTCAAAGGCCTTGCCTTCTTCAAGCGCAAACTGGGTCAGGAAATGGCGGGCCAGTTCGAGGATGTCCGCACCGCGCGCGCGCAGGGGCGGCAGACCGATCGGCAGGACATGCAGCCGGTAATAAAGGTCTTCGCGAAACCGGCCGGCCTCGACCTCTTCCAGCGGGTCCCGGTTGGTGGCACAGACAATGCGCACATCCACCTTCTTGAGACTGTCGCTGCCGACTTTCTGAACGGTTCCGCTTTGCAGGAAGCGCAGCAGCTTGGCTTGCAGATTGAGTTCCAGTTCGCAGATTTCGTCCAGAAACAGCGTCCCGCCGTCGGCGCGCGCCGCCGCACCGTCCCGGTCGGAAGTCGCGCCGGTAAAGGCGCCTTTGACATGACCGAAGATTTCCGACTCGATCAGGTCCTTGGGAATGGCGGCGCAATTGAGCGGAACGAACGGGCGCTTGGCACGCGGGCTGGACTTGTGAATGGCCTCCGCGCAGACCTCCTTGCCGGTGCCGCTCTCGCCAGTGATGAACACCGACGCGTTGGAACGAGCGACGCTTTCGATCATCTTGTAGACCGCTGTCATCGGCAGCGACGAGCCGACAAAGCCGGTGGTCGCCTTCGCTGTGGTCGGCTTTTGAACTTCCGCGACCACTTCCGTCAGGGTTTCCCGTTCCAGGGCGTTGCGGGTCGTGGTGACCAGGCGTTCCTCGGCGACCGGCTTGACGATGAAGTCGTAGGCCCCGGCCTGCATGGCGTCCACAGCGGTCTTGATCGACCCGGAACTTGTGACGACAACGACGGTGACCGGCAGTTGCTCCTCGCGGATTACCTCCAGAACCTCCATACCATTCATGTCGGGCAGTTGGAGATCCAGCAGAACGACGCTGACGCCACCTTTCCGGATCCTGCCAAGGGCTTCCCGGCCGGTCTCGACGTGGAGCGTGTCAATTCCGGCACGTCCCAGGTGATGGCCATAGACCGTTGCAAGTGGCAATGCGTCTTCTACGATGAGAACTTTCAAATCCGGTTCCTCCAGGCTTCCGCGAAGGCAATCAGGCCTTGAGCGAAATGTCGACCCCTATCTCATCGGCGAGGCGTTTCACTTCTTCTAACGTCTGATTGCAAAGCTCTGCAAGTTCGACCACCCTGGACATCGCCTGGCTGGACTTGCCGTCCCGCGCGAGCCCGTTGACCGCAGCCGCCGTGTTGGTCAGTTCCACCGCGCCGAAGGTGCCAGCAACACTTTTCAGCGCATGTGTCGCCCGTTCGAGCTGGTTGATGTCGCCGGTGTCGAAGGCTTCAAGCACGGCTTCGCGGCGCTGGCTGGTGTCATCGATGAATTGCTGCAGAAGCTTCTGTTTCAGCTCTGTCGGCATCGTGTCGAGAATGTCGCGCGCCGCCGCCAGGGACGCGGAAGCGACCGGATCGGCAGCGGCAGGCTTGGAGGCGGCCGCCTGATGGACGTTGCGCGCAATGCAGGCAAGCAGCTCCTCTTTTTCCACCGGCTTGGCGAGAAAATCCTCCATTCCGGCCGCCAGAAAACGCTCCCTGTCACCGCGCAGCGAATAGGCGGTGAGCGCGATGACCGGCGTTGTTGCGTTGCGTCCGCCGGCCTTGATCTTGCCGGTCGCTTCCAGGCCGTCCATTTCCGGCATGGAAATGTCCATCAGGATGCAGTCGTAGTCGCGCCTCTGGGCCAGTTGCACGGCCTCCCGGCCATTGTTTGCAATGTCGACATCGCATCCGGCCCGGTCCAGGGCATGGCTGACGACGATCTGGTTGGTGGCATTGTCCTCGGCAACCAGAATGATAAGCCCTTCGGGAAGGGCCTCCCTGGTCTCCTCGCGCGGGACCTCCTCGATATAGGTCTGGTCGTCGGCCAGGGTGATCGGGACCAAGAAGTGGAAGGTGCTGCCGGCAGCGGGCAGGCTTTCAACGGAAATCTCTCCGTCCATCAGCCCTGCAATCTGCTTGCAGATGGCAAGGCCAAGACCGGTACCGCCCTGTTTCTTGGTATAGCTGCTGTCCACGGTAACAAAGTCGCCGAACAGCGCTTCGTGCTTGTCTTTCGGGATGCCGATGCCTGTATCTTTCACGGAAAAGTGGAAGGTCGGCCGGACCGGGTCCTGTTTTTCGATGGCGACCGTGATTTCGACCGAGCCCAGTTCAGTGAACTTGATGGCATTCGACACCAGGTTCAGCAAAACCTGCCGCAATCTGCCGGCGTCGCCGACAACGGCCTCCGGAATGTTCTCGCCATAGTTCAGGAAAAGGCCCAGATCCTTCTCCTGGGCGATGGGCAGGAACAGGTCGACGATGCTCTTGACCACCGTCCTCAGGCGGAACGGCGCGCTGTCAAGTTCCATCCGGCCGGCTTCGAGCTTGGAAAAATCGAGAATGTCGTTGATCAGCTCAAGCAGGGACCGGCCGGATTCCCGTGCAGTTTTGACATAATCCGCCTGGGCGGTGTCCAGATTGGTGTCGCGCAAGAGGCTCAGGATGCCGAGAACACCGTTCATCGGGGTTCTGATTTCGTGGCTCATCATGGCCAGGAACTTCGCCTTGGCCTCGTTGGCCGCTTCCGCACGTTCCTTGGCATCTCTCAAGGCGGCGTCTGCGGCCTTGCGTTCGGTGATGTCGCGCACATAACCCAGGAACAGTGGACCGTGTTCTCCGCGTGTATGCCGGATTGCCAGTTCGACGATGATCTCGTGGCCATCCTTGTGCTTGCCCTCAATCTCGATGCGCTTGCCCAGAACCGGTCCTTCACCGGTGACCAGGAAGTGCTCCAGTCCCTTGTCATGCAGCTCGCGGTATTTTTCCGGAATGATGAAATCGGACATTTTTTCGCCAACGATTTCGCTGGCTTTCCAGCCGAACACTTCTTCGGCCGCCGGGCTGTAATCGAGCACGATGCCCTTGCCGTCCATGACGATGATACCGTCGAAAGAGGCCGAGACCACGCTGCGCATCAGGTTCTGGCTGCGGACCAGTTCCTGTTCGCGGTGTTTGAGTTCGGTGATGTCGACACGGAAACCGACCATGCCGCCCTCGCTGGTTCGCGATTCAATCACCCGGAGCCAGCGGCCGTCATCAAGGTGCTGTTCCATGTGCGCGCCGGGATTGCGATGATGCTCCATGCGCAGTTCGATCCAGTCTTCCAGGGCATCGCCCGACAGTTGGTATTGGCCACGCCGTGCGCCCCTTCGGATGATGTCCTCGAATTTTTCACCTACCTGGATGAGGTCCGAACTGCTGGAATAGAATTCCCGATATTTGCTGTTGCACATCAAAAGCCGGTCGTCGGCGTCATACAGCACAAAGCCGTCGGGAAGTGATTCAATGGCGTCAAGCAGACGTGTCTCGGCCTGTTTCAGTTTCAGCGCATCGGACTTTCTCTGGGTCAGATCGCGCAGGATGGCGGTATAGGTATCCGTGCCGCCAACGGTAGATTTGGACAGCGAGAGTTCCACCGGATAGCGGCTTGCATCAAGACGCTGACCGGTCGTTTCGACACGCTGACCGGCCTCGGCGGGGCCTCCCGAGCCTGTATGCTTGTCAAAGCCTTCAAGAACCTGCTCCGGTGTCCCGGTTTCCGGGAGAAGGTCGCTCAACTCCCGCGAGGAGAGGTCATCCATTGTCCGAGCGCCGAACATCTTCAGCGCGGACGGATTGGCGCTGAGGACCTTTCCGTCCGGAGAGAGGCTCAGGACGCCGTCCAGCATGGTTTCCAGAATAGCGCCCACCTGGGCCTCTCCGGCTTCCGCCCTTCGGGTCGCGACGACCAGGGCCTCGTTTTTCTCACGCTCGGCTTCGGCCAGCGCGGCCAGCCGGCTTGTGGCTTTTTGTCTTTGACGGGACAGGACCAGTGTCAGGGCAGCTGCGGCGAGAAAGGCCAGCGCGAGCATGAAGATCAGATTGTTGAGCGAGGTAAAACCGGTTCCATAGAGACTGCTCGCTGGCAGGATCACTTCCTGGATGCCCCGGATGTCGCCGACTTCCCAGTCCTGTTTCGGGGAGTCTGGATGCGTGTTGTGGCAGGCAACACAGCTGCTCTCCATGATGACAGCGGTGGCGCTGCGAAAATAGGTGGCGTCTTCGCGCTGTTCCAGGCGCTGGTAGGGCGCCCCCGGATTTTGTTGCAGAGCTGCCAAAGCTTCCTTTTCGAAAGTGTCGAGATTGCGATCGCGCCGCCACGGCCAGGGATAACTCGACAGCATGCGAATGCTGCTCTCGGAGCCTTGCGCCTTCAGTTCTTCTTCCAGCGCAAGGGTCATCGAAACCGGTGCCGGAACCGTCAGCTCCCGCTCATGATAGTCATGCGACACCTGAACGTCGTTCGACGAATAGAGCTTGTCGACGACTTCACGGGAATAGAAGGATCGGGACGCGGTCAGAAGGTCCGATTGTGCCTGCGCGGCAGCTGACAGATCCGCCGTGCGCGCTTTCTGGCCGAAATCCACGGCCAGCACATAGGCCGCCAGTGCGGAAGCGGTCACAAAGACCAGCACCAGCCAGAAGGTGGCGTCATGTGTGAGGTGACGAAGCCAGGCGCGCATGGACCTTCCTCTTTCAGAAACGGCAGTCGGTTGGGTTCCCTGAGGGGAGTTTCGACGCATTTGCTTGCTCATTTGTTAGGATCTGCCGATTTCGGTTGCGAGGAACGTCCGCTTTCCGTTTGCAGTTGCGGCGATTTGGTCAGCCCGAGACTGAAATACGGGTTGTTGTCCAGGAAAGCCCGCCAGCTGTCGTAAGAGAGGCTTCGGTAGGGTTGGCAGGTCTCGCCGCACAACTGAAGATCGAGCGTCAGGTCGAAATCCGCCTTCGGATCGAACAAACTGGCATAGGCAAAAAGCGTGTCCGCCGCGCTTGCGCCGGGAACCTGGCCTGCGTAGGCGGCGGTAAGGACGCCAGGTGCAGCAGAGGCCCAGCCACCGGCCGGAAACCACTTCGGGCTGCGCGGTCCGCTGCCATCCAGATCGCGGGGCGTTTCGGGCCCGAAGTCCAGAAGAAACGCCGCGCGTTCGGAAACACTTTCGGTAAGCGTCACATCGAAAACATCTTCCATGTCCGCCAGTCCCATGAGACTGATCCCTGCATGTCCGGTGTCTTCAAAGCGCTGTTCCTGAATGGCCGTCTGGTCGAGGCCCTTTTCCAGGTAATAGGTCTTGGGCCAGTAGCGCCACAGAGCGCCCTCGGGAGCTTGCTCGACTTCGTGCAGGAACTTTTCGACAATGGTGCTGGCACGAACCTGCAGGGTTTCGTCTGACAAGCCTTTTAGAAGAGCTGCGAAGGAAAGCTGCCAGTTCCAGGGGGCGACGGCACCGGCGAACCGAAATTCAAGGCCGTCGCGAATGCGGTAAAGCCCTGCCCTCTCATCAAAGTCCGCTTCGAAGGAGGCGGCCAGACAACTGGCCGTTTCGCCAATCTGCTTTTGGAGTTTTGGCGGGCAGGCCTTGCCAAGGCTCTGGCACCCCTCTGTCAGCGCATTGGCAATCACGGCCTGGTTGATCATCAGGCTGAGGCGGTCGCCGCTCTCACTTGAATAGATCTTTGAACTCCAGCCACAGGATGGGATGTTCGGTCCGGTGCGAGCATGCAGACCATCCTGCGCGGCAAGGGTCAGCTTCACGGATTTGACGGCGAGATCCGCAAATGCTTGCACGCCTGTTTTCTCATACAGGGTTGCCAGGCCGCGCAGCCGGTAGCTCTGGTTCCAGCTCTGCAGACCCTCCGCATCGGATGAACAGGCGCGCACTTCGCCACTTTGCCCGAGTAGAAGACCCTTGACCGCGAAGTAGAACTGCAAGCCAGCTTCTGAGCCGCTGACCGAGGCAACCGCAAGTTTTCCGGCGCGGTCCGGGCTCTTCGGAAGGGCGATGAATTCGCTGCTGTCCGATCGAATATCCGGCAGGCCGATGGATCCGGTGTCGAGCGGGATCCGGAAGATCCCGGCACCGCGTTCGTCCGCACAGGCTAGCTGTGCCCAGACATGGGTCTTGCCGAGCCTGAGCCTTTCCGGAACGCAGGCTTCAAAATCGATCAAAACGTCGGCGAACGGCGCACCGTCCGCGAGCTCTTGCCTGGAGATGGACTGCAGCTGTGGAGAGGCGCCACGTTCATCCACCAGCAGGAGAAGTTCGCTTTCAGTGACCCGCAGCAATCGGACCGCGCTTCCGGCCGGCCAGCTTCTCAAGATCCTGCCGTCCTGCAGAAGCTCTGTCTGCTTGTCGCCCGTTTTCCACTGCCGCAACCAGAAAAGCGCGCCGTCCCGACTTGCCTGGATGGTTCCAAGTCGCGCTCCGGAGCCCGTCTTCATTCCCATGTTCTGAGGCGCGCCGTTCAGGCTGACCAGTGGCGTGTCGTCTCCAGGTGACTTCGAGATCACCAGCGTGTTGGGTCCTGCCCTGGAAACCTTTTCAACGCACTGGCCTGAAACGCCTTTCTTGCGGACAAGGCCGGATTTGAGGTCGATGGTGGTTGCCTGCGAGGGAAGCACGAGCTGATCGGAAGTACTCTCGACCGCCTCCGCCGGGACTTTTTGAAACAGGCCGGCTGAGGCGACGACGAGGACCGGAAAAAGTCGGTTCATGGGACCTGGTCCACTCAGAAGTTGAAGTAGATGAACTCGGTGAGTTCGGCGAGACGGTAGGTCTGCACAAGCGCAACGGCGAAGATCACGGAGACCGCCGCGGCCCAGCCGGCTGTCGGCTGCCAGCGCACGGGCAGGAACCCGTCCGACTTGCGCTGTTTGACCAGCTTCTTCAGGCCGAGCACCGGATTGTACTTCTCGGTGAACTCGATGGCGTTCGGCAGCAGGAACACGATGGCGGCAAGGCAGATCATCGCGGCCCAGACAGAGGCGGTTCCGGTCAAAAGGCTTTCCCAGAGGCGGGGCTCATAGACCGTGGACAGGCCCGTCATGCCGGCCAGGATGTTGCTGGCCCCGGAAAAGCTTTCGGCACGGAAGAACACCCAGGCAACGACCACCGCAAGAAGGGTCAGGGTGCGCGCCAGCAGGTTGGCGGCAACCGGTGGCAGCAGCGACGGCACGTAGCCCCGTTCGACCAAGGCCGACCAGCCGTGGTTGATGGCCAGGTAGGCTCCGTGCAGACCGCCCCAGAAGACGAAGGTCCAGCTGGCACCGTGCCACAATCCACCAAGCAGCATGGTGATCATCAGATTGGCATACCGGCGCACCGGGCCGGAGCGGTTGCCGCCCAGCGGGATGTAGAGGTAGTCCCTGAGAAAATGGGACAGGGTGATGTGCCAGCGACGCCAGAAATCGGAGATGCTGGTGGCCTTGTAGGGCGAGTTGAAGTTCACCGGCAGGCGGATGCCGAACAGGCGGGCGAGCCCCAGGGCCATGTCGCAATAGCCCGAGAAGTCGAAATAGAGCTGGAACGAATAGGCAAGCGCCCCGATCCAGGCCGCTTCAAACGGCACACCGGAGGTGGTTTCCGCCAGGTTGAAGACCCCGTTGGCGTAAGGTGCGATGCCGTCCGCCAGCACGATTTTCTTGAAAAGGCCAATCGCGAACAGGGTGCCGCCGACAGCCAGATTCAGGACCAGCTTGTTCCTGAAGACAGGCAGGCGGAACTGCGGAATGGTTTCCTTCTGCATCACGATCGGGCCGGCGATCAGCTGCGGGAAAAATACGACGAACAGCATGTAGCGTGCGAAATCGCAGTGCTCGATGTCGCCCTTGTAAGTGTCGATCAGGAACGAGATCTGCTGGAACGTGAAGAAGGAGATCGCCAGCGGCAGCACCAGATGCAGCAGCGGAATGTCCGCACCGGCGATCAGGTTGGCGTTGCCGATGAAGAAGTCGGCATATTTGAAAACGGCGATCAGGCTGAGATTGAAGACAATCCCCATGATCAGGATGAACTTGTCGCGGACCTGACGCAGCACCCGGTGGAAGCCGTAGTTGATCACGACGGAACCGAGCAGCAGCGGCAGATAGACCGGCGTCCACCAGGCGTAGAACACCAGGGAGGCAATCGTCAGCCACCAGATGATACCGTTTTCCCAGCCCCAGTGGCGCAGCAGGAGATAGCCGATCAGAACCGGCGGCATGAACAGGTAGATGAATTCCAGGGAACTGAAAACCATGACTCAGCCCTCCTTTGACGGGGTCTGGAGCGGTGTTTCCCGCTCGATGATGGTGAGATTTGCCTCGTCCAGTTGCTGCAGGTCTTTCAGAAGGCTGGCGCTGCCCTGGTGGCCCCGATCGGCCCCCTTGCGGGCAAGCTCGATGGCGCGGGTCCGGTCCTGCTTGACCAGTTTGCCTTCGGCGTAAAGACGGCCGAGTTCTTCCATGGAACCCGGGTGCCCGGTCTCGACGCCCCGCTTCAGGAAATCGATCGCGTCCTTCGGCTCCAGGCCGTACTGGCCCTTCAGATGGAGGCGACCAAGCGCCGTCAGTGCACCGCCGTGATCCGCCTTTGCGGCAAGGCGCAGCCATTTCAGGGCCTCCTCGATCTCGGCCTCATCCGGTGAACCGGCAAGAACCATGCGGGCGAGATCGTGCATGGCACCAGCATCGCCAAGGTCTGCAGACCGCAGGAACCAGTCGCGGGCAAGCGCGCTGTCCGCCGCCATGAATTCACCGTCGCGATGAATGCGGCCGAGGGTCTTGGCGGCGCTTGCAGAGCCGTCGCGGGCCTTCTTTTCCAGCCCGGCAATGGCCCGTTCCGCCCAGAACCGGGCTTCGTCGGGATTGGGGGCAAGGCCGTACCGTCCGGTCAGGAGAATGCGGGCATAATTGATGGTCGAGGACGGGTAGCCGGCGATGGCCGCACGTTCATAATGATGGAACGCGGCGGTGAGATCCCGCTCGGTGCCGATGCCGCGCTCATAATGCTTGGCCAGTTGCACATGGGCTTTCGGATAGTCCCAGGAGAGTGACTTGTGGAACCACTGAAGGGCGATCGTTGCACATTTCTCGCCGGAAGAGCGTTGGAACAGGCGGCCGAGTTCATACGCGGTTTCCCCACGAAAGGCGAAGGAGTAGCGCACCGCTTCCATGAAGATCAGGCGAGCCTGGTCGAGGTCCGCCTCGACGCCCCAGCCATTCTTGTAGGCCCGGCCGAGGTGATAGAGGGCAACCGGATGACCGTCATTGGCCAGCTGGGTCAGAATGTCGGCTGCCGCTTCCCAGCGACCGACTTTCTGAAGACCGCGAGCCTGTTTGATCATCTCTTCGATGGTCGGGTCGATCCGTTCCGATTTTGCCGCTTTGGCCGGATCGTCGGCACTCAGGGCAACCGCGCCGGCGGCGCTGAAGACTGCGCCGAGCAGCAGGTACTTCCAGGGGCGCAATGTGGACTTTCTGGTTTTCATCTCAGCATCTCCCTTTCCGGCTGGTTTCTGTTGGCACCGTCGGCAAGAAAGCCGGTCAGCGTATCGTCGGTCTGGTACCGCCATTTGATTTTCTGAAGCTCGGTCTGCGGGGCCGGTGTCAGACCGATGACCGCAGAGGTGAAAAGCGCCCCCAGTAGAAAACCGGTCAGGCAGATCAGAGTGTCCTCGAATTTGAAGCTGCGCTTAGCCATTGGTGTGCCTCCAGACCCTGCAGGACGTGCCTTCGATCAGCTCGAGCGTGCCTTCCTTGTGGGTTTGGGTGATGTCCTGTTCGACGGCCGGACACGCGAGCGGTCCACGGCGCTTGCGGGCAAGGTCAGTCTCGCTAGAAGACGGATCAATCAGCTGCAGCAACTCGCCGACAATCTTGCGGGCCGGGTTCGAGCCGAAGTGATAGGCGTCCGTGAAGTTGTCGAGATCCCGTGTGAAGGCGGTGTCGTAGTCGAGGTCGACCACCGGTGCGAGCGTGGACAGTCGCTCACGGAACTTGTGGTTTGCGGCGGTCAGTCCGAAGTCGGAGATGCGGCGCTGCATTTCGGAGATGGTCGGCGGGATCAGGAAGATCAGTTCGACATCGTTTTCTGCGCACCAGGCGGCGATCTCTTCGACCATCGCCCAGAGTTCGTCGGATTGCTTGAACCGCCGCCAGTCGGCAGCGCCATTGGTGCCGACCTGCTTGGCGAACAGCTGCGGCAGGTCGCGTTCAATGGTGATTTCCGGCCAGTATCCCGCCCAGCGCCCCAGGCCAAGGCCATGACCGTGATAGACGGATGGCAGAAGAAGCGTGCCCTGCGGTGTCTTCAGGGCGCATTCGTCGCACAGGCTCGGATCGAGCAGGGCTTCTACCGACATGTTCGAAACGCCGGTGAAGTCAGCTGCCCTGGCGCTCTGCACCGGCTGGAGGGAAAGGTTCTTGAAAACGTCTTCCAGCGCCGGGTAGCGGTCTTCCAACAAGGTCCAGCCGGTCTTTGCAACGAACCAGTTCGTGTAATAGCCGAACGGATCGTCCGCGAGCGCGATGGCTTCCGGCACCCGGTTCATGCCGCCCTTGAAGCGGGCGTCCATCGACCTGAGCGGCAGGCTCACGATCAGGGTGTCGAGTTCGACCGTGTCCTGAAGGTATTTGAACGTGTCGTAGATCTCGAAAACCGTGGCGCCGCCATAGGCGAAATTGTAGACGTCATCGCGGCCGAGTTCCTGCCAGTACTTGTCCTGCAGGGCCCGGGCGCGGCTGTCGCCAAGAATGACCGTCGGCGCCTTGATGCGCGGATATTCGATCATCTTGTAGAGCGGGTAGTGCGCCTTGACGCTGATCTCTTCCTTGTTGAGATCCAGATCGACCAGCTGATTGTGGTCATAGGCGTCGACCACGAGATTGAAGGCGATTGGCGCAAGCGCTGCCAGGGCGGTCAGAGCGATCGCAGCCGTGTAGAGTTTCGGTTTCAGTCTCATCGGGTGGCCCCTTGAAAAAACGTGTGGTGCAGTCAGGGGAACAAGAAACGGACCAACTGCCGTTCTCTTGAAAAAGTAAAATAAAACAATGATTAATAGGGATTTTTCCGAAATGCGAACGGTGCCCGTTTCCAGAATTCGGAATTTCGGTTTTGCAAAATGGGAAGATGGCGCTGCGGCTCAGGCGGACAGTCCGAGCACATGTGAAACCAGACGTGCGCTGGGCGGCTCGATCAGACCGGCCATCAGGCAGACGCCCAGAAACAGCATGGTCACGTAGAGCAGCGTCAGATAGCTGGCCATCCAGTTCTGAAGCGTGGCGATCAAACCGTCGCCTTCACCGGCACGCTGGTCACCGCGATTCGACCAGCGCTGCTTGGACAGGCGGAAGATGCAATAGACCTTCACCGAAGCGTTGATGAGCTGGTTGAAATAGAGAATGAACGGATAGCTGAGATCGACCTTGCGCGCATATTGATAGAGGAACAGCGACAGCAACATGCGCGTGATGCAGATGAAGACGACATAGCCGAACACGTAATAGGGATCGAACAGCACCGAGGTGGAGACCGCCAGCACCGGACTGACCAGCATGGTCCACATGGAAACGCGCTGATCCAGAAGGCACCACCAGATGAAGAACGGCATACGTCCCGGACCGAGTGCCAGCGCGCGTGAACCGTTGCGCAGCATGTTGCCCGACCAGCGACGGAAATTCTGCACCATCCGATCCATGCCGGAGCCTTCGATCACCTCGACCGTGTAGCCCATGGCATCCGGCACATAGAGCATGCGGCAGCCGGATTGCAGCATGTAGTACCAGGTGCTCTTGTCGTCTCCGGACAGGAACCGGAACTTGCCCCAGAGCCAGTGCTCCAGATGATCGGCCTCCAGTAGACGGATGAACTTCAGCTTGGTCAGGTGATTGGCCCGAAACACGGACATGCGGCCCGTCAGCGTCAGCACGCGGCCGGAAAGCGAATGGGACTGCATGGCCAGGCGGCGCTGGGCAAAGCGCATGGTCAGCCAGTTGGCGATCCAGCGCGGACCGATGCACAGGACTTCCTCGTCCGTCGTGCAGGCCTGCAGATCCGGGTAAAGCTTGAACAGCGGCAGACAGGCCCCCACGGCGTTTTTTGCGAGAATGAAGTCGCCGTCCATGAAGATGATCAGGTCGTCATCCTCGACCTCTCCCCGGCTCATCGCCCGCAGCACGAGACCGATGGCAAGGCGCTTGCCGGGCTGGTTCTGGCGCACGACATGCAGCGTCACGTCGAGATCCGACCATTCACGGATCAGCAGATTGGAAATCAGATCTTCGTCATAGCGGTCGCCTGACCCGAGCCAGATCGTGCCGGGCACGCCGGCATCGCGGATTTCCCGGCAGATCGAGCGAATGACCTTCTCCGTGATGTCGCGATGTTCCTTGTAGGTGGTCATCATGAAGTGGAGATGCCGGGGGCGCCAGCCATCCTCCCAGACCTTCTTGCCGGCATCGCGCATGGAGGGGTAGACGAACCTGCCGTAGATCCACGCGCGCACGGCATGGGTGAACCACCAGCCGTAGCGCCAGATCCCCAGGATCCCGATCACGAAGGTGATCTCCCGCGTGGCCGGGCTGTAAAAGACGTTTTCGAAGGTGGTCAGACCGATGAAACAGACGCCGAAATAGAGGGTGATCTGGAACAGCGCAAAGGGTGTCCATTTCGCCCAGCCTTTTGGCTGATGCGTGATTTCATCGACATCATAGGTGAGCGGTTTGCCTGTCGGCTCCATCAGAAGGCCTCCAGAAGCTGCTGGGTCGTGCGCCAGACAAGGTTGTTCCGGTGGCGTTCGAAATAGACCACGACCGGTGTGCCGCTCAGCGGCAGGGCTTCACCCACGGGTGTCAGCTCAACCTTGGCCGACCGGGCATCGGGCGCCCGGAAGCGGTAGGTCTCGGACACTTCGTCGACAAAACCGGCTGTCCGGTCGATGGCGCTGACTTCGGCTTCGATCCAGCGTCCCTCTGCCGGAAGATATAGCCGGGCGGGGGTGCCGGCCCGCACCTGCAGCACTTCTTCCTGGGTCAGGAAGGCCTGCACCGTTTCAGCACCGACTTCTTCGAGAATATAAAGCGGCTCACCCTGCTTGATGGCAGCGCCCGCAACCTGTGTGGTTTCGATCAACCGCCCGGAAACCGGCGCGGTCACCGTCCTGGTCGTAGACTTGGCCTGCAGACTGGCGGCCACTGTTTCCTGGTGCGCCTTTTCCGCCCGCAGGCGAGCCACCCGCGCGTCCATTTCCGCAAGCCGCCCGGCGAAGGCGTTGCCGGTGAAAAGACGAATGCTGTCGCCTCCGGCAATCAGTTCCTTCAGCTCCTCAATGTGGATCTTCTTGCGTTCCAGGTCGGAGAGGACGGATTCCAGTTCGAGTTCCGCAGCCTCCACATCGTCCGCACGAACCAGGCCTTTCGCGGAAAGGTCGCGCATCCGCTCGACCTTCAAGAGCGCGTTTTCCTTGGCCAGTTCCATGCCGACGAGCTGGGATTCCGCCTGGCGGACATTGTTGCGGGCCACCAGCGCATAGCCTTCGGCCTTGCGCTTTTCCTCAACCAGCAGGGTCTCGGTTTCGGCGAGCTCGGCAATCGTCGAGGCTAGCACGGCCTGCGCCCGGCGCAGGTCCGCCTCGATGCCGGTATCTTCCAGTGTCGCGATCACCTCACCGGCGCGGACAGTGTCCCCGGGGCGAACGCTGGTGTTCGTCACCATTCCAGTGACAGGGGCAGTGAGTGTAATCCGTTCCGCGGTCACCACGGCCGACGGCACTTCCAGCCGGAACAGGGTGGCGAAAATGTAGACGCCGACATAGCCGAACACGAGGGCACCAAGGGCAAAATAGAACAGCGTCATCACGATCTGCTTGATCGGCCAGCGCCGGACCGGCACCACATCAACCGGATTGGGGTCGGGTTTGGTCGGCACCGGGGTTACCGGTGTGTCGATGCGCACGATCGTGTCGGCCACATCAGTCATCTTGCCCCGGACCAGATCCTCGATGAAATGCTGCATCAACGCGTTTTCGCGTTCACCGAGCTGCGTAAAGCGGAAGGCTATGTCGCCACTCGTGTCGCATCTGACAACCGATGCCTCGGCTTTTAGCGTGATGTTGAAACCCTGGAAGGGGAGCGTGCAGAACAGCGTGTGTTCCGACCCTTTTTCGGGAAGGTCATTTCCCGGCATCCTGAGACGGCAGCCGCCAAGACCCCAGTCGACAGCGTCGAAGGTCGCACCGTCCAGCGTAACGCGCATGGGCGCTGTTACTCTGTAGTGCAGCCTCTGGCTGGGTCTTTCGTGAATGATATCCACCGGCGCGCTTTCCAAAAAAGTGTCGACGCCGACGTGCTGCAAGGCCTGGGCCACACTGAAGAGAAAGAAACTGGTTGGCGGAAATTGAAATAAGTAATTGAATTTAAAGAATTTTTATTCGAGCCTGAAACGGGACTTTGCAAAATGGGAAGCAAGAAAGACGTTTTGAGGCCGGTTGAAGTTTTCGAAAATGCAAAACGCGTGCGGGTGGAGAAAGAGAGACCGGGTTCGCATTTTCAAAACGCGAACCCGGTCTAAGGTTCAGAAGAGGAAGCAGTTGCTGTCGTTGAGCGACGTGATGCTCTGGGAGCCGACATCGTTCAGCGTGCAGACTTCCTTGTAGGAACCGTTGCCATTGAGATCGACCGACAGTGTGGTGTCATCTCCATCGGCAACCGCCAGGAGACGATCGAGAAAGCTCTCGTCATCCAGTGGTCCGGCCAGTTGGCTGAAGTCGAGCAGGTCGATCCCGATCTCGAAATCGGTAATGACATCGGTCCCCGACAGGTCGTAGCTGCGGAAAACGAACGTGTCGTTTCCATCGCCTCCAGTGAGCGTGTCGGCGCCCTGCAGGCTTCGGATCTGATCGTTACCGGCACCGCCGTCAATGACATTGACACCTTTCGATCCCTTCAGGATGTCATCGCCGCCACCGGACTTGATGTTGTCGATGAATTTCAGCGTATCGGTTCCGATTTCCTGTCCATGCGCCCGCTTGTTGTGCAGTGAGATCGACAGGTCGACATCGAAGTCGGTGTAGTCGACCGTGTCGTTGCCCCGGCCGCCATGCATCATGTCGTTGCCGGCGTCACCAAAGAAGGTGTCGTCATCATGGCCGCCATAAAGCTGGTCATTCTGATGCCCACCGCGCAGCTGGTCGTTGCCGGCGCCGCCCTTCAGCACATCTTCGCCGTAACCGCCGATAAGGATGTCGTCGCCGGATCCTCCGATCAGCGTGTCGTCATCCAGGCCGCCATCCAGGGTGTCGTTGCCGGTGCCACCGTTCAGCGTGTCGTCACCGCTTTCGCCGTAGAGGACATCATCGCCGTTGTTGCCGTTGAGCGTGTCACCCTGCTGGCCGCCATAAAGCGTATCGTCTCCGGAATTGCCGTAGAGCTTGTCCGAGCCCGACCCGCCATAAAGGGCATCGTTGTCACTGCCGCCGTGAAGGTCGTCATGACCGTTGCCACCATAGAGCTGGTCATTGCCGGACCGGCCATGCAGTTCATCCGCGCCGTCTCCTCCGTAAAGAATGTCATTATCGCTTCGGATGATCACCGGCGTGTCGTTGCCCGGCCCGGGAGCCGGATCGGTACCGCCGGTCTGCTGCTGATAATGGGCATTCAGCAGCAGCGCGTTGGCGATGCCGATGTCAACGGTGAAGACGCTGTCGTCGAAATCCCGGTCGCCGCCGTTGAACAGGTCCTCGAAGCCGAGCGTGATTGTACCGGCATCGGTTTTCAGAACGCCGGTCGTGTGCAGGATGCCATCCGGGTTGAGCCCGACCGTGTCGCCATAGGCGGACGTGTGGTAGGGATCTGTCTGGATCATGGTTCGCGTTCCATCCGGCGCAATGTGATAAAGGCGCGGGGCGGTGCTGTTCAGGGTTGCGACAGTTCCGTCAGCCTCCTGAAACTCCAGGGTTCCGTTTTCCAGGTCGAGCCCGGCATAGCCGCTATTGCGGCTGTAGCCGTTGGAAATGATGAAGAATGCGATCTGGTCTCCGGACTGAACGTCGAGAAATTCGCGGGACTGACCCTGAATGAGGCTTCCGCCGCTGCCCTGCAGCGAGGCGTTCTCCCAGATGAATTTCACGTCGGTGATCGTGCCGTCCTCGGCGACCTTGTAATACCCGAACGTATTTCGATACCCGGCGGTTTCGCCTTCAAAGACAACGGAGACCGGATGATCGTCGGCAATGGCGACAGAGGTTATCTGCACCAGGTTCGGACCACCGGACCCATAAAGGGTGTCATCACCATTGTTGCCATAGAGCGTATCGTCGCCGGTACCACCCCAGACCTCGTCGTTTCCGTTGTAGCCCATCATCAGGTCATCGCCGAAGCGGCCGGACATGACGTCTGAGTGTCTCGTGCCATTCAGCACGTTATCTTCATTCGTCCCGATCACGGGACGTGTTGCGGGCAAACTTGCCATTTTATACTCCCTTGCTGATGCGCGATTGCGCAATCCAGCCGGAGCGTTGCAAGGCGGACGCCATGATGCGTTGATACAAGGGGAAAAATTAAAGTAACAAATTCAATAGCTTGAATCGAGGTCTTGCTCTTTGATGTGCCGTGTCTTTTTGAAAACGCAAATGCTTTTCCGTTTTGCAAACAGGACAGGTTGTCGAAATCGGGCACGCAGGGACGGGTCATGCGCACCCGCAATCAGGGATGTGGCCGGGACTGTTTGTTGCCGGAAAGGCCCGCACTCGACGCGGCGAAACAGGACCCTTGCACGGGCGGTCCCGGTTTGTGAGCTGGGCCGCGATTGCATTTTGAGAAGGAAGGTCAGGACGCGTTTTTTCGGAACCTGTCCGCTGTTCCATCGGCAGGGTGTGGCACAGGCGAGCGGATTTGCGTCGGTTGGCGCCGGTATCTGACCACCCGGGCGATTGACAAGCGAGACCAAACGGGTCCAATTAGCAGCGTTATCGGTTCTCGAGGCCAGGACTGGCCTTGGGATTAAAAGGGAACACGGTGAGGCGTACCCAGTAGGGACCAAAACCGTGGCTGCCCCCGCAACTGTAGGCGGAGAGCCGGAACCGACTATGCCACTGGTGCTGCAAGCGCCGGGAAGGCCGGTTCAGGCATAGACCCGCGAGCCAGGAGACCTGCCGCTGATCGTCACGGCCTGCCAGGAGCAGTGCCCTGACACCGCAACCGGACGCCGGGGTGAGCGTCACGCGGTCAAGCGCCAGGTTCACTCCTCAAACGCTTCCCGCTTCCGTCCCCGACCGTCCTTTCAGTCGACCGGACCGGCACCTGCCGGTGGCCCATTGAGAGAGACGTCACATGTCACTTCGCAAGTTCGGCCTTGGAGCCCTTTGCGCAGCAACCTTGCTAAATCCCCTCGCGGCCCAGGCCCATTTTCTTCTGGCCTATACGCCGGAGGTCAACCTGGAAAAGGCCGGCGACCTGCCGCTGAAACTCATCTTCTGGCATCCGTTTGAAAACGGCCATGTCATGGACATGGAGAGCCCGCTCGAATTTTATGCCGTGCATCGCGGTGAGCGATACGACCTGAAAGACACGCTCAAGCCGATCACCTTCACCGGGCGCCAGAACGAGGCGGCGGCCTTTGACGCGATCCTGCCGGTGAAACGCAGCGGCGACTATGTGCTCGTCGTCGAGCCGGCTCCCTATTACGAAGAGAGCGAAGACATCTACATCCAGCAGATCACCAAGTCCTACGTGAACCGGAACGAGATTCCGACCGACTGGATGGAGCCACAGGGGCTTGCGACCGAAATCCTGCCGCTGAACCGCCCGACCAACATCGTTGCCGGTTCGACCTTCACCGGCCGCGTTCTGGCCGAAGGCAAGCCGGTTGCCGGAGCCGAGATCGAAATCGAATACATGGCGGCCGAACCGGACATGGCCGCGAACAAGCCGACCGAAGCGAAGGCCTCTCCGATGCCCGGCGGCGCCGTCGTCGCGATCTCCGATGCAAACGGCTACTTTACCTTCGGCATCCCGAAGGCCGGTTTCTGGGGGTTCGCAGCACTTGGTGCCGGCCCTCAAAAGGAACATGCGGGCAAGGAACTCAGCCAGGATGCGGTCATCTGGGTCCGCGCCTACGACGTCGAATAGGACGGAACCGGACGGAGGGAGAGCCGATGCATATTGTCGACGGCGCCTTGTCGACCGAAGTCGTCCTTGCCGGGTCGGTCCTGGCCGTGGGCGGTGTCGCTGTCGGGCTGCGCAGGCTGCCCATGGAGAAGATCCCGGCGGCGGGTGTTCTCAGCGCGACCTTCTTCGTGGCCTCGCTCATCCATGTGCCGATCGGTCCGTCCAGCGTCCACCTGATCCTGAATGGCCTGGCCGGGCTTGTGCTCGGCTGGGCCGCCTTTCCCGCGCTTTTTGTCGGGTTGCTGCTGCAGGCCGTGTTCTTCGGTTTCGGCGGTGTCACGGTGCTCGGCGTGAACACGCTGAACATCGCCCTGCCGGCGGTTGCGGTTTATTACATCTGCCGCCACGGGCTCACGTCCAGGTCGGACGTGGCAGCCGCGATCTGGGGCGGCATCGGCGGAGCGCTCTCCATCGTGCTGACCACCGGGATGGTCGGCCTCTCGCTGGCCTTCAGCGGCGAGGCGTTTGTTCCGGCCGCCAAGCTGGTCCTTGTCACCCACATGCCGGTCATGGCGATCGAGGGCCTTTTGACGGGCTTCGCGGTCTATCTGGCCCGCAAGGTCAAGCCGGAGCTGTTCGCCGGGTTTGAAGCATCTTCTGGAGGGGCGCGATGAAACACGCAAAGATCCTCGGCGCAGCGCTCCTGTTTTGTGCCGCCTTGGCCGGACAGCCCGCCCTGGCGCACAAGGTCATCGCCTCCGTCTTTGCCAGCGGCGAGACAATCGAGGGCGAGATCGGCTTTTCCAACGGCGACATGGCAACCGATACGCTGGTTGAGGTGTTCGACGGGGATGGCAACAAGCTCGGCGAGGTCACCACCGACGGCGACGGCTTCTTTTCGTTCAGGCCGACGCAGCGCGTCGTGCATGTGTTCAGGGCCAATCTCGGCTCCGGGCACGTGACAGAAGTGCGCATGGAGCTTGAGGAACTGCCCGACATTCCAGGGGCGCCCCAGCCCGTTACTGGGGCGAACAGCACTCCCGTTGCCGACGCGAGCGTGGCCGGCAATGTCCATGAAAACGAGACCATTGCCGTCGCTGCGGCCCCGGTGATCGTGGCGGCCCTTGAGGAAAACCGCGAATTGCTGCGCGAGATGATCCACCGCGAGGTCACGCCCCTGCGCCGCGAGATCGCGGCTTACAAGGAAAAGAACGACCTTCAGACGATCCTGGGCGGGATTGGTTACATTTGCGGACTGTTCGGACTTTTCTTCTATCTTGCCGCACGGCGCAAACTGGCACGAGGATAGGACATGGGGCATCTCGTCTCTTTCGGACCAAGGGTCCTGATCAGCGCCGACAGCGCCAGATCCAGCCGCACGCTCGACGGACTGGATCCGAGAAGCCGCGTCCTGGCCGCGATCTGTTTCGCCATTGTCATTGTCAGCCTGAAAAGCCTGCCGGTGCTGGCGCTCGGCTTCGGCCTGTCCATTGCGGTGCTGCTGGCAACGCGCCTTCCGCTGAAGGCGACCCTGCGCCGCATGGCGGCGATGGACGGTTTCATCCTGGTCATGCTTGCGCTCCTGCCCTTCACCGTTCCGGGAACACCGCTGTTCTCTGTGTTCGGCTTCGGCTTTTCAATGGAAGGGCTATTGCGTGCGGTCGAGATCGCCCTGAAGGCGAATGCCGTCATCCTGATGCTGATGGTGCTGGTGGGCACCCTCGAGCCGGTCACGCTCGGGCATGCGCTGCACCGGTTGAAGACCCCGGAAACGCTGGTGCATCTTCTGATGTTCACGGTGCGCTATATCAGCGTTCTGCATCAGGAATACCTGCGCCTGCGCAGCGCCATGAAGGTGCGCTCCTTCTGGCTGCGCAACTCGCTGCACACCTACAAGTCGATCGGCTATCTCGTCGGCATGATGCTGGTGCGGTCCATCGACCGGTCGGAGCGCATTCTCTCGGCCATGAAATGTCGCGGGTTCAACGGGACGATCCCCCTTCTTGACGCGATGCGGTTCACCGGTCGTGATGCCTGGTTTGCGGGTCTTGTCCTGATGGCGGTGGCGACGCTGCTTGTTCTGGAGTGGAAGATTGGCGCCTCTTATTGAACTGACCGATCTGCATTTCGGCTATCCGGGTCATGACCCGGTCCTGCGCGGGGCCTCCCTCCGTCTTGCAGAAGGCGAACGCCTTGCCATCAGCGGTCACAACGGTGCCGGCAAGAGCACGCTCTTGCGCATGGTGGTCGGCCTGCTGAAACCGGACCGGGGAACGGTTACCGCATTCGGCAAGGCGTGCCGGACGGAATCGGATTTCCAGGCCGTGCGGCGCCGGGCGGGGTTTGTGTTCCAGGACCCGGATGATCAGCTGTTCTGCCCGACTGTTGCCGAAGACATAGCCTTCGGTCCGCTCAATCTGGGCAAGAGCCGGGACGAGGCGACCGAGATTGTCGACACGGTTCTGCGCGATCTGGACCTGATGGTCCTGAAGGACCGCATCACCTACAAGCTCTCCGGTGGTGAAAAGCGGCTGGTGAGCCTTGCCACGGTGCTGGCGATGGCGCCGGATGTCCTGCTCCTGGACGAGCCGACCAACGCCCTTGATGAAAAGAACGAGGCGCGGTTGATCGAGATCCTGCAAGGCCTGCCCCAGGCCATGATCATCGTGTCACACGATGCGGATTTCCGTGGACGGCTCGGCACGCGCGCCGAACGCCTTGAGGACGGCATTCTGGTGAACCGGCCCTGAGGGATGGCGCGCAGCTGCCGGAGCCTTCGAAAGAGAGACTGCCAGGGTGCCATCGGGGCCAAGTTCGCGAGCATGCAGGAAGAGAGCCGGCAAGATGGCCGGGAGGATCGATCCTGAAGACCGGGCAAGCCCTCTTGTTCATAGCGGCGAAGCCATTTTTGAGCGGTTCGCGGGCACACGCCTGCGAGTCGAAGGGCGCTTTCCGGCGTGTGCCCGCACTGCATCAAACGGACAAGACGTTCTCGACCCAGCGGCGTCAATCGGGCATTCTTATGCATGTTCATTCGGGTGCTCAGGGAAGTGCTCCAACGTGTGCCGATGTGCGAAATCGCATCTTCGCGTTGCTTTGCAGATCCCGCGCAAGTGGATTTGAGAATTGCAGGTTAGTTGAACCTCAATGTTCTTGAGACGGCTCACGTTGCAGACCGGCTGCCTTACCACCCCAAGTGAAGGGCTCTCGCCAACCTGTGGTGTCAGGATCCGAAATGAGATGTGTCATCATTGGGATCCTGCACAACAGGATCCGGCACATCTGCAATCTGTCCGCCATCCGGATCATCCTCGGGCGTATCCTGAGCGTTGTTCCCCGTGACCTCATGCGGATCGTCAAGTGCGAGCACTGCCGGATCGGGCGGGTCTTGCGAAGGCCCGGTCTGATCCGGATCCACGCCGCTTGCCTCCAGATAAACCGTCAGGTGCTCAGCCTGTTTAGAAGAGGGCCCGGCAGCGTCAGGGTCATGGCCAATCGCATCGAAATAGGCGGCAAGGTGGTCGCGACCTGAATTGGCTGGACCGTTTTCTGTTTCTCCCGGTCCTGCCATTTCGCTGTCGGAGGTCCTTCCGTCCGCTTGTTCGGGATCGGCCGCGACGGGCTGGGGCTCCGGCAAGTCCCGGCTCTGGTCGTGCAGCACAACACCGCCATCGGCCGTCAAGGTGACGGTGACCTCGTCCGTCCATGTTTCGTCGGGGGCGTCATGCTGGACTGTTGGGGCCGGGGTGAAGGTAATGCCCTGCAAAACCGTGTGATCGACATGGTGGCCGCTGTTTCCGTGTACGCTCTGAACGCTGACCTGCACTTGCACGTCGACATCACCCGCCGCCGTTCCTTGCTGCGTGATGTGGAAGGTATCGACATGTTGTCCGGAGGCGGCCGAACTCCCGCCGTGTTTTATCACGCCCGAGTTCTGCTGGTAGTGATACTCGAAATGCCCGGTTTGCGGATTGATTGTCAGCGTGCCGTATTGTCCGTGAAGGGACTGCACCGAACCGCCGTGACCATTGTTGATCGCCCAACCGCCGAGGCCACCACTGGCAAGTGTGCCTGCAAGATGCTGTGTTCCCATACCATGCACCGCCGTCACACTCGGCTTTACAACCGGCGCTTCGTCGGTTCCATCGATAGTGACCATAAGCGTATGCCGGGTGCCGTCTGATGAGGTCACCACGCAGGTGTCGGTCAGACTTTGGCCATGACCAAGCTGCTGGATGGCGTGCTGGCTGTTGTCGGCGGTGTAGCTCCAGTGACCTTGTGTATCGATCGAGAAGCTGCCGTAGCCGCCAGTCCCTTGTTGGCCGGCAACAGGTGCGAAACTGTCCTGGCCGCTGTCGGTGTCCGTCACCTGCAAGGTTCCACCTGCGGTCAGGAACCCTCCGGAGAGATTGCGGTCCTCGACCACGGTGGCGCTATCAGGACCCGTGATGTGAGCGGCATCGTTGGTCCCGGTCACCGTGATGACGAGGTTTTCGGTATCAGAGAGCCCGGCTTTATCCGTGACGGTCACGGGGATCGTGACCAGCTGTGTAGCGCCGTCAGCCAGATGCTGATAGGCTGCGTCAGTTGGATCGAAGCTCCAGGAACCGTCACCGTTTAATGTAAACCCTGCTATCGACGGCGCCGTGAAGTGTTTCTGGTCGGCCATGTCGACATCCGTTGCAGACATGTGTCCGCTGATGCTGTGACCGTCTTCGGTTGCAGATGCTGTGGAGGCAGACAGGTCTGGGGCTTGATCGGTTCCGCGAACCTCCACCAATATGCGCTGCGACGCCTGAGACCCGTCTGTTGAGGTTGCCGTGATGGTGAGATGCTCGAACATCTGCTTGCCCTGGCCAAGCATTGCCGCCTTCGCAGGGTCGACGTGGTATTCCCAATGCCCGGACGCATCCACCGTGAACGTCCCCATGCGCCCGGCGACCCCACCGGTCGGTGTGGGCTGCCAGGAAACGCTGTCGTGTGCATCCGGATCATGGGCCTGAAGCTGTCCGCCGACGCTGACCGGAGTCGTTGGTCCGTGTTCCGACACATGGTCGAGCGTGCCGCGCGTATCGATGCGGATACCGTCCTCGGCTCCGTGCACTGTCACGGTCAGCGGGAAGCGAACGCCATCCGGGGATACGAGTGTGAGCTGCTCAGGTGGAAGTGTCTCTCCGGCCTTCAGAGCCTGAACCGCCGGATTGTTGTTGTCTCCGATGTAGTTCCAGTAATAGCCTTTCGATAGAAAGCCAGAGCCATCCGCGGCGACGAGTTGAAATTTGCCGTAAGGGGTCGGGATGTCGAGACTCGAACGCATGTCCCAGATCACCGATTGGCCGCCATGTTCAACGGTCAGCTGGCTGACCGGACCATCCGGATCTGTGACCGTGATCTGCTGCCAGTCCGTTGCGTCATGAAGATAATGGTGCCCTCCAACATGAACGTCGTTGCCGTCTTCATGGGCGTCTCCGGTTTGAACACCGCCGAAGACGGTCGCATCGTCCGTCCCGGTCACGGTGATGACGAGATTTTGGGTGTCCGTTGCCCCGGCACTGTCTGTGACTGTGACCGGAATGGTGACCTGCTGCGTCTGCCCGCTGGCCAGGTGCTGATAAGCGGCATCGGTCGGGTCGAATGACCAGGCTCCGTGGGCGTCCATCTGAAACCCTGCCACGGGATTGCCGATCGAGAAGTGTTGCGTGTCGCCCTGGTCGACATCCGTTGCCGACATCTGTCCCGTGACGCTCTGACCGTCTTCGGTTGCAGATGCGGTTGAGGCACTCAGGACCGGTGCATCGTTGGTGCCATGGATCGAGATTGTTACATCGTGCTGCGTGCCGTCCCGTGAGGTCACGGTAAAGGTTTCGGTCAGCGGTGCTGCATTCTGGCTCAGCCCCTGGATCGCAGACTGGTTGTTGTTGGCGTCATATGTCCAATGGCCCGCGGCATTCACACTGAAGGTCCCGTAGGCGCCCTTGACCGCGCCCTGCGCAACAAAAACACTTTCACCCGCATCCGGATCCGAGATGGTGAGGTTACCGGACGTGGAGATTGTGTTGAGTATGGTGTGGGGGCCAGGCGCGACGTCCTCTGTCACACTGCCGGTATCGACCCCGCCGATCACCGCTGCATCCGCGACAGCGCGAACTGGCATGGTTACGCCGCCTGGCGTTCTTCCTCCGTGGTGATCCACCACCGCAAAATCAAAGAAGACTTTACCATTATAGTTCGCTTCCGGAGTGAAAACAAAACTCTGGCCGTCCGGTGACATCGTGACCTTGCCATGGTCGGCCCGCAGGTTTTCCACCCCAAGTACGTCTCGTGTGTCCGTATCGCTGAACCAGGTAAGAAGGCTGCTCACCGGCACGCTGATCGCCTTGTCTTCATCGGTGCTGAGGGGGCCGGAACTGTCTATGATGGGGGCATACCCACCGAATGATGCTGTTGGCGCATCATTGGTGCCGTGAACGGTGATTGTGATCCGTTGTTTGGTTCCATCCGCCGTCGCGACTTCATAGATCACGTCGACAGCCTCGCCCTCAGCGAGATGCTGTAGCTGTCCGCGATCGGTGACCTGATAATCCCAGTGGCCGTCACTGGATATCCAAAGGCCGTTTCCGATCGTCGCAAATGGATCAGATATCTTGCTCACGGAGGTGAAGCTGGATTGACCGCCATCTGGGTCGACCACCGTCAGCTTCCCGCTCACGGTTTCCCAGACGGAGTTCAGCGAATGCGCATCTTCTGTGATGTCTCCGACGGTTTGTCCTGAGATGACTGCCGCATCATCCGTGCCGGCAATACTGATGACAACATTGTGGGTTGTCCCGTCCACCGCGGTCACGGTGATCGTATCGGTCAGGGACTCGCCGGTTTTCAAACCCTGTATGGCGGACTGGCTGTTGTCGGCGGTGTAAGTCCAGTGGCCTTGGGCATCCAGCGTGAGGGTGCCGTAGGTACCCGCGCCGGCTCCGCCGGTCAGTGGCTGAAAAGCCGCTTCTCCCGCGTCTGGATCTGAGATGGTGAGGGTGCCGCTTGTGGTCAGGTTGCCGCCTTTTACGCCCTTGTCTTCTGTGACGTTGCCGGTATCGCCCCCGCCGATCATTGCCGGGTCGTTGACAGCGGTGACATCAAGCGTGGCGGTGCCGGTAGTGGTTGCGCCGGCGCGATCCTGCACGGTAAATGTCAGTGGCAAATCGGTGCCGGAGTAGTTCGTCGCGGGCGTGAACGTGTAGGTGCCGTCGCCGTTGTCGGTGATCGTTCCGTAGTGCGCGTCCACGGCGACGCCGGTGACGTGCAGGTGGTCGTGATCGTCGACATCTGTCGCGTTCGCGAGCAGCGCGACCTTTGAGAACGTGATCGCAGTGTCCTCACGCGTTGCGCCAAGATCTACAGCGCCGGACACTCTCGGCGCGTCATTTGTTCCTTCCAGTTTGATTTCAAGTTCGCCATTGGTCGTCAACCCGTCGGGGTCTGTGACCGTGATGGGGATATGGAGCCTCTGGACGTCACCTCTTCCAAGATGGTCGTAGGCGGCGTTGGCAGGATCGAACGTATAGCTGCCATCAGAGTGCAACGAAAACCCTGCGACGGTTCCCGAAGTCGCATAGGAAAGATGCTGTGCGTCGCCCTTGTCGGCGTCGCCCGCCGAGATCTGGCCCTGGACCAGTTGGGTCCCCTCAAATGCAAATTGGTAGTTCCGGTACAAGACCGGAGCGTCGCTTGTTCCCTGGATGGTAAACACCACCTCATGCGTGGTGCCATCGACGCTTTGGATCGTGAAGCGATCCTGGACCGACTCGCCGTCCTTCAGGTGGTCGACCTGCGTGTTAAAAAGACTGTAGAAGTAACCGCCATTCTCGTCGATCTGGAGGGTCCCGCCAAAGGACCCGGTCAACAGTCCACCGATATCGTGTGGAACAAAGTGTGACTGCACGGCACCATCTGGATCGATCACATGGAAGCGCCCGGTGGCATGAACCTCCGCACCACTTCCCGCTCCCTGCAGATTCCTGTCCTCTTTAAGAGTATCGCCGGTGCCCGTGATCACCGCAGCATCATCGACCGCCGCAAGCGTCGTGGTTGCCCCGGTGTGGGTCAGACCGCCATGGGCATCCTTCACGCCATAGGTGAAGTGAACCTGACCGTTGTAGTCCTTTTCCGGTGTGAACGTGAAGGTGCCGTCCTGGTTGTCCCGGACAGAGCCGTGATCGACCTTGAGCCCGGTGATTGACAGCTTGCCCGCATCATTGGCATCCACATCCACCGTGTTGGCGAGCAGTTGCTTCAAGGTCAGGGTCTGGGCGACGTCTTCCGTGCCGTCGGCCAGCTGAACCTCGGAAGAACAATAGGGCCGGTCGTTGCTGCCATGGATCGTGATCACGATGTCATGGGCCGTACCGTCCTTCGAATAGACGGTGATCGTGTCCGTCAGGCTCTGGCCTTCCCCCAGACGGTCAATGGTCGTCCCGCGCGTCGTTGCAGCACCGCCGACGAACCGGTTGGATCCGGCATCTGCGTGATAGAACCATTCGCCATTCGCTCGAAGCAGGAGGTCGCCGTAGGTGCCATGATAGGTGAACCCAAGGCCGTGAGTATCGAACGAAGCCTCTCCGGCATCCGGGTCGGTGATGGAGAGGTGCCCACTCGCGCCCAGTGTCGCTTTACTTAGGGTCGACATACCCGGCTGGGCATAATCCGGCGACATGTTCTGACCCGCAGTCCACTCGGCAACACTGCCGGTGTCCACACCGCCAATTACAGCCGTATCGCCAGTCCCTGTTACAGTTATGACGAGGTTTTCGGTGTCGGTCGCTCCAGCGCTGTCGGTGACCGTCACCGGGATGGTGACTTGTTGCGTCTGACCGGCCGCCAGATGCTGATAGGCCGCGTGGGAAGGATCGAAGGACCAGGAGCCGTCCGCGTTCATGGAAAAGCCGTCGACTGATTGCGCAAGCGAGAAGGACCTCGTGTCGCCGGTGTCGACATCTGTTGCCGACATCTGTCCCTTGACGCTCTGACCATCCTCGGTGGCCGAAGCGGTTGCCGCGCTCAGGACCGGCGCGTCATTTGTGCCATGGATCGTGATCCGGATCTGGTGCGCCGTACCGTCCGCTGAATGCACCTCGTAGACCGCATGTCCCTCCTGTCCGGCCGCAAGCGCCTGGATGGCGGGATGGGTGTTGTCGACCTCGTAACCCCAGTTGCCACTCCGATCGATGTGCAGACTGCCGCCGAAGGGATCCGAGATCGCATGTTCGCCGAAGCGGTTGTACTGGAAATGATCCCAGGCCGTACCGTCTGGATCATGCACGGACAAGCTCCCGCTGACCGCGAGCGGATGCGCCGATGACGAACCGACATTCCGGTCCTCGGTAATCGATCCAGTGTCGACACCGCTGATCACGGCGGCATCTGGTGTCGCTCCGAGCGTCAGGGAAGCGGTCTGGGGCACATGTCCGCCATGACCGTCTGTGACCTGGTAACTCAGCATGACCGAACCGTTGTAGTTCGGGTCCGGCGTGAAGGTGAAGCCGTGGGCCGCATCTCCGGTAATGGTCCCGTGAGACGCAGCGAGACTGCTTACCGACAGCTGGTCGCCGGTATCGATGTCGGTGGCATGGGCCAGAAGCTGCGCTGTCGAGATCGGGACGGCCTTGTCCTCCGTGCCGCTGCCAAGATCCACCGGTCCGTTTACGACAGGGGCATCATTGGTGCCGGTCACCGTGATGACGAGGTTTTCAGTGTCCGTCGCCCCGGCGCTGTCGGTGACCGTCACCGGGATGGTAACCTGCTGTGTCTGGCCAGCAGCCAGATGCTGATAGGCCGCGTGGGAAGGATCGAAGGTCCACGAGCCATCGGCATGCATCGTGAAGCCGTCGACCGGTTGACCGATGGAGAAGGCCTTCGTGTCCCCTGCATCCACATCCGTTGCCGACATCTGGCCTGTAACTGAACTGCCGTCTTCGGTGGCCGAGGCCGTGGAAGCGCTGAGGACCGGCGTGTCATTGGTACCGGTGATGACAACACGCAGTTCGTGAGCCGTTCCGTCCGCGCTATGTACCGTGGCTCTGTCGACCAGGCTGCTTCCCGGTCTCAGAGCCTGAATGACGGCCTGGCTGTTGTCGGCGGAATAGGTCCACCGGCCGTTTTCGGCCACCGTGAAGCTGCCATATCCGGCAGAGCCGGGAGCTCCGGTGACGGCCTGGAACTTGTCCTCGCCGGCGTCGGGATCCGAAACTGTCAGCATCCCGCCGGCCGAGAGTTTGCCGCCGACCACATGATGGTCTTCGCGCGCGGTATCCGTGTCGAGACCGGAAATCCGGGCTGCCGTTGTTGCTGGCGGCGTGTGGCCGCCGCCCGGTGTCGGTGTGCCAATGGTCGAGGTTGGGGGTGTTTTTGTTCCGCCCGGCGTCGACGGTCCCCCTGTTGAGGTTGGAGGCGTATGGCCAGCGCCCGGCGTTGGTGTGACACCGGTCGGGTTTGAGGGGGCGTGACCGCCAACTGGTGCTGGTGCGAGCCCTGTTGGCGGCGGAGGCGTGTTGCCACTGTCCGGCGATGGCGCCGAGCCTGCCGCGGAGGGCGGTGGTGTGTGCGTCCCCGCCGGGGCACGCGTTGCCGCCCCCGCAGGGCTGGCCGAGGAGAACGGCTCGACGTCGGGGGGCGTGGCTGCGTTTGCTGGAATGTCGGCAACCGGTGCAGGGCCGGGTTCAGTTGCTCCGGCCAGACCATGTGAGGCAGATGGCGCTTCCTGGTCCGGCGGAGAAAGAGGACCCTGCGGTGGTGCACTGGTTTCCTGCAGACCGTGGTCCGGAATGGAAGTCGTTCCAGGGAAAGGGTGCGGGTCGCGATCCTGTGAAGCGCCGCCCGGTTCTGCTTGCGGCGATGCCGGATTACTGTCGGCCCCCTCTGCTTCGATGGACCAGCCAAAGCCCTCCTCGGACTGCGTCCTCTTCGTATCCTTGGCCTCTTCGGGAAGCACGTCCTTGTCTGAAGCGCGCGGCTTGCCCTTGTCTGTTTGATCGCTCATTGCTCAAGCTCCTAGCGTTCGCTCAGCGCCAGATCCAGGTTCGTGAAGACCGGCTTCCAGATGTATTCAAAAACGGTCTTCTTGCCCGTGAGGATGTCTGCTTCACCTGTCATGCCCGGCAGGAGCGCGAACTGGTCGGGATTGTCCCTGAAATAGGTAACCGGCACCTCGACCAGCACTTCGTAAAAGGCAGTGCCGCGCTCATCCACGATCGTCGTGGGCGAGACCTCCGTGACGGCCCCCTCAAGCGCGCCGTACCGGCTGAAGTCGAAGGCATCGATCTTGAGATTGACCCGCTGGCCGACCGAGACAAAACCGACGTCGCGCGGCTGCAACTGGGCGGCAAAGCGCAATCCGACATCCCGCGGTACGATTTCCGCCACAAGACCACCTGGCTCGATTACGCGTCCCACGACCGTATCCGGAATGGATTGCACATACCCTGCTACCGGGCTCTTGAGTTCGGTGGAAAGCACCCTCTGGCGCAGGCGTGCGATTTGCTCTGCCACGACACGCCGTTCGCCATTGATTTCCGCAATCCGATCTCGCGCTTCGGCGGCCTCGTTCAGGTCGATACGCTCCATATCTTCATGCAGTTCGGCAATCTCGGCCTCAATGACAGCCTTTCGGCCCGAGAGGGTCGCCAGTTCATAATCGTAGCGCGCTTCCTCCTGCACGGCCTCAACCAGCCTGGGGCGCGGTGTCAGTCCGCGTTCGACCAACCCATGAAGGGTCGTTGTCAGCTCCTTGGCGACAGCAAGTTGCCGTTCGACTGCCGGCCTTTCGCTGCCGATCGCCTTGAGATCTGCATTTTTCTCGGCGACCTGGCGAGCGATGACTTCGCGTTCATTGTCCAGGAATGCCTGTCGTGCCTCCAGAGCGGCGATTTCGCGATCAATCAATTCCTGGATTGCTTCAACGTCTTCTTGCGGTAGCGCTTCCTCTCCAGTCTTGACAGCAATCAGGTTCAGCGGCGCAAGGGCTGCACCTGCCACCTTGTCGAAATCGGGCGCACGCGCTTCGACAAGCGCCAACAGCCTTTCCTTTTCGAGCGAGAGCGCAAGCGCCTTCGCCTGGGCTTCGCGCAGCTCTGATCGCACATCGTCATGATCGAAGATCGCGATCGTGTCGCCTTGCGAGACAATGTCGCCCTTGCGCACGAGAACCGACGCAAGGGCCCCGCCATGTTCTGTCTGCAGTTGCTGGACCTCGCTGACAGGTTCAACCACGCCCCTGGCCTTTGCGACCTCGTCGATCGGTGTCATCACCGACCAGGCGACGAAAGCCACGAGACAGACACCGATGGCGGCGGCGGCCATGTTGGTCAGTCTGACGGCCTTGCCGTCGTTCAGCTCAAACTGATCATCCAGATGGGAAGGCTTCATCAGCTCGTCTCCTCGGGCGGTGAAAGGGGCGAAGTCTGGGGCGTCACGGGGCCGAAATAAGCCGGGGTGCCGTCATCCAGGACCAGTGCGTTGTCAGCAAGAGCCGTCAGGGAGGTGTCGTGTGTGGCAACAAAGACCGTTGCACGTCCCCTGAGCGATGTCAGGAGGGCCTTCAGCTCTTCCCGGTTGTAAGCCGTGTCGGATCCGATGCTGTCGTCCAGCACGATCAGACGGGCACCGGGATCAGGATGGTCCGAGAGCGCGTCAGGGCCGGAGCCATTGCCGGGACCGCCCAGGTTCAGCCACCGTGTGGCGCGGGCAAGTTCGTCCGGATCATACTGGGTGACGGAGCGGCCATTGAAAGCAAGGCGCCCGGATTGCGGAAGGACAAGACCGGACACCAGCTTCAGGAAGGTCGATTTTCCCGAACCGTTCGGGCCCATGACAATGGTCAGGGATCCTGGCGCACAGTCCAGCGACAACCCGGTAATCGCCGGATCCGCAGTCTGGTCGTACTTGAAATAAAGTCCCTTGGCACTGATGGCCGGAGCACCGTCTTCAAGACGTTCCAGCGCGGCCGGTTTCGCTTGAGGTGCTCCCCAGGAAAAGGCCTGATTGAGGCCGGATATCGCCGCTCTGATGCCCTTCAGGCGCGGCAAGGCCAGGAAAAACGCCTGGGACGGTCCTGTGATCCGCCAGGTCAGCAGCATGGTGCCGATCAATGCGCCGGCGGTGATGGTTCCGCCCATGGCGAGGGCCAGGCCGATGCAGAGCGTGGTCAGGGCCGCTCCCGTCCCCAGAACGTAAGCGAGCGACTGCAGGGCCGCGGCCCGGGTTGCCCGGCGCTGCTTGGCAAAGGCAGCCTGACGTGCAATCGAGGCAAACCGGGCAAACCATGTTGCGCCGTGTTCGATGTGCTGGATATCGGCCGCCTTGGCACTGAGCTCCGTCAGGGCTTCAACACGTTTTGCATTGGCGTTTTCAAGTTGCGGGTCAAGGCTCTGGCGGGTCTCGCTCAGCACCCAGCTCAAGGCCAGGAACAAGGTGAGGTAGATGGCAGGGACAAGCGCCATCCAGCCTCCGACAAACGCAATGGCGAGAATGGAGAGCGGAACAAACGGAGCATCGAAGATGGCCGCCGTGTTCTGTGACGCAAAGATCTCGGCGCTCTGTGCCGTGCTCTGCAAGCGGTTCTGGAGACGGTCGAAGCCCAATCGTTGCCGTATCGAATGTGGCAATCGAAGGATGCGGGAGAAGGACATCAGCCGTGTCGTTGACCCAAGGCGTGCATATTCCGCGGCCAGGAGCCTGGACCTGAGGCTTCTCAGCGCAAGGATCGCCAGTAGAACAACTCCGGCACCGGTCAGCAGAGGAACGAGGCTTTGCGTGGCCTGCGCGCCGAGAACACGATCAAAGATCGCCATGGAGAAAAACGGAATGAACAGGGCCAGTGCGTTGAGGACCAGGGAAAGCAACAGCGCCGTGCCGGCCACACGATTGATCCGGTTCCGGATCGACAAGGCGTGCACTGCGGCAACGGACTGCTCGGGATTGTGAATGAAGAGAAGCTTTGTTGCGTGCTCGACCCGCTGCCTTGTCTTGTCGTGAGAAAGACGGGACGAGGAGACTGAAGTTTCGCGGGAATCTTCCCTGACCAGGGCGTGCACGCCCTCCTTGTCCCGGACAAGCAGTGCGCCGTCCAGGCCGCTTCGCCAGGTTGCGGGGATTTTTGTTTCCACGCTCGCTCCGACATCAACAAGATCAAGCACCATCGAAGCTTCATCGAGGGTGTCGACCCCGGTGCTCGCCGGTATTGCCGCCGTCAGAACATCGGCCGACCGTCGCCAGCCTAGCGCTGTGAGGGCCGCCAGCAGAACCGTTTCAAGGTCGGTCTTCTGCCTGCTGGACATCGTCTCCGGAGAGCCGGGCACGTGCGATGGTCTGGAAAGGTCGGACTGATAGTTCATGCCGCGACCTCCGCGCCGGTTGAGGGCAGCACCGGAAGGTCACGGACTTCGTCAAACCGCGTGACCAGGCCGTTGGCGCTTTCGAACACGATCACCGTTGTCTCGCCTTCAAGGCCTTTCAGGAGATCGGCCAGCTTCTCGGTTCCGGCCGCATCCAGATATTGCGACGGCCAGTTGAGCAGCAGGACTTGAGGCTGGCAGGACATGGCCCTGACGAGCATCAGCCGCTTGAGATGACCGTCTGACAACGGTACGCCAAGCCCCGGTGAGAGCGGCGTTTCCACGCCATCACGCAACCGGCCGATTGCTTCCGAGAGACCAATTTTCTCCGACAGCAACAAGGCACGGTCCGTTGCGTCCGCGTCAAACGCGGTCATGTTTTCAAGAACAGTGCCGTTAAACACCCTGGGGCGCGCATCGCACACAGAGATGCGACACCGGGTCGGCGACACTGGCTCACCGTTGTCTGTGGTCAGGGTAACGCCCGTCAGGCTCTGGCTGTCTGCGGGCTCAGTCCTTTCCAGTGCCTCCCCAAGCTGCTGAAAGATGATCGTGCCCTGTCCAGGGCTCTGCGGCCGCAGGACAAGGCACTGTCCGGGCCGGGCTTCAAAAGAGCGGCCTGCGACCTGAAACCGAATTCCAACCTGTTCGCCCTGCGCGGCAGGCCTGGTCTCCAGCAATGAAACTGAGGGCATCGCCAGGAGGGTCTGAACGGATCGGAACGCGGTTGCCGAGACCTGCCGCCGGGCCAGCGCATTGACCAGTCCCAGGAGGCCGGCAACACCTCGTTGTCCGAGAATGAGGCAGGCCGCCAGACCGCCGGTGGTCATGTCCCCGGCGAGCACGACAAGCGACCCGATGCCAAGAACCGCAATCGTCGTGGCAAGGCCGCCGGACTGGCTGAGGTTCAGGGCGGCCGCAAGATTGCTCTCGGCGGCTTCCTGGGCAGATGCGAGACGTTTTTCGTGGCGCCGGACCTCCCCTGCGAAGTCCCCGAGGGTTCCGCTGGCGATGATGCGATCAAGCTGTTCCCTGCGGGTCATGATCAGGCTTGCCTGATCGGCGGAGGCCTCGAACAGTCTCAGGCCGGCCTGCGTCTGCCGGGCCGCGGCCAGCAGCGCAAAAGCTCCAAAGACGAAGAGAACGGCCAGCGGTCCGAAAACGGTCGGACCGCCGAGGAACCAGACCAGCGCCAGAAAGGCGATGGCAAAGGGGGCATCGAACAGCGCAAGCGTTGACTGCCCCACCAGCACGTCATTGGACCGGTTGATCGCCGAGAACAGTTCCCGGATCCGGCCGGGGCCATATGCGGTCAGGGTTTTCGGATCGATGGAGAGGAGCTTCTCGGCCGTCTTCAAGGACAGCCGGTATTCCGCCTGCGCTGCGAGCCGGCCCAGGATCGAAGCGCGCGCATACTTCACGAGGCCATCGAGAAGGATCGCCAGGGCAACAGCAGAGAAGATGACGATTGCGGTGCCGACCGCCTGATTGGCAAGGATGCGATCGTAGACCTGAATGAGCGCAAGCGGCAGGGCCAGTGCGAGAATGTTTGAAATCAGTGAAAGAACAATCAGCCAGAGCCGCGTGGTCATGAACCTTGACCTCTTTAGCGAAGGGAACCAAAGGCACGCAATTCGTGTCCTAGGAGACACCCTCGAAGCTTAGTTCGTTCTTTGTGAAAGTTAACTTAACGTCAGTTTTAAATTTGGTGTATTTTGGGAATCTGCAATCAGAGAAAAAGTGGATGCGCGGCCGCGGAACCGGAGCAAACCCTCTGGATGAGGTCTCTCGACCGGGAAGCACTGTTGGCGCGGATCGAGTCGAAAGAGGCCGCTACAGTCTGCAAGATTGCACTCGGCACATATTCCCGAACCAATGTGTTTGTATCTTTTGTAATGCTTGTGTTGCCTGTTGAGTTTCCAGCTCGTCACGGGCAGTACCTGCGTCAACCCGCCTTAGCCGGGTCGAACCCGTCAATGAGGCTCTCGAACAGTTTGACGTGGTCCGGTCTCATGCGGCCGGGCTTGTCGATCAGTCGCCGTGTGTCGGGCTGTGGGGTTCGATTGCGCATGTTGCCGATCAGGTCGAGTTGCCGCACTTCGGGAACCTTGCCGGAATGCTGCAGCGTGGTGCCAAGCTCTTCGTGTCCAAGATTCTGACCCCAGGCGTTCCGCTCCTGGATGGAATGACAGAGCTCTTCTCCTATTGCGGTTAGTGTTTTCCTCAGGGCCTGTAGCCGAAAGACGGGAACAATGGCGGCTTTGCAGGCGTGCTGCACCAGTTTTCGGATCGGGTCGGCAGATTGCCAACAGGAATCTTGAGCGGCACTTTAGGGGGACAGGCCATTCTTTAGTGGGTACTACGTTTGAACCAGAAAAGTAATCAAGCAGACAATAGCGGTCAGTCAGTCTGCGGCCGCATTTCTGTCATCTATCTTGTTGCCGAACGGTGCTGACAAACCGGTCTTTACTGCTAATATAGCGTCGGCGGCGCTTTCTCTGCTGTCGTTGGCTTTCCAACGGCCTACCGGGACTATTGCCTGGGCCGCCACTTCTCTCAATTGCTGCAAGAAGAGTACGGTTGACGGTTTGGCCGATCAGCATGTGTTGGAACACCAGAATGAGCCTGCTGTGCAACGCAGGCGCTGGCTGGTTAGCTCTTGATCAAAGCCTGCGCTGTGGCCTTCAAAACATGTCTGCTCTCTGAGGGCACCTGATTGATAAGATCGACCAATTCCAAGTCCTCTTCGGGCATTTCGGCGCGCTCCCATAATCCCAACATCAACTCGCGCTGGTAGTCATCGCTGAGTGTTGCGTAATGCTCCATGGTTGTCGTTTCGTTTTCATGGCCAAGATTTTGACTGACCGCCTTCCGCTCTTCCGGTGAACGTGCCTTTGAAAAGAACTGCCTGGCGAGTGTCGACCGAACGGAATGCGGGCAAAAATAGGGAACACCTGCAACGCGGGTCGCCTTCCTGATGATCTCCCGCACAGGTGCGGCGGTCTTCCAGAATTCCTCCTTGCGACCAGAGCATGGGCCTCGAACCGCACTGGGTGTCCTAGGAAAGAGCGGATCATCGCCTTCGGCTCCAGAAGCGCGTCTCTCCTCGACCCACTCCGTCACGATCGCTGCGATGTCTTCTCCAACTGGAAACCAGGTTGTTCGCGCGGTTTTGGAGAACTTCGTGTTCACTTCATTGGCGTCCTGGTCGACGCGTCGCCCCTCTATGTCCACGTGTTTGAGGCGCAAGCTAACAAGGACACCGTCCCGAACACCGGTGAGGAACAGAAAGGCAATCACTGCGCGGTCCCGCCGGTCCTGCAATGTTGTCTGAGGCATGGCCGCGAGTGTTGAGACTATGTCGGCTGCAGACGGAACATGTTTTGTCTTCGGTGTGTGGGCGATGGCGGTCAAGCGACGAGGTGGCGTGCAATAATCAGAGAGGTCCCTTTGAAGGGATCTGTAGCCTGATTGTTTGGCCAACCACTCTAGGAAGGCCTTCAGATCGTGACAGGTCTGCACGATGGTTGGCGCCGCCAGAGTTCTGTCCCCATTGGTCTCGCCGTGATCCGTCGCATTCAGTCTCTTTTTGAAGTTTATGATGTCATCCCGCGTCAGCTTGGTGAGTTCCTTGTCTCCAAGGCTGGTCGCGAATTGCCCGAGATGCCGCATCCTGGCGCTGATTGTCTTGGCATCCAGTCCCCGGGCCTCTTTCATGTGTGTTTGGTATAAATAGAGCATCCAAGCAGTGGAAGCGTGCATGTGGTCGACCTTCGATTAAGCTGATACGGCGAATTGCAGCGGGGAGAAGAGAGATTCCCTAATCGGGAGTCTCGGCGCTGCAATTGCGTTTCTGCAGATCTCTCAATCGGTGCAGATCGCTCTCACGGACAAACTTTGTGGTCCTGCCGCCAGTCTCGGGGCGTTGGATGGAGACAAGCGTAAAGAGCTTGCCTTTTTGCCCGACCGTGAAGGGTTCGATGAGAAAGGAATGTTTTTGCTTGCAGCAGACGCAGTAGATTTCCTCAAAGGTGCAGGGCACCTTGGCTTCCTTGCGCCGCCGGGCATGGAATTCATTCAGATCCTGCCCGAGAAAGAGGGTTTTCTGAGCCTCAATGGCTTTCAATCCGTAGCGCATCCAGTTCCGAACGGTCTGTCTGGAAACCAGATAGAGTGCAATCACGTCTTCGACAGTATAAAGCCAGTGGGCGCGCGCCAGCCGCGCGCTCTTGAGGGTTTGCCGCTTTTCCGTTTTTTCTGTCGAAGGCGCCCTCATGAGGTCACCCCCCGCAGCTTCTGGCAGTACTCTTCAATCTCCTCTCGACACCAACGGGTTGTTCCGGGGGAGAGTTCATGCCCCTTTGGGAACTCCGGATTGTTTCTGTTCCACCGCCAAATGGTGGGCTCGCTGACAGCAAAAAAGGCCGCAACGTCGCCGACTGTCATCCAGGGAGAAAGGACTTCAGCCTTCTTCGAGCCGCGTCTCTGGGTCGCGCCGGACTGCTTTGATTTTGTTTTCAGCCGAGCAGGCGCCAGCCTTTCCGGACGGGAAGCTCTGGGTGTCTGTTCGGATGGCGCTTCCGGGATGGAAGGATCAGTGGCTGGAAAGAGATCAGTCTGCCGTGCCGCGCACATGCAAGCCTCCAAAGTCGCCCTCGGGTAAACGAGCGGTTTCGGTTGGCGAGCACGTCCTGCGCAAGCTGGTGATGAACCCGGATGAGATGAATGAGCCGAGTTACATATTGGGTAGGCCCAGTTGCGATGTCGTGCAAGAGCCTGAGGCGAAAAACCTGATTGAACGTCAGGGCTGTGAATAAACCTGAAGTCTGATGGGCTGAATGATGGTCTGAAGAATCAGCCCGGCCATTGCCGATTTAAAATCAATATCTTGCTGGGAAAAATGGCGGAGAGAGAGGGATTCGAACCCTCGGAACGCTTGCGCGCTCAACGGTTTTCGAGACCGCCCCGTTCGACCACTCCGGCACCTCTCCGCGGCACTATGAGACAAACGGGTCTCAAGTGGCGCGGAACATAGACAGAGTGCGCCGCTATCGCAAGACCGGAATTGAGGAATTTTTCAGGGTGTGGATTTGACCGAAACCGCCATGTCAGCCGAGCGGTTGAAGGCAGTGCAAGGGCGATTGCATCCTGAACGTGATCTTGCCCGGATCGTGGCCTTCACCGACGGCGGAACCGTGCTCGTACGGCAGCAACTTGAACGGCGGCAGCTTGAAACGAAACACACCGGCAGCGTCAGCCATGCCATTACAGGCACATATCTCTCGTGTGTAATGCCACGTTGCAGACAAGCGGGTGTCAGCTCAAACCATTCGGCCAATGGATTCAAATACAAGGACTTTCCTGGATCAGGAGGTATATTTCCGTTTGACATCGGGAGCTGGCCGACTATATTGCGCGGGCTCGAAAAGGTTCGCTTTTTCGGGTTTTGTTTGTCGTTCCAGGCCTGCCGGGCTTTCAAAGCTTCACGCTCAACCCCGTCACAAAGACCTGTCAGCCGGATTTGCCGGAGAGACAGGCGCCTCGCGTTCGACCGAGAAAACAGCCAGTTGCGGTGCTACCCGCTCGCCGCTGGTATGTCAAAAACGAAAAGAAGGACGTGCGAGACATGTTCGCAGTGATCAAGACCGGCGGCAAGCAGTACACCGTCGCCGCAGACGACCTCCTGAAGGTCGAAAAACTGGACGCCGAAGCCGGCAGCTCCGTCACCTTTGACGAAGTTCTGATGGTTGGCAACGGCACCGATACCACCGTTGGCGCACCGACCGTTGAAGGTGCCAGCGTTGTTGCGGAAGTGGTCGAACAGGGCCGTAACCGCAAGGTCATCATTTTCAAGAAGCGCCGGCGTCAGAATTCCCGCCGCCGCAACGGTCACCGTCAGTCCTTCACCCTCGTCAAGGTGACCGACATCCTGACCGGTGGTGCAAAGCCGGCCAAGAAGGCAGCGCCGAAAAAGGCTGCGCCGAAGGCTGAAGAAACCGCTGAAGCGGCTCCGGCCGCTGCAGAAGCCGCACCGGCTGCTGCAGACGACTTGAAAAAACTGGACGGCGCCGGTCCGGCAGCTGTGAAAAAACTGAATGAGGCAGGTATCACCACCTTCGCTCAGATCGCAGCCCTGACCGCTGACGACATCGCCCGCGTTGAAGAAGAAACCGGCCTGAAAGGCAAGTTCGAGCGCGGCAACTGGGTTGAACAGGCCAAGGAACTTGCAGGCAACTAAGCCGCCGTTTCAGGCCCGTTAGATTTAAGAATTCGAAGAACGAGGAGTTCTCACGATGGCACATAAAAAGGCAGGCGGTTCATCCCGCAACGGCCGCGACTCAGCTGGCCGCCGTCTCGGCATCAAGAAATATGGCGGGGAAGCAGTGATTCCCGGCAACATCATCGCGCGTCAGCGCGGCACCACCTGGCACCCGGGCACCGGCGTTGGTATGGGCAAGGACCATACCATCTTCGCGACCGTGGAAGGCAAGGTAGAGTTCCAGGCGAAAGCCAACAAGCGAACCTACATTAACGTGCTCCCGGTAGCGGAAGCAGCGGAGTAAAGCCGACGTGAAGTTTCGAAACGCCGGCGTCCCATTAGACCCCGGCAATTCGAGATGAGGCCAACAACCGGCCAGTCAGAATTCCAAGGGGGAGATGGGGCGCCATCTCTCCCTTGATTTGTTTTGGCTGGAGGAAATGATGGTTGTTGAAAGTGATGGTCTGTTAGACGAGAGCAGTTTGGTCGCGGCCCCGTTGCCGCAGGACGCGGTTCGTGTGCGGCTCGACCAGCCGCGGGCGGACGATCTGGCCGATCTGGTGTTTTTGGCCAACAACAAGACCGTGGCGGCGAATCTCGCCACCATGCCCCACCCGTTCTCGCTGGAAGATGGCCGGGCGCTGATTGCCAAGGCGCATCAGGCGAAACCCCAATCCGCGACTTTTGCCATCCGGCTGAAGAGCACCGGCCGGCTGATCGGCGTGGCCCGCTATGCCAATGTCGAACCGGGCGGTCCGATCCATGTCGGCTACTGGCTGGGCGAACCCTTCTGGGGTCAGGGCTTTGCAACCGAAGCGGTGCATGCGCTGGTCGACCACGCCTTTACCTATCACGACATTGAAGAACTGCAGGGCTCCTGCCGCGTCACCAATCCGGCTTCGCGCAGGGTTCTGGTGAAATCAGGGTTCCAGTTCCGGGACCAGGCCATGATCCGCTCCGTTGGGGCGGGTGGCTCGGTGCCGATCGAACGTTACACGCTGGAACGCGCTGTCTGGAAGTCGTTGAAAGGATGGGGGCAAGGACGATGAGCATGTTGCCGGAACTGAAAACCCGACGTCTGGTTCTGCGGCCGATCGCCATGAGCGACGCCGAGGCCATGGTGGCGCTTGCGGGCAAGGATTTTGAAGTTGCCCGCTGGCTGACGTCCTTTACCTGGCCCTATGAGGACGGATCGGCGGAAGATTTCCTGAAGACGGTGGTCGGCAAGGACCCGTTCGAGACCGAGGCCCTGTTCGCGATCACGCTGGGCGGCGTGTTCATTGGCGTCGTTGCCATCGAGCCGCCGGGCGACCTGGAAGATCTCGCCGACCTGCCGACGCTTGGCTATTGGCTTGGCCGCGCCTTTCAGGGACACGGCTATGCCAGTGAGGCCGTGGAGGCTGCCCTGGCCTGGGCCTTCGAGGCGTTTCACACCGAGGCTATCGCGGCGCGCGCCTTTGAGGAAAACTTCCGCTCGCGGGGCCTTCTGCGCAAGCTGGGTTTCAAGCCCTATTCCATGACCGAGCGCTTTTCCAAGGCACTGGACCGGCGGGTGTCGAACGTTGTCGTACGCTTGTCTCGGGCCGATTTCGAAGCCGGGCGGAAAGCGGCATGAGCCTTCCTGTGCTCAAGACCGAGCGGCTGACGCTCCGTCCGCTCACGCTAGAGGATGCGGACCGGGTGCGGGCGCTGGTGGGCGACTATGACGTCTCAAAGATGCTCTCCGTCGTGCCGCATCCTTACAGCCGGGAAGATGCGGTCTGGTGGATCAACCAGACCGCCGCCTTTGACGATGACGGAGAACGTGCCTTCGCGATCGACGATGGCAGCGGCCTGATTGGCGCGGTTTCGGTGGGGCGGGCAGGTCCGGAGCCGGATTTCGGTTATTGGCTCGGCAAGCCCTACTGGGGCAGGGGTCTGATGAGCGAGGCGGCGCACGCGGTGCTGACCTGGCATTTCGGCGAAAGCCCTGAAACGACGGTCACGAGCGGCGCCCTCAACGAAAACCCGGCCTCGCTCAACGTCTTGCGCAAACTCGGGTTTGACGATCCTCACGCAATTCTCTTGTCGATCCGGGCTCGGGGGGAGGATTTGCCGGCGACGAAATTCCGGTTGACCCTTGATGCCTTCCAGGCAGAGGAACCTGTCTTGTCATGAGTACGATCCATCTGAAAACGGACCGCTTGCAATTGCGTGCACCCTGCCCGGAGGATCTTCAAAGCTGCGCGGAGCTGCTTGGTGACTACGAAGTGGCCAAGATGCTCTCGCGCGTTCCCTATCCATATGATCTGGACGCCGGCAAAGCCTATCTCAGCCGCTCCGTCGAGCGTTGGCGGGATATTGAAACCGCTGATGAACTCGGGCTTCACATTGATCATAATGGCCGAATGATCGGCGGCATGGGCTTCAAAAAGTTGCAGGAAACCCCCGAGATCGGCTATTGGCTGGGGCGCCCCTATTGGGGCAAGGGGTTTATGAGCGAAGCGGTCGAGGCCGCCGTGACCTGGCTGTTCCAGAACACCGGGCACGAGCGACTGGCCGGCGAGGCCATGACAGAGAATTCCGGTTCTCTGAAAGTGCTCGAAAAACTCGGCTTCCGGCTGGTGGGCGAGGTCGGTTGCAAAAGCGTTTCGCGCGGGACCACAATCCCCGCCCTTCGCATGGAAGTTACACGAACCGAATTTCTGAACGGCCACTGACCGGGAAGCGGATCAAGGCCTGACAGCAGGACAAGATAAAGAGAACAACAATGAAATTCCTCGATCAGGCCAAGATCTATGTGCGCTCCGGCAATGGCGGCGCGGGCTGCGTGTCGTTCCGGCGCGAAAAATACATCGAATATGGCGGTCCGGATGGCGGCGACGGCGGCAAGGGCGGCGACGTCATCGTCGAATGCGTCGACGGCCTCAACACGTTGATCGACTATCGCTACAAGCAGCACTTCAAGGCGGCCACCGGCATTCACGGCATGGGCCGTAACCGCACCGGGGCCCATGGCGATGATGTCGTCCTTCAGGTGCCGGTCGGCACGCAGATCTTCGAGGAAGACAACGAGACCCTGATTGCCGATCTGACCGAGCTGGGCCAGAAGGTTCTGCTTTTGAAGGGCGGCAATGGCGGCTTCGGCAACGCGCATTTCAAATCCTCGGTCAATCAGGCGCCGCGCCGGGCCAACCCGGGCCTGGAAGGCGAGGAAAAATGGATCTGGCTGCGCCTGAAGCTGATCGCCGATGCCGGTCTTGTTGGTCTGCCCAATGCCGGTAAATCAACCTTCCTGGCAACGGTCTCCGCCGCCAAGCCGAAAATCGCGGACTATCCCTTCACGACGCTCCACCCCAATCTCGGCATCGTCCAGATCGACGGCAACAGCTTTGCCATGGCCGATATTCCGGGTCTGATCGAGGGCGCACACGAGGGCACCGGTCTTGGCGACCGGTTCCTGGGCCATGTGGAACGCACACGCGTGCTGCTGCATCTGGTCGACGGGTCCGGCGAGGAAGATCCTGGCGAAGCTTATCGTGTGGTTCGCGGTGAACTCGAAGCTTATGGCGCGGGCCTGACGGAGAAGCCCGAAATCGTGGCGCTGTCGAAATGCGATGCGCTCAACGAGGAACTGATTGCCGAACAGGCCGCGAGCCTGGAGGCTGCCTGCGGCCAGAAACCGCTGATCCTGTCCTCGGCCAGCGGGCTGAATGTCGACCGGGCGCTGCGCATGATCGTGCGGGCCATCGACAAGGACAAGGAAGACGCTGCCAACCAGGTGCCTGCTCCCGAGCAGGAGGGCTGGCACCCGTAATGACCCGCAGCCTGAAAAGTTTCAGCCGGATCGTCGTCAAGATCGGATCCGCTCTTCTGGTCGAGCGCGGCGAACTGAAACGCGCCTGGCTGGACGCGCTGATTTCGGATCTGGCAGGCCTCGCCAAGAGCGGCGCGGACGTGCTGATCGTCTCCTCCGGTTCGATCGCGCTCGGACGCGGTATCCTGGGTCTGCCCAAGGGGCCGCTGAAACTTGAGGAAAGCCAGGCGGCCGCCGCTGCCGGTCAGATCGCGCTTGCCCAGGCCTATGCGGATGCGCTCGGTGCCCATGGCAAGAAGGCGGGTCAGATCCTCCTGACCCTCGGCGACACGGAAGAGCGCCGGCGCTATCTCAATGCCCGGGCAACCATCGGCACGCTGCTCAAGCTCGGCGCCGTGCCGATCATCAATGAAAACGACTCTGTCGCCACCTCCGAGATCCGCTACGGCGACAACGACCGTCTTGCCGCGCGTGTGGCGACCATGGCGAGCGCCGACTGTCTTGTGCTCCTGTCCGATATCGACGGGCTTTATACGGCCCCGCCCGCGCAGGACCCGGATGCGGTGTTCCTGCCCGAAGTCCCGCGGATCACCGCCGAGATCGAGGCGATGGCGGGCAGCGCCGGCTCGGAACTGTCGCGCGGTGGCATGAAGACAAAGATCGATGCCGGCAAGATTGCCACGGCCGCCGGAACCTCGATGGTGATCACCTCCGGCAAGGAACTCAATCCGCTGCAGCGCCTGGAAGAGGGCGCGCGCGGCACCTGGTTCCCGGCGCTCAGCTCTCCGGCGAGTGCCCGCAAGGCCTGGATCGGCGGTCATCTGGAACCACGTGGCCGGATCACGCTGGACGATGGCGCGGTAAAGGCCATGACCTCCGGCAAAAGCCTGCTGCCGGCAGGCGTTGCGGATGTTTCCGGCAGTTTCGGCCGGGGAGATGCCGTCATTCTGACAGACAAGGCCGGCCGCACGATTGGCCGGGGCCTGATCGCCTATGACGCGGACGAGGCACAGCTGATTGCCGGGCGCAACAGCAAGGAAATCGAGGCCATCGTCGGCTATCCGGGGCGCGCGGAAATGATCCACCGGGACGATCTTGTCCTGGAGGATGCCTTTTTATCTGGAACGCGCTAAAACGCGTTTGACTGAGCGGCTTGCCGGTGCGGCCGCGTGTATGGGAGTTGGAGAAGATGCTGGAAGTCGTCGAGGCACAGTCGACCGAGGAACTGATGGCGGAGATCGGGCAGCGCGCCCGTGCCGCCGGCCGGGTCCTTGCCACGGCCCCAGCAGAGCAGAAAGACCGGGCCCTGAAGGAAATGGCGGCAGCTGTCAGAGCGGCGACCCCGGAAATCCTGGCCGGCAACCGTATCGACGTTGAGACGATGACGGCCAATGGCCAGACGGCCGCCTTTCTGGATCGCGGCACGCTCAACGAGGAGCGGATCGAGGCGATTGCCGGGGCTCTTGAGGACATCGTCGCGCTGGATGATCCGGTCGGCAGCGTCATGGCGGCCTGGGAGCGCCCCAACGGCCTCAAGATCCAGCGGGTGCGCACGCCGCTTGGCGTGATCGGTGTGATCTATGAAAGCCGCCCGAATGTGACGGCCGATGCCGGTGCTCTCTGTCTGAAAGCCGGCAATGCGGTGGTCCTGCGTGGCGGCTCCGACACCATCCAGTCCAACCGGGCGATCCATGCCGCCCTGCAAAAAGGCCTGGCGGCTGCCGGTTTGCCGGAAGACGCCATCCAGATCGTGCCGGTAACGGATCGCGCTGCGGTCGGCGAAATGCTGCGTGGCCTGAACGGCAATCTCGATGTCATCGTGCCGCGCGGCGGCCGCAGCCTGGTCGAACGGGTGCAGACGGAAGCCCGCGTGCCGGTCTTCGCCCATCTGGAAGGCCTGGTGCATATCTTTGTCGACGAGGCAGCCGACCTTGCCGCGGCCGTGGACGTGGTCGTCAACTCCAAGCTGCGCCGTACGGGCATCTGCGGCGCCCTGGAGACACTGCTGGTGCACGAGGCAGTGGCGCACAGCCATCTGCCGGTGATCGTCAAGGCGCTGCAGGACAGGGACTGCGAAGTGCGCGGCGACGCTGTGGTGCGCGATATCTGCGAAAACATCGTTCCTGCCAGCGAGGACGACTGGTCGACCGAATATCTCGACACGATCCTGTCGGTAAAGGTCGTTGCGGATCTGGACGCGGCGATGGACCATATCGCCACATACGGTTCCAACCACACCGATTGCATCCTGACCGAAGACCAGGCGATTGCGGACCGGTTTCAGGCCGAAGTGGATTCGGCCATCGTGCTGCACAATGCCTCGACCCAGTTCGCCGACGGCGGCGAATTTGGCATGGGTGCGGAAATCGGCATTGCCACCGGTCGCATGCATGCGCGTGGTCCCGTGGGCGTCGAGCAGCTGACCAGTTTCAAATACAAGGTGCATGGCACGGGTCAGACCCGTCCGTGACCTTTCCCTGCATTCGTGAATTCAATGGCAAGAGGCAACCGGCATGAGCCCGCTTAGTCTGGGGGCGGAGCTTGACAGGGACTGGCTGAAACTGCCGCATGCCGAAGCGGGCAACCGCATCGGCATCTTTGGCGGTTCGTTCAATCCGCCGCATTCGGGGCACAGGCTGGTCGCCGCGACCGTGTTGAAGCGGCTGGGGCTCGATCAGGTCTGGTGGCTGGTGACGCCGGGCAATCCGCTGAAGAGCCATTCCGACCTGGCGCCCCTGGAAAGGCGCCTGCGTCTGACCAGCGACCTGGCGGACCACCCGCGCATGAAGGTCACCGCCTTCGAGCAGGTTCTGGGCACGCCCTATACCGCAAGGACACTGGTGGCCCTGCAGGCGATGCGTCCGGCCGTGCGATTCGTTTGGGTCATGGGTGCTGACAATTTAGCCGGCTTTCATTATTGGCAGGATTGGCGCGACATCGTCGGTTCGGTGCCGATTGCGATTGTCGACCGCCCCGGGGCCTCCTTGTCCGTGTTGTCGTCTCCAATGGCAAAAGCTTATGAAAAATATAGGCTTCCGGAGGAAGACGCGGCATTGCTGCCGAATATGCAGGCACCGATATGGACGTTTTTGCATACACCGCTCGACCAGACGTCATCGACGGACCTGCGGCGCGGCGCACCAAAATGATCAGCAGATTTACCGAGAATTCCGGGCTGTCTTGAAAATGCCAAACGGGAAGCGGTATTATAGGGACGGTCGCGACGAGCGCGGCCGAGGTACGGTCAACCGGTCCTGTTCCCAAAACGGGTGACGTATGAAGACGAACGTTTCTGTTCGTGACGACGTTGGGCTCAGGACGGCACAAACGGCGAAAGGCACAACACCTGACCATGACCTTTGAAAGCGAGCGGGCTGACATGTCCACTCCTATGACGGCTTCCGTAAGCGCAGATCTTGCGGCAGACCTCCTCGATACGGTCCTCTCCAGTCTTGACGACTCGAAAGCCGAGGACCTGGTAACTCTCGACATCGCAGGCAAGAGTTCGCTGGCCGATCACATGGTGATCGCGTCCGGGCGCTCCCATCGTCATGTGGGCGCAATTGCGGATCACTTGCTGAAGGACCTGAAAGCGGCCGGCGCCGGCAAGGCAACGGTTGAGGGCCTGAACACCTGTGATTGGGTACTGATCGACGCTGGCGATGTGATCATTCACATTTTCCGTCCTGAAGTCCGCGGCTTCTACAATCTGGAAAAGATGTGGGCGCCCGAGACGGACGACGCGCCGCAGTTTATCGGCTGAGGAGATCTGGGGTCCCGAAAGGGGCCTGGATCACCGTCTGATATTTTGGACCGGATCAACATCCGGCGAGGACTTTATGCGCTTCACGCTTTTCTGCATTGGCAAGATGAAGGCCGGTGCGGACAAAGAACTTTTCGACCGCTATCTGGACCGTGCGCGAAAGACCGGACGCGGGCTGGGTGTCACAGAGGTCGCTCTTCAGGAAACACCGGAAAGCCGCGCGCAGCGGCCGGACGACCGCAAGGCGGACGAAGCCAGGACCCTGCTTCAGGGGCTGGGCACCGGCGCGCGTCTGGTGGTCCTGGATGAAAACGGCAAGAACCTGACCAGCCCGGCCTTCACTCAGAAACTGGAAGCCTGGAAAGATGAAGGAGTTCCGGAGGTCGTGTTTGCGATCGGCGGAGCCGATGGCCATGGCCAGGAAGCCCTTGCCAGGGCGGATCTGAAACTGGCGCTTGGCGCCATGACCTGGCCGCACCAGATCGCGCGCATTCTCCTGGCGGAGCAGATCTACCGGGCGATGACCATTCAATCCGGCCACCCCTATCACCGGGTGTGATTGTCCGGGACAGAAGAGAGAAACCTGTTGGCACCGACCCTGGAAACCGAGCGCCTCGTCCTGCGCCCCATGAACATGGAAGACTGGCCGGACTACTGGCAGTTGATGCGGTCCGAGCGGTCCCGCTTCATGGGCGGGCCGCTCTCCGAATTTGCGGCCTGGGGCATGTTCTGTCACGACGTGGCGCAATGGTCGCTGATGGGTCATGGCGCCTTGATGATGGACCACCGGGAGACAGGGCGCTGTCTCGGCCAGGTCGGCATCAATCACGGGCCGCTTTTTCCCGAGCATGAGCTCGGCTGGTATGTCTATGAGCATGCCGAAGGACGGGGCTACGCGTTCGAGGCGGCAAAGGCCTTTCGGGACTGGGCGGCCGACACGCGAAAACTGCCGGCGCTGGTGAGCTACATGGATCCTGACAACATCCGGTCGGCGCGGCTTGCGGAACGACTGGGGGCTGTAATTGACCCGGGCGCTCCAAGGACGGATCCGCGCGACCTTGTCTACCGTCATTTCGGCCCCTGACAGGGGAACTGGCAGTCCGAAGACGACCGAAATCTGTTCCTCTGCGTCAGATGAAGGAAGTTTAACTTTGAAAATGGCCGGAAATGGGCACTCTGCCCGTATCTCGCCGCATTCGGGCCGTATCGCTTTTCGATTACCGGAAAGACAAGGTTAGGTCGAAAAGCGGTGCACGCGTGGAGAGTTTGTTAACAGGCCGGTCATCAGGGTAAACGCTTCGTTAACGCAGACTGTGTATCGCAAGAGAAGGATAACCTTTGGGAGCTGAGGCAGGTTGAAACCGGATCGCATCACGCATATGCGTCCAGATCTTGAGAAGCGGTGGCAGTGGCGACCGTTCTTGAGCGGCCTTGTTCTGAGCATGCTTTTGCCGGCGACGCCGGTCCTTGCTTCCGAAAGCGTGGATGAGACGACAGTCGAGAAGCCTGCGGTTGCTCCTGAAGTCAGCGCTGCCCTGGAGCGCAAGAAGGCGCGTGAACAGGAATTGGCAGCCCTCTCACGCGATATTGATGTATCGACGGACCGGCAGGCGGCAATTGCCCGCGAGATCCGGGCGCTCGACAGGGATCGCGAAACGCTCAACGCCAAGATCATCGGCACGTCCGACACGATCAGGGGGCTGGAAACCAGGCTGAGCGACACCGAGCGGCGCCTGCGCGCGCTTGGCGAAAACGAGGATGCGGTCCGGCTGTCGCTGATTGCGCGGCGGGACATCCTGGCCGAGGTGCTGGCGGCGCTACAGCGGATCGGCAAGCGGCCGCCACCGGCGCTGGCCGTGCGTCCGAGCGATGCCCTTTCAGCGGTCCGCAGTGCGATTCTGTTGAACGCCGTGATGCCGGAACTGAAGGTCGAGACGGAGGCGCTGGCAGCCGATCTGGAGGAACTTCACCGCCTGAAAGCGGTGATAGCGGAGGAAAAGAACCGTCTGCGCGGTGGTGCCATGCGATTGGCTGAGGAAAAGTCGCGGCTGGAGCTTCTGCTCAGCGCCAAAAGGCAGGAACATCAGAAGTCGGTTCGAGTCCTGAGAGAGGAAAAGGAACGCGCGGCTGAACTTGCGAACAAGGCGGGATCGCTGCAGGAACTGATCGCGAGCCTCGAGCAGGAAATCGAGAGCGCGCGCGAAGCAGCGGAAAAATCCCGCCAGGCGGCCCTGGACGCGAAACGGCAAGGCAAACGCAGTTTCGATCCGTTCAGCGATCCGGGCCGGCTCGCACCGGCGGTGCCGTTCCAGGAAACGCGCGGAAAATTGCCGCAGCCCGTGTCTGGCACCCTGTTGAAGGATTTCGGCCAGGAAGATGATTTTGGCGGTGTGACGGAAGGTCAATCTATTGCCACAAGGCCGGGCTCTAATGTCACGGCGCCGGCTGACGGCTGGGTGGTTTATTCAGGACCTTTCCGTTCTTTCGGTCAGCTCTTGATCCTGAACACGGGCGACGGCTACCATGTGCTCCTGGCCGGCATGGATCGGATCGATGCGGAATTGGGGCAGTTTGTTTTGACCGGGGAACCGGTTGGTGTGATGGGCGCGACCCAATGGGCGAGCGCTTCGACATTCGGCTTGGGCTCGACCCAACCGATCCTATATGTTGAATTTCGGAAGGACGGCCGTGCGATCGATCCCACGCCTTGGTGGGAACGCACAGAAGAAGAAAAGGCTCGCGGATGATACGGAAAACTTCCTTGCTGCTGGTGGGTGCCCTGATGGGAGCGGCAGCGGTTACGACACTGTCCCAGATGCCGCTCAATGTTTCGGGAGCCGCCAACGCCGCGGCCACCGACACGTACCGGCAACTGAACCTCTTCGGCGACGTGTTCGAGCGGGTCCGCTCCGACTATGTGGAAGTGCCGGACGATGCTCAGCTGATCGAAAGCGCCATCAACGGCATGCTGACCTCGCTGGATCCCCATTCCAGCTACATGTCCCCGAAAAGCTTCCGCGACATGCAGGTGCAGACCCGCGGTGAGTTCGGCGGCCTCGGCATCGAGGTCACCATGGAAGAAGGCCTCGTCAAGGTCGTGTCTCCGATCGATGACACGCCGGCAGCCAAGGCCGGTGTCCTGGCGGGCGACCTGATCACCTATATCGACGGCGAGCAGGTTCAGGGCCTCACCCTGAACGAAGCGGTTGAAAAGATGCGTGGCCCGGTCAACACCGACATTGTCGTGACCGTGCGCCGCAAGGGCCGTGCCGAGCCGTTCGACATCACCATCACCCGCGACATCATTCGCATCCGGTCCGTGCGCTGGCGCGAAGAGGACGATGTCGGCTATGTCCGCGTCACCCAGTTCAACGAACAGACTTTCGATGGCCTCAAGAAGGGCATTGAGGAAATGTCGGAGAAGATTGGCGACGACAAGCTGAAGGGCTTCATTGTCGATTTGCGCAACAACCCGGGCGGTCTGCTCGACCAGGCGATTGCCGTTTCCGATGCCTTCCTGGACCGCGGCGAGATCGTCTCGACCCGTGGTCGTGAAGCCGACGAGACCCAGCGCTACAATGCCCGTGCGGGCGATTTGACCGATGGCAAGCCGGTCATCATCTTGGTGAACGGCGGATCGGCCTCTGCGTCCGAGATCGTTGCCGGCGCCCTGCAGGACCACCGCCGCGCAACCATCCTGGGCACACGGTCCTTCGGCAAGGGCTCCGTTCAGACGATTATCCCGCTGGGTGCAAACGGTGCCATCCGCCTGACCACGGCGCGGTATTACACACCGTCGGGAACCTCCATCCAGGCCAAGGGCATCGTCCCGGACATCGAGGCGCTGCAGGATCTTCCTGAAGAGCTGGTCGGCCGCGTCGACACCAAGGGCGAAGCGGGCCTGCGTGGCCACCTTGAAGCTGATGGCGAAGAGCAGTCCGGCAGCCAGGCCTATGTGCCGTCCGACCCGGACGAGGACACCCAGCTCAAGCTCGCGCTCGATCTTCTCCGCGGCGTACAGGTCAACAGTGCCTTCCCGCCTGTCTCCGACAGCGCTGCCGTCAAGAACTGATGCCAACGAGGCGCGTCGCCAATAGGCGGCGCGCCGGTCTCTTTCGTTTTCGTTC